>CAZWAL010000211.1:0-4757 GCA_964631905.1 uncultured Stakelama sp.
CCTTTGACTTGGCCTTCTGCGGATCGCGGCCCTTGCGGACCAGCTGGTTAATCGTCGGCATGAAGCCCTTCACCTTATGTTACCGAAAAATTCGGCGGTTACTTTGCTGGAGCCATCGTGGCGGAAATGACAAAAAGGGACCTCGTGGTGGCCTTTCGACCACCGGGGCCCGTAAATGCATCCAGCAATGTTCAAGCAGCCCCAACGCGACTGCCGTCCCGTGAAGCAGGCGCGCCTATACGCGGGGTGACAGAGCAGGTCAACATACCCGCCCGCGTCGTCGCGCAATTTGCTGTTCTTTACGGCGCGCTAACCCTGTCGGGCTACACCCGCTGTCATGTTCCACATCGACATCACGCCGCCCCAGGCGCGCATTCGCGGCTCGATCGTGGCGATAATCCTGCTGTTCGGGGCGTATTGGCACGTGGCGCTGGTTCCGCTGGTGACCACCGACATCGCCAATGATTACATTCCCTGGTTCGATCACATCGTCGATACCGGGGCAATCGCCGCCTTTGCCAAGCCATTCGGCGCCTATAGTCCGCCCTATCTCTATCTGCTCGCGCTCGCGACTCCGCTGAAAGGGCTCGTCGCCGACGTCGTCATCGTCAAGATCGTGGCGATGATCGGCAATCTGGCAGCCGCGGCGGCGTTCTGGCGCTTGTTGCAGACGCTGCGAATCGATGATGCCCCGCGCCTTGCCATGTGTCTGCTCGCGCTGCCGAGCCTGATGATCAATGCGGCCATGCTCGGGCAGAGCGACGCCATGTATGTCGCCCCCGTCCTGATGGCGATTGGGGCAGTCATCGAACGGCGCCACCGGGCGATGCTGGCGTGGTGCGGGCTGGCGCTCGCGATCAAGATGCAAACCGTGCTGATCGGCCCGTTCATTCTGGTGATCCTGATCGCGCGCCATGTGCCGTTGAAATATTGGCTGATCACGCCCCTCACCTATCTCGCGGCCCTCGCGCCAGCATGGGCTGCAGGATGGCCGATCGATGATCTGCTGACGGTCTATTTCCGGCAGGCGACAACCTTCAACGATATTGCCCGCAACGCCCCCAATATCTGGATGGTGGCGCGCGAACTGGGGTATAACAGCAACGTCGTCGCCGGGCTGGCGAGCGTTATCGCGATCGGCGCGATTGCTGCCTATCTGGCGCGGTACATTGCTACCGCACGGCATTTTTCGCCGGAAATGCTGCTACGGCTTGCGCTGCTCGCGCCGCTGATCGGGGCAGGATTGCTGCCGCGGATGCATGAACGCTATTTTCTGCTGGCTGACATCCTGTCGGTGGCGCTGGCGATTGTCAGCCGGGCGCCGGGCGCCTGGAGAGTGCCGGTCGCGGTGCAGCTTGGCTCGCTTTTCGGGCTGTTCGGCTATGGCATGGGATTGCCCTGGCTGGCGGCGCTGGGTGCAATTCCCATGATCTTGGCCACCTGGCTGGTTTTGCAGTCGCTGCTCAATCAGGCCGCGAACGACAATCCCCTTCTGGTACGCCCATTCTGAGCGTTCGTATCTCCTAGCGTAACGAGAATTGTGATAAGGTTTCACCCGAGTCGCTAAGTTAGCGTCTGGCTCAGATTTTTTGTGCGGGGTAATCAGATTATGAGCATGTTCAATTCCAACAAGTCCGGATCGGCGCGCGAAACGGGCTCCACCAGCCTGCCGCCCGCACCCAGCCAGCCCGCCGGCAAGCGTGGCATGTTTTCGGTGCTCGGCCCGGATGTGATCGTAACGGGCAACGTTACCGCCACGGCTGACCTTCACATCGATGGCCGCGTCGACGGTGACGTCAATTGCGGTTCGCTCGTCCAGGGCAGCGAAAGCCGCATCGCCGGCAACGTTCGCGCCGAAAGCGCACGTCTTGCCGGTGCCGTCGAAGGCACGGTATCGGTTCGCCAGTTGACGGTGGAGCGGGCTGCGCGGATCACCGGCGATGTCGAATATGAAAACATCGCGATCGAAAACGGTGCAAGCATCGATGGTCGCCTGAAGCATATCTCGCCCGAATCGGGAAAGAGCTTCAGCGGCCCGACAAGCACGCCCGCAGCGGTTACCTCACCAGTACGGTCGACTGAATCGGTATTCTACACCCCGCCGAGCGAAGCCGCCGCCTGATCAGCGACGCTGCTCTGGCATAAGGCGCTTTCCCGGGGGGCTGGGAAAGCGCCTTTTTGCTGCGTGGTTTTGAGCATCGCGCAGTAAATCATAACCGTTCGCCCTGAGCTTGTCGAAGGGCTGCCTTGTTCTTCGGGCCGCAGGATTCACCGCCTCAAGAAGAAAGCAGGTCTTCGACAAGCTCAGCCCAAACGGGTTTTGGTGGGTGAAAATATGTACCCGGCGCTCTAGGAGACACGAGACCCAACTTTGGTTGGGAGGCGGGCGCTACCAATTACTTGATCCGCACCCCGCCCTTGATCACCGCACTCGGCTTTTCGAGCAGGCGCACATTGGTGAGCGGATCGCCAGTGACGGCAACGATATCGCCATAACGACCCACAGCAAGCGAACCGACATCGGCGGAACGC
Source organism: uncultured Stakelama sp. (assembly GCA_964631905.1). Lineage (GTDB taxonomy): Bacteria > Pseudomonadota > Alphaproteobacteria > Sphingomonadales > Sphingomonadaceae > Sphingomonas. The sequence goes on from CAZWAL010000211.1 coordinate 2,533, forward strand.
GACAGCGCCTCTGCAGCGTTGGTGGTGGCAGCCCGAATCGCCTCGACCGGGGTCATCCCCCATTCGACCATCTTGGCGAATTGAAGCGCATTCTGGCCCGCCGGAAACACGCCGCCATTATCGGTGCCGAATACCATCTTCACGCCTGCCTTGTGCGCATCACGGAACACTTCGCGTTGCTTGCGGCCGATCTGGCGTTCCTTCTCCAGGCTTTCGGGGAACACCCCGTTCTTCGCGCCTTCGGCCAGAATGTAATCATCATCATAGATATCCATCGAGAACCACGCGCCCGCCGCCTTAGCGAGGCGAAAGCTCTCCGCATCGGCCAGGCTGGCATGTTCGATCGTATCGACCCCGGCCCGCAGCGAATCGTTGATACCGGCAGTGCCGTGCGCATGGGCGGCAACGCGCATGCCAAGCATGTGCGCCTCGGCCGTAACTGCCTTGATCTCATCGAGCGTCATCTGTTGCGCACCCGCCGCATCGCCACGCGAAAGCACGCCGCCCGTCGCGCAGATCTTGATCGATTCCGCGCCATATTTCCGCATTGTGCGCACCAGCTTGCGATACCCTTCCGGTCCGTCGGCAACCGACGGATTGGGCACCCCGGCAAAGCTTGGCGGCAGCGCTTCCGTGCCATCGCAGTGTCCGCCGGTCGCGCCAAGCGCATAGCCTGAGGGCACAATCCGCGGCCCGGGTATATAGTCGGCCTCCACCGCCTGTTTCAGACCGACATCGTTGAATTGCCCCGACCCAACGTTGCGCACCGTGGTGAAGCCCGCCTCAAGCATCGCCTTCGCATTGGCGACACCAACCGCCTGCCAGAAGCTGTCAGTATAGCCGAGCGCCTGATAGCCGCTGAGCCGGGGATCGGCATCGAGATGGACGTGCATGTCGATCAAGCCGGGCAGGATCGTCTGGCCCGAAAGATCGATGTGCTTCACATCGCTGCCCCATTTCACCGTACGCGCGTCGGCAACGCTGGTGATGCGGCCGTCGGTGATGAAGACCGCCGGATAGTCGACCGTCTTGCCGCTCACCACGTCCACCATGTGATCGGCGGTCACCACCACCGTCTCGGCGGATGCGGGCGATGCCACGCCGGCAATCGCAACCGATGCCAGCAACCCTGCGACGATGTTCTTGATCATGATGTTCCCCGATTGATTTACCGGGATCATACCGATGGTGCAGGCCCCGTCCAGCGCACGCCGATTAGAACTCCTGCAGAATGCACAGCGACACTGGCCGTCCCGCCGCATAGGCCATGAACGCGGCGAATTCGTTCGGCCGGTTCATGACGATGCACGCCACCGACCAGTTGTAGATTCGCGTCGAGGTGGCCGTCGCGCTCGCTCGGTGGATATTCGCGGCGATCACATCGGAGAATACCGGCCCGCGTTCCTCGGCGCGCTGGTTGCGGTTGGCGTCGCGGTGATAGGGAAATCCCTTGACCTGACGATAGGCCGAATAGCCCTTGTGCCGTCCCTTCTGGTGACTGTCGTAGACGATCTGGTCGGCCTTCAGCACCGCACAGCCCGACGGGTTGTATTCTGCGAAATTCAGCAGGCCATAAGTGCCGGCATTGGTCGTGCAGCTAACGACCATGCGGAATTCGGGGCGCTGCCCCGCCCCCTTGCAGTTGAAGACATAGCCTTTGTCGTCAAACTTGTCGGCGACATCGGCGTTCGACCGCACCGCAATGAAATACAGGCCGCTCCGCCAGCCCGAAAACCCGGCCGCCACCCGCTCGACGCGCTCAAGCAATTGCTGATCGCTGTAGTACATCCGCCCCACTCCCACGATGATTCGCACAAGAGGGGCGGATATATTTCAGCTGAATTCCTACATATGAAGCGTTTTTTCGTACGCAGCGAGTACGCTTTCATGCATCATTTCCGACAAGGTCGGGTGCGGGAACACGCTTTCCATGAACTCGGCTTCGGTCAACTCACCTGTCTTGCCGATGGTATAGCCCTGGATCAGCTCGGTGACTTCGGCACCAATCATGTGTGCACCCAGTAACTCGCCGGTCTTGGCATCGAACACGGTCTTCACGAACCCCTCCGCCTCACCCAGTGCAATCGCCTTGCCATTGCCGATGAAGGGGAAGTTACCGACCTTGACCTCATACCCGGCTTCCTTCGCCTTGGCCTCGGTCAGCCCGACGCTGGCGATCTGCGGGTGGCAATAGGTGCAGCCGGGGATGTTGAGCGGGTTCATCG
>CAZWAL010000212.1:0-4707 GCA_964631905.1 uncultured Stakelama sp.
CTTCCGGCAAGCAGCGGATAGGGATCGACCGGCACGCCCTGCCACCAGCCATCGCGGGGGTACATGCGCGACAAGCCGAAATGGAGGTGATAATTGCCCGAACCCGCATTGCCGGTATCGCCGACATAGCCGATCGGATCACCGGGCAGGAGCATCTTCCCCTCCTGCAAGCCGGGCGCATAGGCGAGCAGATGGGCGTAATAATAGGTCCATTTGCCCGCAGGCGAGCGGACATAGACGGTGGTACCACCTGCGGGATTTTCCGCCATTTTCTCAACCCGCCCGGCCGCCGCCGCGACCACCAACGTACCGCGCGCGGCAGCAATATCGATCCCGTGATGCGCGCGCGTGCCGCCGCCGCGGGGATCACCCCAACTGCTGGCGAGGCTGGTTCGTGCGACGCCGTGTACGGGGATCAGGAGCTGCCCGCCGTATGCGATGGCTCGCGTTGACCCGAAAATCCGCGTCACTGCACCTTGTTGGGCAAGGCCTTCCTCGGCCAGCGGCGGCGCAGCAGCCTCAGCCACCGTCCGAAACCGCACCGTGTTTGCCATCAGGATGATGACGACGACCAGCAACGCCCCCGATATGCTCAGCCCCCGCAACGCGCCTACTCCTGGAAAATTGCCGGAGTCCCCGGCTTGATCATCAGCGAGAGGCGCGCTGCATCCCAATTGGTGAGCCGGATACAGCCATGGCTGGCGGCGCGGCCTATTGTGCTCGGTTCGGGGGTACCGTGTATGCCGTAATGCGGCTTCGACAGATCGAGCCAGATCACCCCGACAGGCCCGTTGGGGCCGGGCGGCAACAGCGCATCTTTCACGCTGTCTTTTACGTCCCAGAAAAGATCCGGGTTATAGTGGAATTCAGGATTGTACGATGCGCCCTGCATCTTCCATCGTCCAATGGGGAGAGGATCACGCGCGCTTCCCATCGTCGCCTGAAACTGCGCGACGAGCTTGCCCTTGGCATCGAACACACGCAGCACCTGATCCGATTTATCGACGACGATCTTTGCGCCCGCCGGCTGGCGCGCATCGACGTTCAGCGACGACAATGTGGCCCGCCAATGATCGGGAAGTTTTGCATCATAGGCTCGCGACGAGGGCAACGCATTGGGAAAGCGTACGATGGTGCCTGGCACCAGCCGGGTCTGCGGGCTATTCAGGGCAATCAGGACTGCTGGCGTGGTGTGAAACATTTCAGCGAGCTTTTCGAGCGCATTGCGATAGCCGAGCGCGGGAAGCTTCGCCTGATCGACAGCCTTTTTGGGCAACGGATCGACAAAAGGCCCGGACAACCCCTCCGCCGTCAGGCGCAACGTCCTGACCGGACGCATCGCCCGATAGGCGAGAAGGGCGTTCATCGTCGGGTTATCAAGCGTGCCCGTACGTTTAAACCCGCGCGATTCCTGAAAACCTTTAAGCGACGCGGTGAGAGTCTGGCCGGGCTGACCGTCGAGCACACCGGGCGAAAAGCCGAGATGATCGAGAATCACCTGAACATGCAAAATCGTCATGTCGATTTCGATCGCTGGAGGGCGATCAGCCTGTGCCTGTACGGCAGAGACAAGGCCGATCGAGCCCATGGCGAGGTAGACGGCGGTAATTACTATATTTTTCAATCGATCATGCCCCTAAGCAAATGCATGATCACAACGACTGAAACCGATTCCGTGTCCGCGTTGCCATCGCGGCGCATGTTTATCGGATCGGGCATCGCGGGAGGGATACTGGGGCTGACCCCGATATCGGCATCCGCCGCCCCTTTCCTCCCGGCAGGCGAGTGGCGGCTGGCGATCCGCAACGTCCATACCAACGAGCGTTTCGATGCGGTGTTTGCGCGCGGCGGACAGTTTGTTTCGGCGGGATTGGCCGAACTCAATCACGGCCTGCGCGATTGGCGCACCGGAGAAGAGGCCCCCATGGACCGGCGGTTGCTGGCGTTACTGGTGTCGCTGCGCCAATCGCTTGGTGTCACCGGCGGCAAGCCGTTCGATCTGATTTCCGGCTATCGATCGCCGACGACCAATGCCGTGCTGCGATCACGCGGTGGCGCGCATACCGGCGTCGCGACGAAAAGCCAGCATATGCTCGGCAAGGCGACCGACATTCATTTGCCCGGCGTGCCGCTGGAGCGGTTGCGCGATGCGGCACGGGCATTGGCGATGGGCGGCGTCGGCTATTACCCCAAGGACGGCTTCGTCCATGTCGATACAGCGCGCGTGCGGCACTGGTAGCGTCGACCTAAACGGTGGCGATCAAAGTCGCTGACGCAAACGGCGAACGCTGAGATGGATCGGCTCAAGACTATCATCGGCCGCACATTCGCGCTCCAGATCCGCACGGATTTTCTCGATCTCCCGATCCGTCTTGTGCTCGATGCCAATAAACTGCGCGCGCGCCTGCTCGACCGCACGGATCAGTTCGTCGAGCTTGGCCTGCATCGCCGCGGCGTCGCGATTCTGTGAGTTTTGGATCAGGAACACCATCAGGAAGGTCACGATCGTGGTCGCGGTGTTCACGACGAGTTGCCACGTATCCGAATAGCCGAACAGCGGCCCTGTCAGCCCCCAGATCGCAATGATGCTGAGTGCCATGACGAAGGATAAAGGCTGCCCTGCAAAAGCGGCGATGCGACTGGCGATAGCGGTGAAAATGCGATCGAGCATGACAGGCTCCTCTGATGGATGCCGTGCACTAGGCCTGCCGTCGTTACCGCGCCAGCACGTCCGCAAACGCCCGTACCGCCGCTTCCTCGTCCCCGCCCCATACGGCGTTCGACACGGCGAGGAAATCGGCCCCTGCCTGAACGAGCGGGCGTCCATTGGCGGGGGTGATGCCGCCGATTGCGACACAGGGGATTTCGAACATTGTCGACCACCAGCTGAGCAGCACTGGCTCGGCATGATGCTCGACCTGTTTGGTCGTCGTCGGGAAATAGCTGCCGAAGGCGACGTAATCCGCGCTGCGTTCGCCCGCTTCCATCGCAAGGTGGCGGCTGGCATGACAGGTAACGCCGATCTGCGCCGCCGGGCCGAGGATGGAGCGCGCCTCGCGTGGGTCGCCATCTTCCTGGCCGAGATGCACGCCATCTGCACCCAGCCGCTTGGCGAGCGAAATGCTGTCGTTGACCAGAAACGCCACGTCATGTTCGGCGCAAATCTTCTGCAGCGGTTCGGCCAGAGTCGCGGCGGCGTGCTGGTCGATACCCTTCACCCGAAACTGGAACGCCGCGACCGGCCCTGCCCCCAGCGCGCGCCGCAGCCGATCCGGGAACGCCCCGCCGACCTCTAGCGGAGAAATCAGGTAAAGCTGGCACGCTGGCCGCCGATCATCGCGCTGGAACTGGGCGGCGAAATCGGGGTCGAGCGGGCCGAGGGGATCATCTTCAAGGGTCATGCGGCGTTCCTAGACGGGGATCGCCCGCGATGAAAGCCGCGTTCATCGGCGACTCATCGGCGCGCCGTAGAATGGTGGACATGAAACAGATCATTTGCCTTGGCCTCCCCGCCCTGCTTGCCATCAGTGCCACCGCTACCGTCGCTGCGCCCCGCCACGGACTGGTACGGCTTGGCCAAAGAGTTCGGATCGATGGCGCAATCATCAGGCCGATCCGCGTGGTGGAGGACAGCCGCTGCCCCGCCAACGCCCGCTGCATCTGGGCAGGGCGCCTGGTCTTGCGGACGGAGTTGCGCACGCCGCGCCGCCATGAGCGGATCGATCTGACGCTGGGCGAGCCGACACCGGTCGCGGGCGGGATGCTCACGCTGAATTCTGCTACACCGGCCCGCTACACCAATCGCCCGGTCAGGTCGGGCGACTACCGGGTCGGGTTCGACTTCACGCGCTGAGCCCGGTGCTCAACGCATCATCGCCAGCAGGAAGCCGTCCCATTTTTTCGATCCAACGGTCTGGATTGCCGTCGCGCTTAATCGGGCTTCGGCATCGATCATGTCGAACAGCGCCCGCGTGCCGACGATGCGGGGATCGTCGCTCGCTACATCAAGCACGCCCCCTTCGCGCACGACATTGTCGACGATGATGACCGTCCCCGGCCGTCCCAGCGCCATCGCCGCCCGCACATAATTGGCGCTATTGTCCTTGTCGGCGTCGATGAAGACCAGATCGAACGGCTCCTCGGTTGCTTCGATCATCCTTTCCAGCGATGACAGCGCCGCGCCGGTCCGCACTTCGACACGATCGCACAGCCCCGCCGCCGCGATATTGGCGCGCGCCACGTCGGCGTGGTGGGGTTCCAGCTCCAGCGTCACCAGCCGACCATCTTCGGGCAAGGCCCGCGCGAGACAGATCGTCGAATAGCCGCCAAGCGTCCCGATCTCCAGAATTCGCCGGGCCCCCGCCATCCGCGCGAACAGCTCGAGCATTTTGCCCTGCGGCGGCGAGACATCGATATCGGGCAGGCCCGCCGCCGCATTGGCAGCCAGCGTTGCCGTCAGGACGGTATCATCGCCCAGGAGCTGGTCGGCGATGTAGCGGTCGACCGTGCTCCATGCCGGGTCCGGGGTTGCGACCCGATCGACCATCTATTCCTCGTTTTTATAGATGCTCACCAGCTTGTCGAGCATCGCCAGTGCGTCGGCGCGGGGGCGCTGGAAGGTGTTGCGGCCGATGATCGAACCGTTGCCGCCGCCGTCGCGAATATCGCGCGCATCCTGATAGACCGCATCTGCGCCCTTGGCCGCGC
>CAZWAL010000213.1:0-4653 GCA_964631905.1 uncultured Stakelama sp.
TCCCACGAGGCACGGTGGACCCCGGAACAAGTCCGGGGTGACGAATAAGGAAAAAGGCCTTGGATTACGAAACCCTTCTCGTCGAACAGCGCGGTGCCGTCACGCTCATCACGCTCAACCGCCCGCAGGCGCTGAACGCGCTCAACAGCCAGGTGCTGGCCGAACTGATTGCGGCGCTGGAGGCATTCGATGCCGATGCGTCGCAGGGTTGCGCGGTGCTGACCGGCTCGGAAAAAGCCTTTGCTGCGGGCGCCGACATCAAGGAAATGCAGGCGATGGGATTTGCCGACATGTTCGGCACGAACCATTTCGCCGGCTATGACCGCGTTACTGCCACCCGCAAACCGATCATCGCCGCAGTTGCCGGCTACGCGCTGGGCGGCGGGTGCGAGGTTGCGATGATGTGTGACTTCATTCTGGCCGCCGATACCGCCAAGTTCGGCCAGCCTGAGATCAAGCTCGCCGTCTCCCCCGGTATGGGCGGATCGCAGCGGCTCGCTCGCGCGGTCGGCAAGGCCAAGGCGATGGAGATGTGCCTGACGGGCCGGATGATGGACGCCGCCGAAGCCGAACGCGCCGGGCTGGTCAGCCGGGTGATTCCTGCCGCCGACCTGATCGAGGAAGCCATAAAGACCGCCACGACGATCGCGGCAATGGCCCCGCTCGCCGTCAAGGCAAACAAGGAAATGGTCAACACCGCTTTCGAAACCGGGCTGACCCAGGGCATCCTTTTCGAGCGCCGGTTGTTTCACGGGCTATTCGGCACAGCGGACCAGAAAGAAGGCATGGCGGCGTTCGTCGAGAAGCGCGCCGGTGTGTGGACGGGGAAGTAACATGACGCGCATCGCATTTATCGGCTTGGGCAATATGGGCGGCGGTATGGCCGCGAACCTGGCGAAGGCGGGGCATGATGTCCGCGCGTTTGATCTGTCACCCGACGCGCTCGATCGCGCCAAGGCGGCGGGTTGCCTGCCGGTGGCGAGCGCTGCTGCTGCCGTCGATGGCGCCGAAGTTGTCGTGACGATGCTGCCCGCCGGCAGCCATGTTGAAATGGTCTGCACCGATGAGGTATTTCCGGCAGCAGCGCCGAACACGCTGCTGATCGATTGTTCGACGATCGACGTCGCGACCGCCAAGCGTGTTGCCGAAGCGGCGCAGGCCAAGGGGCTGGTTGCGGTCGATGCACCGGTGTCAGGCGGCATCGCGGCCGCCAATGCGGGCAGCCTTACCTTCATGGTCGGCGGGAGCGAGGCCGGGTTCGAACGCGCCGAGGTGATCCTGTCAGCTATGGGCAAGGCCGTGATTCATGCAGGTGGCAATGGCGCGGGGCAGGCCGCCAAGATCTGCAACAACATGCTGCTCGGCGCATCGATGATCGCGACGTGCGAAGCGTTCCTGCTCGCTGAAAAACTGGGCCTCAGCGCGCAGAAATTCTTCGATATCTCCAGCGTGTCGTCAGGCCAGAACTGGTCGATGACGAGCTATTGTCCGGTCCCCGGGGTGGGCCCGCAAACCCCGGCCGATCATGACTATCAGGGCGGCTTTGCCGTCGCGCTGATGCTGAAGGACCTGAAGCTGGCGCGCCAGGCAGCACAGGGTGCCGATGCGTCGACCCCCATGGGTCAACGCGCTGCCGAACTTTATCAGTCCTTTGCCGATCAGGGCCATGGCGGGCTGGACTTCTCCGGCATCATCCGCATGCTCGAACGCGAAAGCAACGCCGCTGATTGACGCTCCTCCCCGATGATCGCCAAGCGATCTATTGCCCCGCTACACAAACCGTTTACGCATAGCGCAAACAACTGATGCTCGGGGGAGTGGTAATGGTAATGGCGGGGACGGTTGGGGTGACAGAGGCAGCGGAACCTGCGCCCAGCCGCAAGGACATCCAGCTCGTCATTACGGCATCGTCGTTGGGTACGGTGTTCGAATGGTATGATTTTTTCATCTATGGCACGCTCGCGGCGAGCGGGATTATTGGCCGCACCTTTTTCCCCGCCGGCAACGAAACCGTCCAAACCTTGCTTGCCTGGGCAGGTTTTGCGATCGGCTTTGGGTTTCGACCACTAGGCGCGATCCTGTTCGGATTTCTTGGCGATCGACTGGGACGGAAATACACGTTCCTTGTCACGATCACGCTGATGGGCGTGGCAACCGCTGGGGTGGGGCTGGTGCCGTCGACCGAGGCGATCGGGTTGGCGGCCCCCGCGATCATCATTTTCCTGCGCATCCTGCAAGGATTGGCGCTGGGCGGCGAATATGGCGGCGCGGCGATTTATGTCGCCGAACATGCACCCGCAGGGCGCAGCGGCTATTACACCAGCTTCATCCAAGCGAGCGTTGCCGGTGGCTTCATTCTGTCGATCGCGGTCGTGCTCGCCGCGAAGGCGGCAGTCAGCGCCGAAGCCTGGAATGAATGGGCTTGGCGGCTGCCGTTCCTGTTTTCGTTGCTGCTGCTTGCGATTTCATTGTGGATGCGGCTGAAACTCTCTGAAAGCCCCGTGTTCAAGCGGATGAAGGCCGCGGGTGAAACAGCGGCGAACCCCTTCGTCGAAAGCTTCACCTATCCAGGTAATCTACGCCGGTTGTTCGTGGCGTTGTTCGGCATCGCTGCGGGGCTGACGGTGATCTGGTACACCGCAATGTTCACTGTGCTGTCGTTTCTGCAAACCACGATGCGCGTCGAGGAAACAACCGCGCAGCTGATCGTGGGGGCAGGTGCTGCTGCGGGGTTGTTCTGGTTCGTGCTGTTCGGCTGGCTGTCAGACCGGGTAGGGCGCAAGCTGCCGATCGTGATCGGCTATGCACTGACGCTGGTGATGTTGTTCCCGATCTTCTGGGTGATCGGCAGTGCCGCCAATCCCGGCCTTGCTGACGCCGCACGGCGCGCGCCCGTGGTCGTTTCTGGCCCCAAATGCGATTACAGTCCGTTCGCCAAGGAACAGGTCGACGAATGCGCGCGCGTGCTCGATTACTTGTCGAAAAAGGGCGTCACCTATACCACCGTATCAGCGCCCGTTACGGTAGTGACGGTGGGTGGCGTGACCGTGCGCGACGACAGCCCCGAACGGATCGATGCTGCGCTGGTCGCCAATGGCTATAATCTGGACAAGGTGATCCCGTCCCCGGGCAACATCGCGATCATCGTCGCGGCGATCATCCTGCTCAGCGCGCTTGCCGGTGTCACCTATGGCCCCGTCGCAGCGCTGCTGGCGGAAATGTTTCCGCCGCGCATCCGCTACAGCTCGATGTCGATCCCTTATCATATCGGCACGGGCTATTTCGGCGGGTTCCTGCCGTTTATCAGCCAGTATATCGTCGCAACATCGGGCGATCCCTATGGCGGGCTGTGGTACACGATGGCGGTAGTCGCGATGGCGCTGGTGGTGACCCTGATCTGGCTGCGCGATGAGCGTGCCGATCTGGCGGCATCGGCTCATTAATGGAAACACGAAGACCACTGGTGCTGCACGCGCACGGCTTGTAACGCCGCTGCTGACATGACTGACGCCCCTCTTCGCTTGCGCCTCGACAGTGCTGCCCTGATCGACAACTGGCGGTTGCTGGCCACATTGAGCGGCCCGGCGGCTTGTGGTGCAGCGATCAAGGCCGATGGCTATGGGCTTGGCGCGATCGAGGTGGCAAAGCGGCTTTCCAGCGCGGGGTGCCGGGACTTTTTTGTCGCCACATGGGCAGAGGCGTCCGCGCTGGCCCCGCTCGGGCTCTCGATCTCGGTGCTGCATGGGCTGCGGGCAGAAGATCAGGCAGCGGCGCAATCGGGCCTGGCGCGGCCGGTGCTCAACACACTGGCCCAGGTCGCGCGTTGGCGCGCAATGGGTGGCGGCGGGTGTGACGTGATGGTTGATACCGGCATGAACCGGCTGGGCATTTCTGTGGAGGAGGCGCTTTCGGGTGCGCTCGACGGGTTAGAGATCAACACGCTGATGAGCCACCTCGCCTGTGCCGACGAGGATGCGGCGATGAATGCCGCGCAATTGACGGCCTTTTCGGGGCTGAAGGGGCGGGTGGGGGCGCGGCGACTCAGCTTCGCTAACTCGGCCGGCATTGCGCTTGGGCCTGATTATGCGTTCGATCTGACCCGACCCGGTTTGGCGCTCTATGGCGGGGTGCCGCGTGCGGAACTCGGTGCCATCCGTCAGGTGGTGACGCCGGAGGCGCAGGTGCTTCAGCGCCGACGGGTGCGCGCCGGCGAGACGATCGGGTATAACGCCACCTACCGCACGTCAGCAGACACCGAGGTGGCGATCGTCAATATCGGCTATGCCGACGGCTATTTTCGGGGTTTTTCGGGTGTCGGTCGCGCGCTGAGGGGCGATGCGGTGCTGCCCGTGCTTGGCCGCGTGTCGATGGATCTTGTTGCGATTGGCGTCGATGCTGCTCGACACATCGTGGAGGGCGATTGGATGCAGCTTGACTATGCGCTGCCGACTGCTGCGGCAGCATCGGGGATGTCGCAATATGAGCTGCTGACCGGGCTGGGTGCCCGGTACGATCGCTGCTGGGCGTAATGACGCCGACTGATCTGCGCGGTTGATCCATTCGCGCGGTGTTGATGCCGAACGGGTAGCAGGAAGCGCCAATTCGCTCAGCTCATTCAGTCCTATGGTCGTTCACGTCACGATCACGGCGTAA
>CAZWAL010000214.1:0-4628 GCA_964631905.1 uncultured Stakelama sp.
AACGAGCTGCCCGAGGTGCGGTTCGCCTTGTCGAACGAGCTTTTGTAGATGATCAAAATGCCCAGCCGTTCGGCCATGCCCTTCAGCGTTTCGGCAGTCGAGAGCGCCATCGCCTCGCTTTCGATTACGCACGGCCCTGCGATCAGGAACAGCGGTTGATCGATGCCGACCGCGCGGCCGCAAAGCTCGGTGATGGGTTGCGTGGTCGTATCCGTCATCATCATCCTGCGCTGCGCTGTGCCAGGATAGCCTCGATAAACGGGATATCCTCGGGTTGTTGAGTTCCCAAAGGTCATGGCCCGGATCGCGTACCTCGACAATGCGTATCGGCTTGCCGGCCTCCAGAAAACCGAGCTGCTCCAGCCCTTCGAGCAATTCGACAGAGCCGACCGCAAGGTCGAGATAACCGCACAGCGCCGCCACGCCGTATGCATAGATGCCGATATGGAAAACAGCGGCAGCGACGTATCCTCGATGAATGCAGATGGCAGATGCGGGATCACCGATTTCGAGATACGACGCCCGTTACTATCGGGACCGTACGTCAAGGTAGCGACACCGACCCTGCCCCGGCGCTGATCGCCCATCAGACAGCGCTGAACCTTTAGCGAAGTACCAATGATCGGGATGGCTACCCCGCTTCCTGGATCGGACATCATCGCCGCGTCACAAACGGCGGTGTCATCAACGCATCGCCCTGAATGATTACTAGGATATCGGGCAGCACCGCGACCACATCGAGCGCGGTGGCGTAGCGTTTGGTGCCCTTGGCGCTGGCTAATTTCGCCTCTCGGATACAGCGCATTAGTTTCGTGCTGCAAACGCCGCGCAGGTTCACCAGCGGGATCGCGAGCATTATGATTGTCGATGTGGCGGGGGAGGTATTCTGCGGCCAGGCTTCAGTCACCGATGACAGCACCAGCCGCACATAGGCCTGTCGCATGATCGGACGCCGGCCAATTTGATGCCGACCACGGTGATCGCATTGTCGGCCGCATAGGCTATGACATGCTCCAACTCGGAGCGTTTCGGTCCCCAATTAGCTTTAAGGTACGTGCGTCCGTCCGTCCGTCCGTCCAAACCGTCACGGGTCGGCTTCTTCTAAAAACCGTCGCACTGCTTACGCCTTGTTTGCGGCTCAGGTCCGCCGTCGAGGAGCCTGCTTCCCGGTCACGCAGGATCGGATGATCTGATCTGAGGAAAAGCTGCCGCGCTTCTTTGTAGTTCTGTTTCATGAAGCAATCTACCTCAAGCGGGCAGCGTTTCAGGGGCGAACGTCATGCGGAACCTTAGCTTAGGTCCGTTCGTCTACTCAATCACGGGACCTGGACGGGTCTCCTTTGCCTGCCAATCGGTAGGCGAGTAACCAGCGTAAAGATTGGCAGAGCCTATGAGCGGCGACCTGAAAGCAATTGACCCCGAGACCACCCACCATGCGTCGGCAGAGGCGAAGGACGATGCCGCTTTGCACGAAATTCCGCAGGCGCGCGATGAAAACGGCGGTGTTGGATCAGCGCTAAAAAAAATTGACGGGGAATTCACCCAACGCGAGCCTTTAGAGGCGCGAAACGATAAGCTTCTGCACGAAATAGCGCGAGGGCGCTATGCAAATGGCGGCTTTGGATCGCAATGGAATTATCATTCGCTCGTGTTTATGAAGAGACAGGTGTTGTCACGTATCCTGTATCTCGATCAACTCTATCGCAATATCATTGACGTACCGGGCGTAATTTGCGAGTTCGGCGTTCATTGGGGCGCAACAATTGCTGCCCTAATCAATTTGCGTGGTATCCATGAGCCATTTAACCACTCACGGAAAATCCACGGATTCGATACGTTCAGCGGCTTCGTTGACATTGATTCCGCAGATGGTGGTTTCTCGAGCGAGGGCGACTACTCGACAACGGCGGGCTATGAAGCCGAATTAACGCGCTTACTGAGCCTGCATGAAAGTTTTTCTCCAATACCGCAGATAGAGAAATTCGAGTTGGTTAAAGGTGACGTATCAATCACCCTACCACTATGGCTTGAGGCAAATCCGCACGCCATTGTTTCGTTGGCGTTGTTCGACATGGACATCTACAAACCGACCAAGGCTGCTCTGGAGGCCATACTGCCACGGCTCGTGAAAGGGTCGATCCTCGTGTTCGACGAGCTGAATTGTCCGCATTTCCCCGGTGAAACAAAAGCCGTGCAGGAAGTGCTTGGCTTGAACAACATTCGGCTCAAGCGTTTTCCCCACCAGCCTTATTGCGCGTGGGCTGAATTTGGCTCCTAGCAGAGGAATTTCAGGACCAAAGGCCGCTTTAGAAGCTTTTTTTCGGCCGATTACGCCATGGCCTCGCTTCCGATCACGCACGGCCCTGCGATTAGAAACAGCGGCTGATCGATGCCGACGGCGCGGCCGCAAAGCTCGGTGATGGGTTGCGTGGTCGAATCCGTCATCATCATCCTGCGCTGCGCTGTGCCAGGATAGCCTCGATAAAGGGGATATCCTCGGGATTGTTAAGTTCCCAAAGGTCATGGCCCGGATCGCGCACCTCGACAATGCGGATCGGTTTGCCGGCCTCCAGAAAGCGGAGCTGTTCCAGCCCTTCGAGCAGTTCGAGCGGACCGACCGGCAGGCCGGCATAGCCGCGCAGCGCGGGCACCCGGTATGCATAGACGCCGATATGGAAAAACAGCGGCAGTGACGGATCGCCAATTCGTGCCGGTGGCAGATGCGGGATGACCGATTTGGAGAAATAGAGCGCGTTCCGGTCATGCCCGAATGTCACCGTGGTGCCGCCCACCCGGCCTTCGCGCTGATCGCCGATCAGGCGGCGCTGGACTTCGGGGGAGGCACGAATGATCGGCGTTGCCACCTCGATGTCCGGATCAGCCACCATCGCTGCGATCAGCGCCTCGATCACGAAGGGCGGCGTCAGCAGCGCGTCGCCCTGCAAATTGACGACGATATCGGGCAGCTCAGGGAGTGCATCCAGCGCGGCGGCGCAGCGTTCGGTGCCATTGGCGCAAGCTTCGGGTGTCATCAGCACCGATGCGCCGGCCGCCGCTGCCGCCTCGGCAATCAGTGCGTGGTCGGTCGCGACATGCACGCTGGCTACCCCCGGCACCGCGCGGGCGGCATCGAGCGTCCATTCGATCAGCGGCTTTGAAACGCCGTCCGCCCCGCGCAGCACCGCAAGCGGTTTGGCCGGATAGCGCGTTGACGCATAACGCGACGGAATGATGATCGCGACCTGCGCGGGGCTAGTCGTCATGGCAATCGCCGCCGCGTATCAGAGCCGCGACGCGCGCAGGATATCGTGGATATGGATCAGCCCGACCGGCAGCCCGGGGTTGAGCGCATGGGTGACGAACAGCGACGTGATCTTGCTGGCTTCCATCGTCTCCAGCACATCCTCGGCAAAGGCAGACGCATCGATCGTCGCGGGGCCGCGCGTCATGACCTCGGCGGCGGTCGATTCGAGTAGCCGGTCGGCATGACGACGCAAATCGCCATCGGTGATGATCCCGATCAGCAGACCAGCCGAATCGACGACACCGGCCACGCCAAAACTGTGCGCCGTCATCTTCAGGATCACGTCGCGCATCGGCGTTTCCTGGAGCACCAGCGGCAATTCGTCCTGACCATGCATCAATGCCGATACGCGCGTCAGCCGCTGGCCGATATTGCCGCCCGGATGCAGCGTGTTCAGCTTCGTGCGCGATACGCCGCGCAGGTTCATCAGCGCGATCGCCAGCGCATCGCCGATCGCCAGCATCATGATCGCCGATGTGGTGGGGGAGATATTTTCCGGGCAGGCTTCGCGCACCGTCGGCAAAACCAGCCGCACATCGGCCTGTCTCATGATCGTGGATGTGGGCTTCGATCCGATGCCGACCACGGTGATCGTGTTATCCGCGGCATAGGACATCAGATGCTTCAGCTCGCGCGTCTCGCCCGACAGCGACAGCAGCAGCAACGTATCGCCGGGCATGATCATGCCGAGGTCGCCATGCCCGGCTTCGGCGGCGTGGACGAAAAAGGCGGGTGTGCCGGTGGAGGCGAAGCTCGCGGCGATCTTGCGGCCGACATGGCCGGACTTGCCGATGCCCGATACGACAACGCGGCCCTGCGTCGCCATCAGCGCCTCGACCGCCGCGACGAAACTGTCGTCCAGCGCGTTGCTCAGTGACGAAAGGGCGATTGCCTCATCACTGATGACACCGCGACCAAAACCCAGAATTTGCTGACGGCGCGCCGCAATAGTGTCGCTCGCCCCCATGGCGCGTTCCATTGCCAACATTGTCTTTACCCCCCAAGACAGCCCGTAACAAACGACCGTCCGTTTACCCCACCTTGTGGTCGTCGATCCGCCGTCGCCATGCAAGCGGGATTGCCGCATCCGGCGCAATTCTGCGCGCGATGCTGAGTTTTTTGCGCCAAGCCGAGGGGATCAGCCCGTAATCACGTGGAGCGGAGGTCAAGCGCGCGGACGACTCGCCTCAGTCGTTCCCACCGATGAAATCGCCAAGCCCGCCCAGCACCGACCCCTCACCGCGATTGCCGCCGCGTCCGCCCGCTGCCGCCAGCATCCGCCCAGCCAACCGCGAGAACGGCAGCGATTGGATCCACACCTTGC
>CAZWAL010000215.1:0-4613 GCA_964631905.1 uncultured Stakelama sp.
GTGAGCAGATCACCAGCCGCGGCATCGGCAACGGCATTTCGCTGATCATCATGGCAGGCATCGTCGCCAGCATGCCGACGACGCTGTACAATCTGTTCGAGGGCAGCCGTACCGGTTCGCTCGATATGGTTCGCCTGCTCGGCATCATTGTCGCTGTGGTGGTCCTGATCCTGTTCATCTGCTTCATGGAGCGCGCGCAGCGCCGCATTCTGATCCAGTATCCGAAGCGCCAGACGCAGCGCGGCATGCAGGCCGATCGCAGCCATTTGCCGTTGAAGATCAACACCGCAGGCGTCATCCCCCCCATCTTCGCCTCGTCATTGCTGCTGATGCCGCTGACGATCACGCAGTTTGCGGGCAATTATGTGCAGGGCGAGAGCAGCTGGGGTGATGCGATCATCACGATGAACCAGTATCTCCAGCACGGCTCGCCGCTGTACATGACGCTTTACGGCGCGGGCATCATCTTCTTCTCGTTCTTCTACACTGCGGTTGTGTTCAATCCGGAAGAAACGGCCGACAATCTGAAGCGCCATGGGGGCTTTATTCCCGGCATCCGCCCGGGCAAGAATACCGAGCAGTATTTCGATTATGTGCTGACGCGACTGACCGTGATCGGTGCGGGTTATCTGACGATCATCTGCCTGGTGCCGGAATATCTGGTATCGGCGCTGTCGATCCCCTTTTATCTGGGCGGCACGAGCTTGCTGATCGTCGTGAACGTGACGATGGATACGGTGACACAGATCCAAAGCCACTTGCTTGCGCACCAATATGGCGATCTGATCAAGAAAGCGAAACTGAAGGGCGGCCGGCTCCGTTAAGAGGGCAGACGTCGAACGAGGGGACCTGAGCTTTTGAACATTATCCTGCTGGGGCCCCCCGGGGCGGGCAAGGGCACGCAGGCGGGCCGGTTACAGGCTGAACGCGGCATGGTGCAGCTTTCGACCGGAGACATGCTGCGGGCCGCCGTCAAGTCGGGCAGCCCTGCGGGCCTGAAGGCCAAGGCGGTGATGGAAGCCGGCGAGCTTGTGTCCGACGATATCGTCTCCGCGCTGATCGATGAAAAACTCGGCACGATGGCGGCTGACCAGGGCGCGATCTTCGACGGTTATCCGCGGACCGCCGCACAGGCTGAATCGCTCGACCATATCCTGACCGCGCATGGCCGCACGCTCGATCATGTCATCGAGCTTGAGGTCGACGAGGATGCGCTCGTTGAGCGGATCGTCGGCCGCTATAGCTGCGCGAGCTGCGGCACCAATTATCACGACGTGTTCAACCGGCCCAAGGCGGACGGGGTGTGCGACGTCTGCGGCAGCACCGAATTCAAGCGCCGCGCCGACGATAATGCCGAAACGGTGCGTACCCGGATGGCCGAATATCGCGCCAAGACCGCGCCGATCCTGCCGATCTATGATGCACGCAAGCTGGTGCACCGGATCGACGGGATGGCCGATATCGAGCATGTCAGCGAAGCGATCGAAGCGATTTTGAAGACATCGGCCTGAAACGGCACGCCGATAGCTCGGCGAGTGGCGTGACAGGCAGGGGCGTGGCGGTGCATAGAGCCCGCCATGACGACTCGATCACAGATGATCGCTGAAATGGATGCAATTGAAGCCGTGGCGCGGCGGCTGGCGCAGGTCGCCACCCGCGACGATGCCATGCGCAAGCAGGATCTGGCCGAGGCCCGTCGAGAACTCGCCATGCGCATGATGACGATCATGACCATCGGCGAAGATTATGCGCCAATCAGGCAGAATCCGCCTGTTTACGCCGAATTGCGTCAACGTCTGAGCGTCCTGCGTTCGGCGATTGCCGATCACCAGTCGGCATGGTCCGCCGTGGCGATCGATAGCGACGACGCAGCCTATATTGCATCGTCAAATGCTGTGCAGGCGGCGGGTCGTGACTTCATGACGTGGGTGCGGCAGGCTGTGGAACAGAGTTCGGACGTCAGTGCCGCTGGTGCGGGACGGGAAAAAGCGGCGGGCTGAACCTAGTGTGGGGGGAATGGAAATGCGGCGGCGATCGGCAATTGTCTTGTTAGCGCTCACAGCAATGCCAATCCCGGCCGCTGCGGAAGTCGTGGCGACCTCCCCGACCAGCTTCGAGATTAGCCAGGCGGTGACGATCGACAAGCCTGTCCCTCAGGTGTGGGATATGCTTCGCGCGCCCCAGAAATGGTGGAGCAAGGATCACACCTATTCGGGTGACAGCAATAATCTGTACCTCGATTCACAGGCGACGGGCTGTTTCTGTGAACGGCTTCCCGGTGGTGGCAGCGTCGAACATGGCCGGATCGTCCATCTGCGCCCGCAAAAGCTGATGCGCCTTAACGCGGCGCTCGGTCCGCTACAGGCCGAAGCGGTGACGGGCACGCTGACCTGGACGCTGACCACAGAAGGGGAGAACGCTACTAGGATCAAGGTGAGCTATGTCGTGGGCGGCCATATCCGTGGCGGCGCAGAAGCGCTTGCGCCGGCTGTCGACGAGGTGATGGCAGTGCAGATGCTCGCGCTCAAAACAGCGACCGAGGCATTGGCGATGCCGGTTGCGCCGCCGACCAAGGAATAGTCAGCCCGCCTCGGCCACTTTCTTCGCCCGTCCCGGCAGGGTGCGCAGGAAATACCCGATCAGGCCAACCCCCACCACCGTCGGCACACCCCAGATGATCGGGTTGAACGCCTGGTCGGGAAACAGCTCGATCAGGCCGACCGACAGGAAAGCGGTGTAAGCTGCGATCCCCGTCGCGACCATCGCCTTCAAATGCTCGGGGATATAGTCGCGCGCGCCGGGTGCAGGGCGGAACATGTACCACAAATAGGTCGCCGTCGTACCGAAGCCGATAATCGCCACCGCGATCATCAACGGCTGCCTCAGCATGATCCCCTGAACGAAGCAATTCAGCCCGGTTGCCAGTACCGCGATCTGCAGCGCGATCATCGACCAGTGGCGATTGGCGGCATGGTTGCGTTTATTCGCCACCATCTGCAGGCCATAACGCGTCATGCTCATCGTCAGCAGCGCCAGATAGATCATCATCCAGCCGAACAGCCCGCGGTATAGCGTCTCGTCCGTCAGCTGCGGGTGCATCGCCAGCGGCCAGCGCAACGAAAGCGTGCCCATGCCGAGTGCCATGAAGCTGGCAGTATAAATGGCGGTGGTGAAGGCCTTGCCCCAGCGACGGTGCGCCGGTCCGCCCTTGAGCGTCAGCACCGACCCCCAGCAACTGGTAAGCGCGACTACCCCGGCAATGACGTGAACGACGAGGATCAGATTGAACAGCCAGGGCATAATGGCCCGGAACCCCTTGTTGGAACGATTGCCAGCATGTTTCAGCCGGTCTCCTGGCGCAAGACGAAACGTTGGCTTGGGGCATGGCCGGGTTGGTGTGCCGATGCCACATCGGCTTGGCGCTTGCCGATGACGTTCGACTTTGACATAACTTGCCGTCCGCACGACGCCAACGCTTGACAGCTGTCGCCCTCCGGACTAAGCGCGTGCTCTTCCGAAACACCGGTTACCGGCGGCGTGTCAACGCGCGCCGGTATCGTGCGTTAGAGATGTCAACGCGATGAGATGGGGCCGGTGCAGCCATGCCAGGCCCTGTGGAGCAGGAGAATCAGTTTCATGGCACGTATTGCGGGCGTCAACATCCCGACGAATAAGCGCGTAGTGATCGCGCTCACTTACATCCACGGCATTGGTAACACCAAGGCCAAGGAAATCACCACCAAGCTGGGCATTGCGCCAGAGCGTCGCGTGCAGGACCTGAGCGATCAGGAAGTGCTGCAGATTCGTGAGACGATCGATGCCGATCACACTGTTGAGGGCGATCTTCGCCGCGAAGTGTCGATCAACATCAAGCGTCTGATGGATCTGGCCTGCTATCGCGGGCTTCGCCATCGCAAGGGCCTGCCGGTCCGCGGTCAGCGCACGCATACCAATGCGCGCACCCGCAAGGGCAAGGCAAAGCCGATTGCCGGCAAGAAGAAGTAAGCAAACAGTCCGGGGGACTGTTTGCTCCGCCGGAGGCTCGTGCGATTTGGCACGCCTCTGGCAGCATCTCCCCGGCCCATTGGATAAGGTCAGGAAATAGTTATGGCACGCGAACCTCAGCGCATTCGTCGGCGCGAGCGCAAGAACATCACCAGCGGCGTCGCGCATGTGAACGCCAGCTTCAACAACACGATGATCACGATCACCGATGCCCAGGGCAACGCGATTTCGTGGTCGTCGGCAGGCATGATGGGTTTCAAGGGGTCGCGTAAGTCGACACCGTATGCGGCTCAGGTTGCTGCCGAAGACGCCGGCCGCAAGGCTGCGGAACACGGCGTGCGTACGCTTGAAGTGGAAGTGAAGGGCCCGGGTTCGGGCCGCGAATCGGCGCTGCGTGCGCTGCAGGCGGTCGGTTTCCAGATCACGTCGATCCGCGACGTGACTTCGATCCCGCACAATGGCGTTCGCCCTTCAAAGCGTCGTCGCGTCTGATTTACGGCTTGTTCGCGCGCGATTGAACCGCTGCCGCGAACAGGTCTCCCATCGGCTGGAGCAACGCCCCCGCTCCCGCCCAAAACCAAGGGGAAGCCCGTGTCCGTGAATGCAAA
>CAZWAL010000216.1:0-4525 GCA_964631905.1 uncultured Stakelama sp.
CCCGGATCGAGGCCGGCATCCTGCGCGATAACGGCCCGGCCATCGCCGCTTGCATCGGCGCAGGTCGCGCGGTGGTGGAGTTCGGATCGGGCTCCTCCGCCAAGACGCCGCTGCTGCTGCGGGCCATCGAACCGGCGGCCTATGTGCCGATCGATATCTCGGGCGATTTCCTGCGCGAATCTTCCGCCGCGCTGTCATCCGCGTTCCCCGGCCTGCCCGTTCTCCCGATCGAGGCCGATTTCATGCACCCGATCGCGCTGCCTGCGGCGGTTGCAGAGATTCCCAAGCTCGGCTTTTTCCCCGGCTCGACGATCGGCAACATGATCCCGGCATCGGCGGTCGATCTGTTACGGGCGATGCGCAAATGGCTCGATACCGGCGCGATGCTGCTGATCGGTATGGACCGGCTGAAGGACGAGGATGTGCTGGTGCGCGCCTATGACGATGCGCAAGGGGTAACGGCGGCATTCAACCTGAACCTGCTTGAGCGCATCAATCGCGAACTCGACGGGACGATCCCGGTTGACGCGTTCCGCCACCGCGCGATCTGGAACGACATGCGATCGCGGATCGAAATGCATCTGGAGGCGCAGCGCGACATCGATTTCACGATCGAAGGGCGGCCCTTTGCGATGGCGGCGGGGGAGACGGTTCATACCGAAAACAGCCATAAATACGGCCCCCGCGACGCGCGCATCCTTCTCCGCGCCGGTGGCTGGACGCCGATCGCCGAATGGACCGATGCGGACGATCGCTTTGCGCTGATCCTGGCCGAGGCACAGTCACCACGTACGGCGCCGTAACAGCGACCCGCTTCTTTTGCTTCGCAAACGGGGTTTGCGGCGATATGCCCCGGCCAACGGACAGGAGCGAGCATGAAGACGATTGGCGTGATCGGGGCGGGGCAGATGGGCGCGGGCATCGCGCAGGTATCGGCGCAATCGGGCTATCAGGTGCTGTTGTCGGAGGTCGATCTGGCGCGCGCCGAGGTGGGCAAGGCAGGGATTGCCAAGGCGCTCGACCGGCTGGTGACGAAGGATAAGATTACTGGTGATGCGCGCGATGCCGCGCTGGCCCTGATCGAACCGGTCGCCAGCGTCGAGGCGATGGGGCCATGCGATCTGGTGATCGAAGCCGCCACCGAGCGCGAAGAGATCAAGCGCGCGATCTTCGCGCAGGTCGGCACGGTGATGCGCGCCGATGCGATTCTTGCCTCCAACACCTCATCGATCCCGATCACCCGGCTCGCACAAGCCGCGCCCGATGCGATGCGCTTCATGGGCGTCCACTTCTTCAACCCCGTGCCGGTGATGGGGCTGATCGAGCTGATCCGTGGCCTCGCCACATCGGACGAAACGGTCGCCGCCGTTGAAGCGTTCGGCCAGTCGCTCGGCAAGGAAATCGTCCACGCCAATGACGCGCCGGGCTTCATCGTCAACCGCGTGCTGATGCCGATGATCAACGAGGCGATCTTTGCGCTGGGCGAGGGCGTGGCGACGATGCGCGACATCGATACCGCGTGCATGCTCGGCCTCAACCACCCGATGGGCCCGCTGACGCTCGCCGATTTCATCGGGCTCGACACCTGCCTCGAGATTATCCGCGTGCTGTATGACGGCACCGGCGATCCCAAGTTCCGCCCCGCGCCATTATTGGTGAAATATGTCGAGGCCGGCTGGTATGGCCGTAAGGTCAAGCGCGGATTCTATGACTATTCGGGTGCTGAACCGGAGCCGACACGATGATGAAAGCGATGTTCGCGGCGCTTGCATTTGCCGCCACGCCCGCCGCTGCCCAGCAGGCAACACCGGTGTCAGCCGCCCCGGCAGCGACGCCCGCCCCGGCTCCGACCCCGCCCTATGGCACCCCGATCACGCTGGCACAGGCACAGCGCCTGGTTGAACGCGCGCTCGCCGCCGGTCGCGCGCGCGGTCTGCGCATCGCGGTTGCGGTGGTCGAACCGAGCGCGAGCCTGGTCGCTTTTGCGCGGCTGGACGACACGCAATATGGCTCGATCATCGTCGCGCAGGAAAAGGCCGGCACCGCTGCAAGGTTTCGCACGCCCACCGCGGCGATGGCCAAGGCCGTGCTCGACGGACGCGTGACAACATTGGCACTGCCGGGCGCCGTACCGATTGCGGGCGGCCGCCCGATCATCGTCGGCGGCAAGATCATCGGCGCGATCGGGATATCGGGCGCGACCTCTGCGGAGGATGACGAGATCGCCGGCGCCGCGCTGGCCGATGTGCACTAGCTGATTTCGCGCCTCAGATTTTCGTCAATATTGACGCTTCCAATCTGGCCGTGAGATCATCCAAGGATATGATCGCAGTTCGAGTGCCGCAGCGGTGCCGACGCGCAGGGCGCCAGCACCGGTCCGGTCATTATTTGGCTGCGGCGAACGCCGCCTGGATGAAGTGAAAGACCTGATGGTCGAAACCAGGATCGGCCTGGCCCTCCCATTTGTCCATATTCGCGTACATCTCCCGCGTTTCCGCCATCATCGCCGGGGTGGCGATACGGGTGAAGGGTTCGAGCAGCGCCTTCCATTCGGCCGCAAAGGCTTGGGCCGCATCGCTGGCAGGGTCCATCGGCATCGCCGCCTTGATCCGGCTGCCCAGATCCTTCCAAGCGGCGCCTGCGGCCTCGGCATCGAACGCATCGCCCATGTCGGGCAAGGTTCGGGCGAAATCGGCCCTCGCCTCGTCGCTTAGATAGCGGTCAGTCACCGCCCGCCATTTATCGGTTTCGTCAGTCATTATCACGTCTCCTGTCCTGATCAGCGAGCAGAAGGTCGCGGCATCGATCGGCTCGCCGCGATCGATTCGGGACAAGGTCGTGCGCAGGATCGTGCGGGCTTCGGTCAGCGCGCGCGCCTGATCATCCAGCGCCTCCAGTTGCAAGGCGACCAGCTGGCGCAGGTCGACGGGTCTCCGGTCGAACAATGTCTTGATCTGTTGCAGGCTCAGCCCTGCCCGCTTGAGTGCGACCAGCTGGTGCAGCCGCTCAAGCTCGCCCGCCCCGTAGCAGCGCCGGCCCGAGCCAGTGCGCAAGGGTTTCACCAGCCCGCGTGCTTCGTAAAAACGGAGCGCGCGTGCGGAAAGCCCGGTGGTGCGGGCGACTTCGGCAATGTCGATGATCTGCGTCATACCCCGCTTGTAGCGGTTGACGCTGCGTCAGCTTCAAGCGGTTTCTTTGGCCATCCAACCCAGCAACACCCGCCACAGCGGGATCGCCATCAGTGATACCTGTGCCAGCACGGGGAAAGGCGAAAAGATGCCGACGAAGATCGCCGTTATCGCACTCAGCACGGTGGCAAGCCCGCGGCGGCGGATTCCCGCGATCACCTCGGCCGAAACGCTGGGGTCCACCACCGGCGGTGATGTTGCCAGCCGTCCCAGTCGCAGGTTGAGCAGCGCGGTAAGCAGCAGCCAACAGCAATACAGCACCACGGGCACGCGCTGGTTGCTGTACTCGCTCAGGAACGCGGTGAAAAACGGCATCGCCGCAATCGTCAGCAGCAGCTGGATATTGGCCGGCACCAGCTTGTCGCTGTAAAATGCCGCACAGCCAAAGG
The DNA here is from genome assembly GCA_964631905.1 of uncultured Stakelama sp. Taxonomy (GTDB): domain Bacteria; phylum Pseudomonadota; class Alphaproteobacteria; order Sphingomonadales; family Sphingomonadaceae; genus Sphingomonas. Next base: position 3,578 of record CAZWAL010000216.1, read on the forward strand.
CGCGGTGGTGCCCACCCCAGAAGGCGCCGATCACGAAAAAGCTGACGATGAACCCGATGAAATTTGGCGTCAGCTTCAGTAATGCGTTGATGTAATCGGCGTTGCTCGCGCCCGCTTCCAGATGCGGCACATGGATTTCGATGATGAGCAGGGTAATCGCGATCGCGAACACCGCGTCGGAAAAGAAGATCAGCCGTTCCAGCATATGCTCCGGCCCGTGGCGGGTCGCTGCGGGCTGTTTTTCGTCGATATCTGCCTCGCCCATTTTACTCCCCCCAAAGGCCTAGCTAATCAGCATCCCCGCCAATGCCGCACTCATCAGATTGGCGAGCGTCCCCGCGATCAGCGCGCGGATGCCGAGCTTGGCGATCATCGGGCGCTGGTTGGGGGCAAGGCTGCCCGTTGCGGCAATCTGGATCGCGATCGACAGGAAATTGGCAAAACCGCAGAGCGCGAAGGTGACGACCGCCGTGGTGCGTGCCGACAGGTTCTTCATCTGGCCCAGATCGATGAACGCGACGAATTCGTTGAGCACGACCTTGGTGCCGACCAGACTCCCCGCCGCTGCCGCCTCGCTCGCTGGAATATTGAGCAGCAGCATGAACGGCGAAAAGATGATCCCCAGCAGCCACTGAAAGGTCAGGGTCGGATAACCGAACCAGCTGCCGACCGCGCCGAGCAAGCCATTGGCGAGCGCGACCAGCGACACGAACGCCAGCACCATCGCTGCGACGGCGACGGCGATCCGCACGCCCGTCTGCGCGCCATTGGCGGCGGCCATGATGACGTTCTCGGCGCGCTCCACCTCGAGCACCGGATCGACCGGATCGGCGATCTCGACCGGCTCGCCGTCGACTTCGTCCGACGGGGGCACGGGCGGAACATCGGGCATGATGATCTTGGCCATCAACAGCCCGCCGGGCGCCGACATGAACGATGCGGCGAGCA
>CAZWAL010000217.1:0-4509 GCA_964631905.1 uncultured Stakelama sp.
CTGCCAACGGGAGGATAGCGATGGCAAAAGAACCTACCACCAAGGCTGCGGCCCCAAAGACCGGCGGCATTCATGCGCCAGTCCAGCCATCGCCTGAACTGGGCGCGATTGTCGGTAACGACCGGCTGCCGCGCAGTGAAGTGATCAGCAAGGTCTGGGCCTATATCAAGAAGAACGACCTGCAGAACCCCGCCAACAAGCGGGAAATTCTGGCTGACGCTGCGCTCGAAAAAGTATTCGGTCGCAAATCGTGCACGATGTTCGAAATGAACAAGTACATCGCGGCGCACGTCAAGGCGTGATCCCATTCGTCGCGGGTACCGGACAGCGAACCTGTTCGGTGCCCGCGTCGTTTCCCGGCCCTTCGGCTACCCATCATGACTTTTTGGTGCCCCCGAGAGGAGTCGAACCTCCGGCCTGCGGTTTAGGAAACCGTCGCTCTATCCTGCTGAGCTACGGGGGCACACACTGCCGACCTAAAGATTGCGGCGATTTCGGTCAACGCAAGACCGGCAACCACTGAGTGCCGTTCAATTGCGAGCGGAAGGCGGTACCACGCGAAACGGCAGTGGCATCAACGGCACACCTTCTTCCGCCAACTCCTTCGCTTCGGCGAGGCTTGTTTCGCCGTGAATAAGCGCCACGGGTTCATCGCCCAGATGCATTGCCCGCGCGCGATCCGGCAGCGCACGCCCTACCCATTCGGATTTCTCGAGCAGCTTTGCCTGAACTGCCGCCATTTGCGTCAGAATTGCCTCCAGTTCAGTCACCGATCCTGCTGTCGATCGATTACCCTTGGCTGCGATGTTGGGTGCCATCACGGCCTTTTCGATCATCGAATCGTCGCACACCGGGCACACCACCAACGCGCGCTCACGCTGTTCTTCATAAGCGGCGGACGATGCAAACCATGCTTCAAACACATGACTATTCCCGCAGCGCAGATCGAACACGATCACGCCACCATCTCCACTGCCGGAATGGGGCGTCGATGCGCAATCACGGGCACCCGAGCGCGCACATCATCCACCCGCGCAAGATCAATGTCGGCGAATCCAAGGCCTGCGGTTGCGCCCATATCAAGCAGGATGTCGCCCCAGGGATCGATGACGAGCGAGTGGCCATAGGTCGCGCGCCCGTCCTCATGCTCACCGGTCTGGGCGGCAGCAATCACGAATGCACCGGATTCGATGGCGCGGGCGCGCAGCAGGATGTGCCAATGTGCTTCCCCCGTCGGCCGGGTAAACGCAGCTGGCACAGTAAGCACGGTAGCACCGGCGTTGCTCAGCGCGCGATAAAGATCAGCAAAGCGCAGGTCATAGCAGATCGACAGCCCGGTCGCTCCGGCGGGCGTTGAAACCACGACCGCACCCTCGCCAGCCGTATAGGCCGCCGATTCACGCCAACTCTCGCCCGTTGGCAAATCCACGTCGAACAGATGAAGCTTGTCATATCGCGCGCGGACCGCCCCTGTCGCGTCGATCACGAAGGCACGATTGACGAATTTTCCGCCCGCACCGCGCAACGCCAGTGATCCGAGGTGCACCCAAATGCCATGGGTGGCAGCGGCAGCGCGTGCTGCAGCCAGGACCGTATCGTCGCCCTCGGCGCAGACGGACAGTGCCGCCCTCGTGCGATCCCGATCGATCAGGTTCGACATTTCAGGGGTAAACAGCATTGCCGCACCGCCGGCAGATGCCCGTGCAATCGCATCGGCGACTGCGCGGGCGTTAAGGGCGGGATCGATCCCGCTCGTCATCTGGAACAGCGCGATCCGCGTCATCCGTCGATCAGTGCATCGAGCTTGCCGGCCTCTTCCAATGCGGCGAGATCATCCGACCCTCCGACATGCTGGCCATTGATGAATATCTGCGGGACTGTGGTGCCACCATTGGCGCGCGCGAGCATTTCGGCGCGCTTTGGCCCGCCCATGGTGATGTCATGCTCCTCGATCGCAACCGGTTTGGTGCCGAGCAGCCGCATGGCTCGCGCGCAATAGGGGCAGAACGCCTTGGTGTAGATTTCGACCTTCGTCATGCAACAACAAGTGTGGATGCGCCTGGTAATTGTCAATCGTCACGTTCGCCGGGCAGCACCCGCGCCCAGCACAGAATCGTCACCTTTTTCGCGCCTGCGCGGTGCAATTGGGCGGTACAGGCAGAAGTTGTGGCGCCGCTGGTGTGGACATCATCGACAAGCACCACGGATTTTCCCTGAAATCGTCCGCGACGCTCAGCCGCGATTGCGAAGGCGCCCTGCACTACCTTTGCCCGCGCGCGTTTGCCGAGCCCGCGCAGCATCGGTGTTGCCCGCAACCGCTTTAAACTGTCGACATCGCACGGCATGTTGGTCAGCTTGCCGAGCGCGTTTCCGATCAACGCTGCCTGATTAAACCCGCGCGACCATAGCCGCCACCGGTGGAGCGGTACCGGTACGATCAGATCAGCATGATCCGGCACCAGGCGCGCCATGTGCTGTGCGGCGGTATCGGCAAAGGCGGTGCGCTTGCCATATTTCAGCCGGAGCACCATGCTCCGCGCAATGTCCCCATAAGCGACTGCAGCGCGAATGCCGGCATGGGCGGGCGGATCGGCAAGGCAATCGGCGCAGCGTGCACCCGGTCCGCGATCATAGGCGAACGGCATATTACAACCGCTGCACCATGGCGGCGCGAGGAAATGCAGCTGCCCCCAGCAATCGCTGCAAAAACGATGGTCGGCCGCGGTCACCGCGCCACAGCCGGGGCATCGCGGCGGCAGCGTGAGCGCTGCAACAAACGACAAGGGCGCTGTTAGTCGCATCGCCACCTTGTCGCGCGCGTCCACCACCGGCACAAGGCCATGCGTGGACAATCCCGACATCTTTGACCGGTCAACACGCCGCCACCATCGTGATCGTGCCGCCGCCGGCTATCGCGACGCGGATTTTCTGCGTGCCTTTATGCTCGATGCGATCAGCGAACGGCTGGATAGCGTTTCACGACGCTTCGAGACGGTGCTCGATTTGGGCGCCTTCGATGGGCGGTTCACGGCACCGACCAATGCGCGCGTCGTTCGCATGGATGCCGGCTTTCGATTCGCGACGGCATCGCGCGGCGTGCAGGCCGATGAGGATCGGCTGCCCTTTGCCGATGCCAGCTTCGATCTGGTGGTATCGGCCGGTGTGCTCGACAGCGTGGGGGATTTGCCCGGCGCGCTGATGCTCGCCCGGCGCGTGCTCCGCCCTGACGGTCTGTTCCTCGCCGCCTTTACCGGGGCGGGGAGCCTCACCACGCTCCGCCAGGTGCTGCAGGAAGCCGAAGCAGATCGCCCGGCGGCGCGAATCCATCCCCAGGTCGATGTCCGATCGGCCGGTGATCTGATGATGCGCGCAGGCTTCGCCCTGCCGGTGGCTGATACCGAAACGCTTACGGTGCGCTACGCAAACCTGTTCGCCCTTCTGCGCGATTTGCGCGCGATGGGCGCGGCCAATGCGATGCCCGGCCGTGTGCCGCTTCGTCGTGACGTGCTGGCACGCGCTGCGTCGCTGTTCGCCGAACGTGCCGATGCCGATGGACGGACACGCGAAACATTCGAGATCATTTATATGACGGGTTGGGCCCCTGCCCCTTCGCAGCCGCAACCCGCGCGGCGTGGCAGTGCCACGACATCGCTCGCGCAGGCGCTGCGGCCGCCCGGAACAGCCGCCTAGATCAGCGCTTCGAGCAGGCCAATCAGCGGACGGTCGGCGGGCGGCATGGGCAGAGCATGCATCTGGACCGGACGAACCCAGCGGAGCGCCGATGCTTCGATCGCCCGGGGCATCCCCTCCCATTTGCGGCACACAAACAGCAACAGCAGCAGATGGCGCTCACCAAGCGGTGCGCTCGCAAAGGTTGCCGGTGCGAGGCACGAAGCGGTCACCGAGATCCCCAGTTCCTCTCGCAGTTCCCGGATCAACGCCGCCTCCGGCGTTTCCCGAGCTTCAATCTTGCCACCGGGGAATTCCCACAATCCAGCCAACGCCTTACCGGGTGGACGCTGCTGCAACAGGACGCGCCCGTCGGCATCGACCAGTGCCACTGCAACCACCGGTAATAGCAATTCAGGGCGATTATCAGGGGCGTTTGTCATTCGTTAACTCTGCTTCTTTATCTATCTTGCCGGAAGGGTGTTTTGGAGCGGTGGCGACGGATGTTGAAATTGTTCCAAAGGCTGGCCGCTGACCGCAAGGGCGGTACCGCAATCGAATATGGCCTGATTGCATCGGTAATCGTCGTCGCGATGATCGCGTCATTCATCCAGCTGGCCAACACCACCACGGGCATCTGGGGCAATGTAAATACCAAGATCGAAACCGCCCGCACCGGCGGCTGAAAAAAGCTGCTCGATCGCGTTTCGACTTAAACCTTTATCAACCTCACCACCCTATCCCAGTCGATGCAGGCCGGAGTTCCGGTCCGCCGGGTACTAATACTCACTATGACTGGAGACCGGAAAATGCAGACCATTCGCAAGTTCATCAAGAACA
>CAZWAL010000218.1:0-4496 GCA_964631905.1 uncultured Stakelama sp.
GCATTGGTCCGGCTATCGCGTGACGCCGCTGCAGATCGAATTCTGGCAGGACCGCGAACACCGGCTGCATGAACGCCGGCTGTTCACACGCACCAATGACGGCTGGGCCGAAGGCATGCTCTATCCATGAATGACGGCCATAATCATCATCACGCCCGCGCTGCCCATCATCAAGCGAGCAGCAGCCTGACGACGCGCGCGGCGATTGCCAGCGTCGTGACGGCAGCGGTGCTGATGTTGATCAAGGCCTATGCCGCCTGGCACACGGGTTCGGTCGCGATGCTGGGGTCGCTCGCCGATACCGGGCTTGATCTGGTGGCATCGCTCGTCACCTTGTTCGGTGTCAGGCTCGCCGCGCAGCCTGCCGATCATGATCACCGCTTTGGGCATGGCAAGGCCGAATCGCTCGTTGCATTGTTCCAGGTGGCGGTGATCGCGGTATCGTCCTTCGCCATTTTCGGCCGCGCGCTTGACCGGCTGGTGACGCGCCAGGTAACCGCCGATGCCGAAATCGGCATTGCCGCCTCCGTGATTGCGATCATCGTCACGATCGGTCTGCTTGGCTATCAACGCTACGTGATTCGACAGACGCGCTCGGTCGCGATTGGCGCTGATCACGTCCATTACCAGTCGGACGTGCTGCTCAACCTCGCGGTGATTGGCGCGCTGGTGCTCGACCAGTATCTGGGAATCACCGGGGCCGATCCGGTGTTCGGCATCGCGATTGCGCTCTGGCTGCTCTGGGGGGCATGGCGTGCCTCGACCGCCGCGATCGATCAGCTGATGGACAAGGAATGGCCACCCGAAAAGCGTCGCCGCTTCGTCGAGGTTGCGGGCCGCCACCCCGAATTGAAGGGCCTGCACGATCTGCGCACGCGGACCAGCGGTGCCACCGATTTCGTCCAGTTTCACATCTGGATGGACCCGGCGATGACAATCGCTGACGCGCATATGGTCACCGACCGGCTCGAACACAGCCTGGCCCGCGAATTTCCAGGCACCGAAATCCTGATTCATATCGACCCCGAGGGGCAGGTGGATCACCCCGGCAACGATCTGGTCGAAGCCGATGAAATCGCCAAGCTCAAGGACCCGCAACCGTGACCGCACCCATCGTAACGCGCCTGCCCATCACCCAGGTCGATGCCTTTGCCGATGCGCCCTTTACCGGTAATCCGGCGGCGATCATGCCGCTCGATGCGTGGCTGGCGGATGATGTGCTGCTGGCGATCGCGGAAGAGAATAATTTGAGCGAGACGGCGTTTCTGGTGCCCGATGCCAGCGGTGCCAGCGATTACGAACTGCGCTGGTTCACGCCCGCCGCCGAAGTGGCGCTGTGCGGCCATGCGACGATCGCGAGCGGCCATTATCTGCTGACGAATAATCCCGCGCTCGCCCGCGTTACTTTCCGGACACGGCAGGCGGGCATATTGTGGGTCGAGCGTGATGGCGACGGGTACCGCATGGCGCTACCCGCCTGGGGGCCAGCTCCCGACGCACTGCCTGATATCGTGGCCGCTTTAGGCGCCGGACCTGCCGTCGAGACGCTGTGGTATGAAACGGGCTATGCGCTGATCGTGTACGAAAATGCCGATCAGATCCGCCGTTTGAAGCCCGATCAGCGCGCGCTGGCGGCGCTCGGTAAACTGGTCGCTGTCGCGACCGCGCCGGGCGATACGACCGATGTGATCAGCCGGGTCTTCACGCCTTATTACAATATCGCCGAGGACCCGGTGACCGGCTCTGCCCATGCCGTGATGACCCCCTATTGGGCGGCACGACTGGGGCGCGACAGCTTCACCGCCTTTCAGGCAAGCGCGCGCGGCGGGCATGTGGCGTGCACGCTGGCAGGTGATCAGGTGATCTTGGGCGGCAAGTGCACGACGGTGATGGAAGGCGTGTTCTTCCTCTAGATCCGCGGGCCAGCAAGTCGCTGCAGCATCGGTCGTATCACCAGAAATCGCCGGTAAAGCCATTCGAGCATGGCAAGGACCGCTTGGTTGCGCGCGGCGACCCCGATCGGTCGAAGCAGCGGGATGGCACGCCACATCGCCGCAAAAGCCGCCGCGCCGGACAGCATTACGCCGTCCTCGAGCGCGTGAAAGCGCGCGAGTAGGGCATCACGATCGATCGGGCAGGCGGTGTCACCATTGCTCACATCGACAAAGCTGATGGCACCGCGCTTGTCCAACCGCCGCATCAGTGCAATTTCGCGGCGGCATAACGGGCAGCCGCCATCGAACCAGATCGTCAGCTTTTCCATCTTGCGTGATTGCCCGATGCCACGCACCGCGTCACGCTGGGCTTAAGCCGGTGTTCTCCGATCGCTATTTGGCAAAGCTCGCCGCGATATCCCCCATCGCATCGATCACCGGGCGGCGCTGCTTATCCTGCGTTTTGCCAAGCCGCACCAGCACATAGCGATGCGGCTTGCCATCCGCCCCCTGCCCGTCAAACGTCATGACATATTGGCCGAGATGGCCGTTCATCGACACCAAAGACGGCACACCCTTTTGCGGGAACAATGAGGGGCTGCCATCGGGCGCGCCGGGGCGGTTGAGCCATAACTGCCCGCCATATTCGGGGTTGGTGGGCGATGATTGTTTCAGGAATTCCAGCCATTCGGGCGTGATCACCTGCGTGCCATCGGGCGCCTTGCCCTCATGCAGCAACCCGCCCAATCGCCCGAAATCGTCGAGCGACATATGGATCAGCGATCCGCCGATCTGCGTGCCTGCGCCGTCGAACTCCGGGAAAGCCGTCGTGATGCCGACCGGTGTGAACAGCCGCGCGTACAGGAAATCGCGATAGGTCTGCGCCCGGACGCGCGGATCACGGCTGTCGGTGAGCGTCCGGGTGATGATTTCCGACAGGATGATCGTGGTAAGCGAGCTATATTCGAACTTCTCGCCGGGCTTGGCCTCAAGCGGCTGGGCGATGGCACGCGCGGCCATGCCTTCCGTACCGTTCACGAACAGCACCTGATTGGTATCCGAATTCTCGACCGGCTGGCCTTCCTCGGTATGCTTCAGCCCCGATGCCATGTTGAGCAACTGCCGCAGCGTGATCGCACCGCGCGGATCGCCGGGCTTCTGCCATTCAGCGATGGAGGCAGGCGAATCGAGCTGCAATTTCCCCTCGGCGACCAGCTCACCGACCAGCATCGCGGTCACCGATTTGGCCATCGACCAGCTGATGAAGCGGTTCGCGTCCGAATAGCCCGCGCCATAGTGTTTCGCGACGACGCGCCCATCCTCGATCAGGATCGCGCCGCGCGCCTCCGCCTGATCGGCGGCAAACAGTGGTGTCAGCGGCCCTGCGTCATCGGCAGGGGCTGCCCCGCTGCTGGCGAGCATCAGGGCAGCCACACCGACAATGAAGAGGCTTTTTATTCTCATGATGCCAGTCTACGCTTGGGGCATATGAACGCAAGGCGCCTCGTCATACCGACCCTGATCGTTATCCTGGCCCTCGCCTTGGGAGCGTGGCTTTATGTCCGGTCGCTGACGCCGCAGCTTGAACTTGGCGTCGGCTATGGCGCGCGCGTTGCCTGTGCGTGCCGCTATATCGGCAACCGCGACCTGCAGAATTGCCGCAAGGATTTCGAACCCGGCATGGAGCCGATCCAGCTCAGCGAAGACCCGGCGACCAAGACGGTGACGGCATCGGTACCGCTGATTGCAAGCCGATCGGTCCGCTTCGATCCGCTGCTGGGGTGCCAGCCCGAACCGCTGAAGCGCTAGGCCACCACCAGCGCACGCTCAGTCTCCGCGATCCAGCCGCCGCCGAGCACCCGATCGCCAGCGTACAGCACCGCCGCCTGACCCGGCGCGACGCCATATTCGGGCGCGTCGAACAGGATATGATCATCCTCCAGCCGCGCAGGCACAGGCTTGGCGAGCGAACGCACCTTTGCCGTCACTGGCCCGTGATGATCGCCGCCGATCCAGTTGATACCCGTCAGCCGCGCCGCGCCGACTGCCAGCGCTCGCTTCGGGCCGACGATCACCCGCCGTTCGGCCGGTTCCAGCCGGATGACATAAAGCGGCTCGGGCGTACCGCCGATCTCCAGCCCTTTCCGCTGGCCAACGGTAAAGTGGATGAGCCCGCGGTGCTGGCCCAGCACGCGCCCGGATTCATCGACGATATCGCCGCTGGTATCTGCTTCCGGCCGCAATTTCTTCACAAGCGCGGCGTAGTTGCCGTCGGGCACGAAGCAGATATCCTGGCTGTCAGGCTTGGCCGCGACGCCAAGGCCGATTTCGGCGGCAATCTCGCGCACACGCGGCTTTGCCATGCCCCCCAGCGGGAACCGCAGATAGTCGAGCTGGGCACCCGTGGTCGCGAACAGGAAATAGCTCTGATCGCGCGCGGGATCGATAGCGCGGTGGAGTTCGGCACCCGCCGCGCCTTCGACACGGCGGACATAATGGCCGGTCGCGAGGCAATCCGCGCCCAGATCGCGCGCGAGCTTGAACAGATCGGTGAATTTCGGC
>CAZWAL010000219.1:0-4493 GCA_964631905.1 uncultured Stakelama sp.
CGAACTCCCTTGGGGTCTTGATGCCAAGCTATTCGGTCGATCACCCGTCCAGGTTACGCGGCCAATCGGGTTGTCAGTATTTGCTGATCGTCACCGGCAGTTTGCGATAGCCATGGACGAAGCAGGCGGCGACCCGTTCCGGCGCGCCGACCACGTTCACGCGCATCCGGCGCTTCGCCATTTCCTCGAGCAGCACGCTGATCTGGAGTTCCGCCAGCCGCGCACCGACGCAGCGGTGAATGCCGTGCCCGAACGCCAGATGGCGGCGGGCATTGGGGCGATCGACAACGATCTTGTCGGCATTGTCCCCGAAGACGCTCTCGTCACGATTGGCGGAGAGATACCAGAGTGCGAGCTTGTCCCCGGCCTTGATCTGCTGCCCTTCCAGCACGGTGTCCTGCGTCGCGGTGCGGCGCATATGCGCGAGCGGGGTCTGCCAGCGAATGATGTCCTGAACCGCATTGGGGATCAGCGACGGATCACTTTCCAGCTTGGTCCGCTCGTCGGGGAACAGGTCGAGACCATAGGCCACCGCCGTCATCGAATTGCGCGTCGTATCGTTGCCGCCGACGATCAGCAGGATCAGGTTACCCAGGAATTCCATCTGATCCATTTCGGCCATCGCGTCCGAATGGATCATCATCGAGATGAGGTCGGGGGTCTTTTCCTTGCCGACTTTCTGGTTCCACAGGCCAGTGAAATAGGTTGCGCATTCGTGCAGATGCTGGAGCCGGATCATCCGCTGCTCTTCATCCTTGAACAGTTCGATATCGCCCGCCCAATCGGACCAGAGCGTCAGCTTGCGCCGATCCTCCCATGGGAAATCGAACAGGATGGCGAGCATTTGCGTGGTGAGCTCGATCGACACGGTATCGACCCAGTCGAATTGTTCGCCCCAGGGCAGCGAATCGAGCACTTCGCTGGTGCGCGTGCGGATATTCTCCGTCATCCGCACCATTTCGCTTGGTGTGAAGGCAGGCGCGACGGTGCGGCGCTGGCCGGTGTGTTTGGGGCGGTCCATCGCGATGAACATCGGCATTTTTACCGCGCCGGGCATCTTCTCGTCGAAATCGGCAAGCGTGATGCCACCGGTTTCCGACGAATAAAGATCGGGCAGCGATTCGACTTCGACAATCGGCTTGTAGGTCGAGACCGACCAATAGGGGCCGAAATCGCTGTGCGGCACATAATGGACGGGCGATTCGGCGCGGAGCTGGCGGAACGGCGCCTGCCACACATCGTCGCGATACAATTCGGCACGGCTGACATCGAACGGGTCGATGAAAGACGTGCGCGATGTGTCTGCTGCCAAAGTCGCCATATCTGCTCTCCTATGCGTAGAGGAGACTACTAACTTACATCTGTGTCAATAGTGTTTCGGCTGTTGGCCAGCGCGCCGCGACGAATCAGCCCGGCAAAGGGCTTGCGACCGCTACCCGATTTGAGCACCCCGCGCCGGAACGCCCCTGCACCCAACCAGATCGTGATCGACACCCACAGCAATTGCCACGCCAGCGCAGCGGCATGCGGCCAAAGCTCCGGCGAATTGCCAGCGCGCGCGGCCATCGCATAGGGCGAACTGAGCGGGAACACCTCCGCCAGCAACGCCAGCGATGTGCCCGGCTGGGACGCCGCTGTGGAGGCCAGGCCGAACATCACCATCTGCACGATCGTGATCGGCAACGACAGCATCTGGATTTCGCGCATCGTCGATGCCTGCGCGCCAACCCCGAGGAACACCGCGCCAAGCAGCATATAGGCCATGGTGAAATAGGCGCAGAACAACAGGATGAAGGCGGGCATCCCCACCGCCGGTGCAAAGGCGGTAATCGCGCTCGCCGCACCGTCGGGCAGCAGCACACCGATCTGGCTGATCAGCGTACCCCAGAAGGTAACGAACAGCACCGCGACCCCGAACATGCCGATCAGCTTGCCCAGAAACACCGACTCGAGCGGCACCGCGGCGGCGAGTATCTCGATCACCTTGTTGCTGCGCTCCTCCGCCATCGTGCCGACCGCCTGGCCCGAGAGGAACAGGGTCAGGAAGAAAATGCCGGTCACGCCGACCAGTGCTGCGGCACTATTGCTCGACTGCGAATTCTTGGTCGGCTTTGACGGGATTTTGGTGGCGGTGCTGAGTGCCTCGGCCCCGCCGCTTGCCCGGTCTCGCAGCGCCGTTTCGGCGAGTTGTGCGAGATAATCCGCTGCGCGCGATCCGCGCGGCGCGTAGATGATCTGCGGCTTGTCGAGCGGACCGTAAAGTACCGCAGTGGCCACGACTTCCTTCGCTTCGAACGCGGCGCGCGCCTGCTTGGCGGGGTCACTGCCTGCAGGCTTTGTCTCGAATGCAGGTGGGGCATCGCCCGGGCGAAACACACGCCGCAACCGCTCATCGGCAGCGCTCAGCGCCTTTCCGTCATCGGCGGGTACATAGGCAAGGATCCGCACCTTTTCGGATGGCCCACGCGCGATCGTCGACCCGCCCAGTGCACCCACCGCCGCAAAGCCGATCATGAACAGTGGTGACAACAGGAACAGCAGAAACAACGGCGTGAAGACGGTCGCTGTGAAATCACGCCGCGCGATCGTCAGCGTCTGGCGCAGCAATCGGGCCCGGTTGGTCATTGTGCAGCCTCCAGCGCGGCAGGGCCGACGATCTTGACGAACGCATCGTGCAGGCCGGGTCGTTCGATCGACAGGCCCGAAATGCCATGCCCCGCGCCGATCAGCGTACTGAGCAGGGTTTCGATACCGGAGGGTGGCATGATGAACTTCCAGCCATCCCCCTCAGGCACCGCATCGGCTGGCAGCAATGCCCGAATGCCCGGCGCATTGTGATGCGGTACATAATGAACTTGCTGCGGCAACAGCCCGCGCGCCTGCGCCACGGTCCCCTCGAAGCGGCGCTTGCCGCCCGCGATGATCGCAAGCCCGTCGCACAACCGCTCGGCATGGCTCATGATATGAGTGGAAAACAGGATCGTCGCACCGCGATCGCGCTCGGCGATGATCAGCGCTTCGAGCCGTTCCTGATTGACCGGATCGAGCCCCGAAAACGGCTCGTCGAGCACGAGCAAATCGGGCTGATGCACCACCGATCCGAGCAGCTGAACGAGTTGTGCCATGCCCTTGGAGAGCTTGCGAATTTTGTCGTCGACGGCATGGCCTAGTCCTGCGGCTTCCATCATCGTCGCTGCGCGTTTGCGGCCTTCGCGCCAGTCGAGCCCGCGCAATGCGCCCATAAAGGCAATCGCGTCACGCGCCTTCATTGCCGGGTACAATCCGCGTTCTTCGGGCAGGTAACCGATTTGGTCGCTCGCTTCGCGCGGGCGGGCATGGCCCAGCAGACTGCGATGCCCCTCATCGGGTTCGATGATACCGAGCAGCATCCGCAGCGTCGTCGTCTTGCCCGCCCCATTGGGGCCGAGCACGCCGTAAATCGCGCCGGTCGGCACCGCGATATCGACCCCGTCGACAACGCGCCTGTCGCCAAAGCGTTTGACGAGGCCAGTGGCGGTGATCGCCAGATTGTCCTTCACGCAGATCCCCTTGCCACATTACGTTCGCCCTGAGCTTGTCGAAGGGCTGCTTTTCTTGTCGACGGCCGAGAAGAAAGGCAGGACTTCGACAAGCTCAGTCCAAACGGGGTAGGGATGACGGTGATGGCCACCCCATGGTTGCCAGACCTAGCGGGCAAGGATGAACGAAAACAAGCCATTCTCGGAAAGACTGCGCGAGAAAGCGACGGAATTGGGGTTCGCAGCGTGCGGCATTGCCTCCGCCGATGTCGCGCCGGCAGCGGGGGAGCGACTGCGCGTGTGGCTGGCGGATGGCGCGCATGGTGACATGATCTGGATGGAAGCGCGCGTGGATCAGCGCGCATCCCCGCGCGGGCTGTGGCCCCAGGTCAACAGCGTGATCGCGCTGGGGATGAGTTACGCGCCCGCTGTCGATCCGTTCGCGCTGGCGTCAGCGGGGGAGCGCGGTCGCATCTCGGTCTATGCGCAGGGCGCCGATTATCACGACGTCGTGAAACGCGCGCTGAAGGCACTGGCGCGCTGGATCGTGGAAACCGCGGGGGGCGACTTGAAGGTGTTCGTCGATACCGCGCCTGTCATGGAAAAGCCGCTCGCCGAGGCAGCGGGGCTGGGCTGGCAGGGCAAGCATACCAATCTGGTGAGCCGCGGTGATGGCAGCTGGCTGTTCCTGGGCGCCATTTACACGACGCTCGATCTGGCACCCGATGCGCCGGGGCAGGACCGGTGCGGCAGCTGCGATGCCTGCCAGCGCGCCTGCCCGACCGATGCCTTTCCCGCGCCGTATCGGCTCGATGCGCGGCGCTGCATTTCGTATCTGACGATCGAGCATGCCGGGCCGATCGCGCATGAATTCCGCAGCGGGATCGGCAACCGGATTTACGGGTGCGACGATTGCCTGGCCGTCTGCCCCTGGAACAAGTTTGCCGATGCCGCGCGCGCCAACCTTGCCTTTGC
>CAZWAL010000220.1:0-4482 GCA_964631905.1 uncultured Stakelama sp.
TGTTTCGAGCGAAGTCGAGAAACCGGCCACAAGCGCTGTGCAGGGTGTCTCGACTGCGCTCGACACGAACGGGCAGGGGTTCGTCACACGAAGCTTTGTCGTACTTACCCAAAATTCCTCACCGTCGCCATCGCGCCCATCCGCGCGGCGATCGCGTGGAATTCGGCGATCGTTTCCTCGATGATATCGGCGACGGGCTTTACCGTGTCGATCAACCCCGATGTCTGCCCGGCAAGGCCGACAGCCGCTTCCATGTCGCCACCGAAATACAGATCCTGCAACCGTGCAAAGGTATCGGCGGGCATCAGGCCGGCTTCGTGGATCGCGGCGGTGCGCTCGGTCTTCAGCGCGCGGATGCACGGTGTCGATTTCTGGTTGAGCACCAACGTGCCGGTTTCCTTCGCGTCGATGATCGCCTGTTTGTAATTGTGATGCACCGGGCTTTCGGCGGACGAGACGAAGCGCGTGCCCATCTGCACGGCCTCTGCGCCGAGCGCGAACGCGGCGGCCATGCCCTTGCCGTCGCAAATCCCGCCTGCGGCCACCAGCGGCACATCGGTGACGCGGCGGATCGCTTGAAGCAGCACCAGCGTGGAGACTTCCTCGGGGTTTTTGAACCCGCCGCCTTCCGAACCCTCAACCACGAGCCCATCGATTCCGGCGGCGACGCATTTCATTGCGGTCTCCACCGTGGGCACGGCGTGATAGACGGTGATTCCGGCGGCTTTCAGAGGCTCAATGAACTTGGCCGGGCTGCCCGCCGATGTAGTGACGAACTTCACCCCGGATTGGCAGATGAAGTGCAGCATCGCATCATCTTTCAGGAACCGGATCGGCAGGTTGACGCCGAACGGCGCGCTGGTGAGCGACGCCATTTTCACGATCTCCGCCTGGCAATTCTCGGTTTCCCCTGACGAGGTCTCGATGATGCCCAGCCCACCGGCGTTTGACACCGCCGAGGCGAGCGTTGACCGTGCAATCCAGCCCATCGGCGCCTGGACGATCGGATAGCGCGCGCCGCTATGCGCCAAAAAACGGTTCATCGGATCATCCCCTGCCTTTGTCGTTGGGTGCTCTTTGCGGGTTGGTGGCGGAAAAGAAAAGCGGGTCGCAGCGGCGCTGCATCGGCGCTAAGGCTTGGGCGAACCCGATCGCCGCCAGTTGAGCGTGCCGACGGACAAGGTGAGGGGCAAGGGCCAGATGAAACCATTGAGCGGCATTCGCGTGCTCGATTTCGGGCGGTACATCGCCGGGCCGTACTGCGCGGCGTTGCTTGCCGATTATGGTGCCGATGTGATCCGGGTGGAGCGTGTGGGCGGCAACGAAGATCGCTTCCCGGTGCCGGTCGCCGAGGACGGGGCAGGGGCAGGGTTCCTGCAGATGAACCGCAACAAGCGTTCGCTTGCGCTGTCGCTGGGCAGTGCCGAAGGGCAGGCGATCGTTAAGCGGCTGGTGGCGACCGCCGATATCGTGGTGGCGAACATGCCGGCAGAGGCGCTTGCCAAGGCGGGACTTGACCTGGAATCGCTGCGCGCGACCAAGCCGGATATCATTCTAGTGACGGCGTCTGCCTTTGGTGAGCAAGGCCCGATGGCCGGGCGGGTCGGTTTCGACGCGGTCGGGCAGGCGATGTCTGGCGTCGTGCGGCTGACAGGCACGCCCGGTCAGCCTTACCGCGCGCAAGTGAATTATGTCGATTTCGGCACCGCGCTGCACTGCGCCTTCGGGGCGATGGTGGCGCTGCGGGATCGGGACCGGACAGGACAGGGCCAGCAGGTGTCGGGATCGCTGCTCGGGACCGCGACCGCGATGTCGAATGCGCTCAGCATCGATCACGCGCTGAACGGCGTGGAGCGCATACCGATGGGCAATCGCAGCTTCGGCTCGGGCCCGACCGATGTGTTCGCGACGCGCGACGGGTGGATCATCACCCAGGTCGTGAGCAACCCGATTTTCGCGCGCTGGGCAAAGCTGGTGGGCGCGCCCGAACTGATCGACGATCCACGCTATGTCGATGATATGGCCCGCGGCGATAATGGCGAAGCGCTAAGCGCGCGGATGGCCGAATGGTGCGCGACCCGCACGACCGAGGAGGCAATTGAGACCTTGGGCGCGGCGCGCATTCCCGCCGGACCGGTGCTCGATCCATCGCAGGTGATGGCGCACCCGCAGGTGCAGGCGATGGGCTATGTCGAGCATGTCCGCTATCCCGGCACACCCGCGCCGGCGCCGATTGTCGGCGCACCGATCGCGCTGAGCGGCGCCGTGCGCGATCCGATGCAGCGCGCGCCGCAATCGGGCGAGCATAGCGCCGCGATCCTCACCGAACTTGGCTATGGCGCCGATGAGATCGCGGCAATGGCTGCCGCTGGCGTCGTGCAGCTGGCGGGCTGAGGAGCAAAACCATGGACCCAGCACGCACCCCCGTCATCATCGGCGTTGGCCAGATTAATGACCGGACCGAAGACCCGTTTGCCGCAATGGATCCAGTCGCGCTGATGGTCGCGGCATTACAGGCGGCTGACCGCGATGGCGAGGGCGGGTGGATCGATGCGATCGATTCGCTCGCGGTGGTCGACCAGATTTCGTTTCGCGACATCAACCCGGTGGTCGATGCGGTGGCGGCGGGGCTGGGCATCGCCCCTGCCCATCGAATCCAGACGCCCAAGCCGATGGGCGACAGTCCCGTGCGCTTGCTGAACGAGGCGGCGAACCGGATCGGGGCTGGGGAATCGATCGTCGCCGCCGTCGTGGGCGGTGAAGCACTGCGCACCGCCGCCAAGCGCGCGGCGGCAAGCGGCGGCGATGTCGATCATAACGCCATGCGGGTGCGGCACCGCGGCGTCGCGCCCATCTATCGCCAGCGTTACGGGCTCACTGCGCCGGTCGATGTCTATCCGCTCTATGAAAACGCCACACGGTCCGCCTGGGGGCAGACTTTTGCCGAGGCACAGGCCGAAAGCGGGCGGATCTGGTCGCTGTTCTCACAGGTGGCGGCCGACAACCCGAGCGCTTGGCTGCGCGCGCCCAAAAGCGTGGACGAAATCGTCACCCCGTCTCCTGCGAACCGCCCGATCGCCTTTCCGTATCCCAAGCTGATGGTCGCCAACAGCGCGGTCAATCAGGGCGCCGGGTTCATCGTGACGAGCCTGGCACAGGCTCGCGCGCGGGGCATATCCGACGATCGTCTGATCTTTGTCGGCCACGGCGCTGCGGCGCATGAACCTGACGATGTGCTGGCGCGCGACAGCTATGCCGCGTCGGCGGGGATGCGTGTGTCGCTTGAACAGGTGCTTGCGGCAAATCGGCTGACGATCGACCAGATTGACCTCGCCGAACTCTATTCCTGCTTTCCCTGCGTCCCCAAAATGGCGCGGCGCATCATCGACTGGCCCGAGGACAAGCCTGCCACTGTGGTGGGCGGGCTGACGTTCGGCGGTGGGCCGATCGGTAACTATATGAGCCACGCGGTCGCAGCGATGGTCGATCGGCTGCGCGTGGGGGACGGGCAGATCGGTTTGCTGTTCGGCAATGGCGGCTTTGCAACCTATAACCACAGCATCGTCCTCTCGCGAAAGCCTTTGCCCGGTGTCAGCTTTCCGCATGATTTCAATTGTCAGGCACAGGCAGATGCGCGGCGAGGGCCCGTGCCGGTGGTCGATGAGGACTATGCCGGGCCGGGAATTATCGAAAGCTATACCGTGTTCTATGATCGCGCTGGTGCACCGAGTGCGGGGGTAGTGGTTGCACGAAACCCGGCCGGCGATCGCTTCCTTGCTCGGGTGCCGGGTGATGACGTAGCCGGCATTGACTTCCTTACCAATGCCCATGCCGATCCGATCGGAACGGCAGGAGTCGCGATTGTTGCAGATAATGGCCTGCGCGAGTGGCGACTTATTGACTGACGCGAAAAAAACCCCGGCGGCTTTCGCCGCCGGGGTTCTTTGAGCGCACTCCTTTGGAAGCAAGGAGGGCCGGGCGGCTCCGACACCCTTGAAGGGGGGCGGTGCCGGAGCCGATCCTTTGCTTAGCGGAGCAGCTGGAGCACGCCCTGCTGCGACTGGTTCGCCTGGCTGATCAGCGCGGTCGAAGCCTGGCTGAGGATCTGCGCACGGGCCAGCTCGGTCGTTTCGGTCGAGAAATCGACGTCTTCGATGCGGCTGCGCGCGTCGGTCAGATTGGCGACGCTGTTGGTCAGGTTGTTGACGACCGAAGCCAAACGGCTCTGGCCTGCACCCAGTGTTGCACGCGTGGTGTTGGTTGCCGTCAGCGCCGTGTCGATCGCGGTCAGTGCGGTATTGGCACCAGCCACCGTCGAAACGTCCGCAGCAATTGCCGCGGTCAGGTCAAGGCCGCCAACGTCCAGCGTTACCGTGTCGCCGTTTGCCGAGCCGGTCTGAATGTTGACCGTGGCGGCCGTCGCGCCGACCAGCGAAACGCCGTTGAAGTTGGTGTTCGCCTGAATGTCGGTCAGCTGTGCGG
>CAZWAL010000221.1:0-4465 GCA_964631905.1 uncultured Stakelama sp.
TGTGCTTGTAATAGATCTTGTCCTTCAGCTTCTTGCCGGTGAACTTGATCTTGTCCGCGTTGATGACGATGACATTGTCACCGCAATCGACATGCGGGGTGAAGCTGGGCTTGTGCTTGCCACGCAGCACATTGGCGATGATCGTCGCCGCGCGACCGACCACCAGGCCGTCGGCATCGACGATATGCCATTTCTTTTCCACTTCGTGCGGCTTGGCCGACTTGGTGGTCTTCATCAGCGCCTTCATGGGGCCAGACCTTCTTTGCTTTGGCAGCCTTCGCCGCCGGTAAAAACGAACACGCCGCCCCGGATCGGAGCGGCGATGTTGCGCTGCCATCTACGCGACAGGGCCTAAAAGTCAAGCATATGCGAGGGATTGCGAACGGGTATCAGGATACCGGACCAATAAGTCGACTGGTGGAGATGCTTGTGGACCGGCGCACATCGGCGCCCTGACCAATCGTGGTTTCGCGTTCCTCGCGCGATTCGAGCACCAGTCCAGCCGATCGATCGATCGTGCGCGTGATCCACACCCTGATATGCGCAGTGGGTGGGCCCGCCGCGTCGGGCGCGGCAACATCACCCTCGGCCGTGGTCGTGATAGTCATCCTCCGGTCGTCGATCAGCTGCACCGTTTCAGTACCCGAGAGCATCGCCGTTGTTCCCGCCGGGCTTCGTGCGGGCAGCGTGATCTCGGCGTCGCGCTGAGGCTGCCGATTGGCTAAGCTTCCGGCAAGGGCTGGGGCAGCCATCGATGTCAGCATCGCTCGACGACGGTCAGTGGGCAGCGACCGAAAGACGGCCGCCATGCTGCGCGCGGCGCGGTCGCGTGCGGGGCTGCCTGCGACGGTCGCATCGGCTGCGCGATCGACGGCGTCACAGAACGCGCTCCAAATCGTGTCTTCGTCATCGATTCCCGTTACCCGACCGTTCCCATCGAGCAAAAACCGGATCGTTCGGCCCTTCAAGCCCGCCATCGCGGCCGCAACCATGGCCCCCGGCCCACCGGGCGGGGTGACGTCTCTGGCGATGGTCAGGTCGAGCGCGATGCCATTGGAGAGGCGGAGAAACACTAATCGACGCTCGCTCGTGAAACGCTGCACGCGACGATCATCATGGCGTTCTTCGACGAGGACGAGGCGATAGGCTTTGCCGGTGATGGGGGCCAGTTGCGCCATTGTCGCGCTCTGGGATAGCGCGGCGACTCCTAGCGCCAGCGCGGTCCTAAGCAGCTGCGGCACGTTGCCCGAGCAGATGCGCAGCAACCATGGTCGCGATCAGCAGCAGCGCCGCGTTCACCTGGTGCGCAACAGCGATCTCGATGGCGACCCCCGTCAGCAGGGTGGCGATGCCAAGGACGATTTGCAGCGTGACCAGCGCGATAATCAGATAGCCAAGCCGGGCAGTGCCCTGCTGGATCACGTGCCATGCCAGTGCGCCAAGTCCGGCGGCGGCCGCAAAGGCGAACCAGCGATGGATGAACTGCACGACGATAGGGTTATCAACGGCATTGCGCCACGCGGGATCAACCATCGGCACATTGGCCGGAAAAATGGCATCGCCCATCAGCGGCCAGCTTGAAAAGGCATAGCCCGCGTCGAGCCCAGCGGTGAACGCGCCGAAGATCGTCTGCACTGCCAACAGGCCGATCGCGGTTGCGGCGATCGCCGTTAGACGCGCAGGTCGCGCCACCGGCAGGATCGACAGCGCGCGCAAATCGAGCGCGGTCCAGATCAAGCCGCCGAGCAGCACCAGCGCCGTCGACAGATGGACCGCAAGCCGCACATGGCTGACATCGGTGCGGACCGACAGGCCAGATGCCACCATCCACCACCCGATCGCGCCTTGCAGGCCACCAAGCGCGAGCAAAGCCGTCAACCGCCAGCCATAGCCGCGCGGGATCTGCCGCCGAACTGCGAACCATATCAGCGGCAGCGCATAGGCGAGGCCGATCACGCGCCCCAACAACCGGTGGGCATATTCCCAGAAGAAGATTGCCTTAAACCCGGCCATCGTCATTCCGGCATTGATCTGCTGATATTCCGGGATTTTCTTGTACGCGTCGAACTCGGCCTGCCACGCGGCGTCGGTCAGCGGCGGAAGGGTGCCGGAAATCGGTTTCCAGGCCGTGATCGACAGCCCGGAATCAGTCAGCCGCGTAATTCCGCCGACCATGATCATGGCGATCACCAACGCCGCCACGGCAAACAGCCAAAACGAGATAGCGCGCGGGCGCGTCCGGAGCATGGCGGTGGATTGCATCAACATTGCGTGCTTTCTATCCGAAATCAGCTACCGCGTCATCACCGCCCATCGGTGGTAGTGGACAGACCGGCAATCGAGGCACGGTCGACAAAAAATTCGCGCCATAGCCGCAATGATATATTGTAACTCCAGTGCTTCCATGCCAGATGCGCTCCATGAGGACGATGCGGCTCGACTCTCTCCCTACCAGTTCGATTGGTCTTGATCGGATTGCGATCGGCATTTCCGGTCTATGCGCGGTACATTGTCTGGCAAGTGCGGTCCTGCTGGCGCTCGCGGCATCAGCGGGCGGTTTGCTGTTCGCGCCTGTCGTGCACGAGGTTGGGCTGTCGGTCGCGATCATGCTTGGTGCGCTGGCGCTCGGTCGCGGCGTGATGCAGCACGGCTATATGATGCCGATTTCGATCGGCGCGCTCGGACTGGGCGTCATGGCCGGCGCCGTTTCGCTGCCGCATGATGGCAGCGGCGAAACATTGTTCACGCTTGTGGGTGTCGGCCTGCTCGCGCTCGGGCATGATCTGAACCGTCGCGCCGCCGCCTGATCGAGCTAATGGCTGCGCTTGTCGCGGGGCAGCCGAGCGCCTAGATTAAGCGCATGGGAAGTCACCAGCATCACGAACATGAAGGCATTGCTCTCGCCAGTGCCGCGCAAGCCACGCTTGAGCGGTCAGGTGAACAATGGACGGCGATGCGCGCACAGATTTTTGCGGCGCTTTCGGGTTTCGACAAGCCCGCATCGGCCTATGACATTGCAGAAGCGGTCTCAAAGGCGGCCGGACGCCGGGTCGCGGCGAACAGCGTCTACCGTATCCTCGATCTGTTCGTGGCCGCCAATCTCGCCCGACGGGTCGAAAGTGCAAATGCTTACATCGCCAATGCGCATCCCGATTGTCTGCATGACTGCATTTTCCTGGTATGCGACAGCTGCGGGCAAACCACCCATCTCGACAATGATGTGGTGACCGGCAGTGTGCGGTCGGCAGCCGAGGCAGCAGGGTTCTCGCCCGAACGCCCGGTGATCGAAGTCCGCGGCAAATGCGCAACATGCGACTGACCCGCTAAAGCGGCTTGCCCATCTGCACCAGCGGCACGGCAATCCCGTTCACTGCGGGTGCGAAAACCCGCTCGATCGCACGGTATCCACAAGATGTGTAAAGTGGTTCACCGGCCAAAGTGGCCATAAGCTCGGCCTGCGTGAAACCCGCATCACGCGCCGCCGCTTCGCATAGTCCGAGCACCATTCGGCCAATACCGCGTCGCACATGCGCCGGATCGGTGAACATCGCGCGTATTCGGGCAGCGTCCTGCGCGGGATCGAGCCGACGCGCATCGCGCAGGCTGCCGCTGTGATCGCCACCGTACAGCGTGACGCGGTCGCTCCATCCGCCGCACCCGGCGAGGTCGTTCCCGTCAAACACCAGGAAAAAGCTGCCATCGTCGATCAATTGTGTGTCGAGCCCCATTACCGACTTGCTGGCAGCGATCTGGTCGTTGTCGAGAAAGCCGTGGTGCAGCGCGTCGATGGCACGTGCCATCAACGCAGCGATCGTAGGCGAATCATCGCGCGTCGCGCGGCGGTGATGGAGCGATGTCATGCAGAATTGTCACATTCTGGCGCAATTCGGTGCAAGCGCTTTCGAGCGGTCGACTCGGGCTAATGGCTTGGTTAGTTTGTTGCCATGACCCAGCGTCCTGACACACCGTTGCTCGATACGGTTCAAACCCCCGCCGACATCCGTTTGCTGTCGGCGGATCAGTTGCCGCAGTTGGCGGATGAGTTGCGAGCGGAGGTGATCTCGGCGGTTGGGGTGACGGGGGGTCATCTGGGGTCTGGGTTGGGCGTGGTCGAGCTGACGACGGCGATCCATTATGTGTTCAACACGCCGGATGACCGGCTGGTGTGGGACGTGGGGCATCAATGCTACCCGCACAAGATTTTGACCGGACGCCGCGACCGGATCCGCACGCTGCGGATGGGCGGGGGGCTCTCGGGCTTCACCAAGCGCAGCGAGAGCGAGTACGACCCGTTCGGTGCGGCGCACTCGTCGACTTCGATATCGGCCGCTCTCGGTTTTGCGATCGCGAACAAGATTGCGGGCACGCCGGGCAAGGGCATTGCGGTGATCGGCGACGGGGCGATGTCAGCGGGCATGGCCTATGAGGCGATGAACAACGCCGCCCAGGCCGGCAACCGGCTGGT
>CAZWAL010000222.1:0-4454 GCA_964631905.1 uncultured Stakelama sp.
CGATGACGGTCGAACGCGCGCTGTTCGACAAGGAAGGCAACAAGACCGGCACCGAGACGATCACGATCACCCAGGACGAGGGCATCCGCCCCGGCACCACGCTTGAGGCGCTGCAGGGCCTGAAAACCGTCTGGCCGGGCGGGCAGTTCACCGGGCCGGGCAGCAACATCACGGCGGGCAATGCCAGCCAGCTCTCGGACGGTGCCTCCGCCCAGATCCTGATGGACCGCGCGACGGCCGAGGCCGAGGGCAAGGAGATCCTGGGTATCTATCGCGGTTTTCAGGCGGCGGGCTGCGCGCCCGATGAGATGGGCATCGGCCCCGTCTTCGCGATCCCGAAACTGCTCGACCGCGCCGGGCTTTCAGTGGGCGATATCGGGCTGTGGGAGTTGAACGAGGCTTTTGCCAGCCAGTGCCTGTATTGCCGCGACAAGCTGGGCATCGATCCGGAAAAATATAACGTCAATGGCGGCGCGATTGCGGTTGGCCATCCGTTCGGGATGACGGGCAGCCGGCTGGTTGGCCATGCGCTGATCGAAGGCCGCAAGCGCGGCGTGCGCTGGGTGGTGGTCTCCATGTGCACTGCCGGCGGCATGGGCGCGGCAGGGCTGTTCGAGATTGTTTGAGGGACGTTGACCGCGAGCCTTATTCGAGGCGCACCAATTGCCTAAACACGTGTCGCGCCCGAAGGCGTTCCCCCAATGGCGAGTCGCCGATGTCTGCCGTTTATGCCGATGACAGCCTGGATGACGACAGCGGCTGGCGGGATGACCGCGCGCTGCTGCGGCGACGCGTCACGGGCTTCGTGCTGGCGATCGCGATCGAGGTGCTGCTCGTGCTGGTGCTGCTGACACTCGGTCCGCCCAAATTCGGTGATTCACGCGGCGATGGCCGGCCAAAGACCTTCACCATCACCCAGACCGCCGACAAGGCCGAGACCAAGGAGCGCCCCGCCCCCAAGCGCGCGGCGAAAGTGACGCCCAAAACACCCCCGCCACCGCCCGCCCCGGTGCCGCCGCCCACCCCGCTCGGCCCGATCCCGGGGCTGCTGGTACTGACCAAACAGGAATATGCCGCCGCCGATATCGGCAAGATCAAGTCGCAGCGCGCCGAAATGGCCGAAGCCGCACCCGAGGGCAGCGATGCCAATGATACCGAGGTTGCCGGCAAAGGCCCGAACGGCGAGCCGCTTTACTACGCCGAATGGTACCGCGAGCCGACCGACGCCGAGATGGCTTTTTACATTCCGAAAGGCCTGCGGGGCGGCTCCGCCCTGATCGCCTGCAAGACCGCGCCGAAATACCGGGTCGAGGATTGCCAGCTGCTTGGCGAAACGCCGGTCGGCACTGGCCTTGCCCGCGGGGTGCGTGAGGCCGCCTGGCAGTTCCGCGTCCGCCCGCCGCGTAAGGGCGGCAAGCTGCTGATCGGCGCGTGGGTGCGGATCAGGTTCGATGTCGTGGTGCGCGGGGGTGGATAGACCGCTGGCTATACCAACCGCGTCTTGATCACCGGGTGAGACTCGATCGTCCGGTGGACGGGGCATTTGTCGGCAATCGCCAGCAGGCGCGCGCGCTGGGCCTCGCTCAGGTCGCCGGTCAGTGTGATGGCACGTTCGATCACCTCGATCTTGGGCTTACCTTCGCCCGTCGCGAGGCAATCCTCCGAATGGCAGCGGGCATGATGAAGATCGACGCTGACCCCTGTCAGCGGCATCCCCTCACGATCGGCGACCAGCTTGATCGTCATCGCGGTGCAGGTGCCAAGCCCCGACAATAGCAGATCATAGGGCGTCGGCCCCAGATCGGCGCCGCCGACCTTCATTGGCTCATCGGCAAGAAAACTGTGGCCCGATGAATCGACGATCGAAGTGAACTTCGCCTCGGTGGTCGTCACGCGGACATGGCCTTCGGCAGGCGCATCGGCGGCGAGCGGAGGCGCAAGATAAGGCTCCACCCAAACCGCGATCATTGCGGCTGCATAGGCCGCTGGGCCGGGCTGGGTGAGCAGGTGGTCCGCACCGTCAAGCGAGACGAAGCTTTTGGGATGTTTTGCGGCGGTGAAGATCTGCCCGGCATTCTCGATACCGACGGTCGTATCGGTCGGCGCGTGGAGCACCAGCAGCGCGCGCTTCAGCTTTGCCAGCCGATCAGCCTGATCATGCCCTTCGACCGCGTCAAGGAACGCGCTCGATACTTCGAACGGGCGGCCGCCGATCGTGATTTCGGCTTGGCCCTCGGCGCGAACCCGGGCGGTCTGGTCACCCAATTGGTGGAGCACATGCGCCGGATCGAACGGCGCGCCGATCGTGACAACGGCCGTCGCCTCCGGAATCTGCGCGGCAGCGGCAATGACTGCTGCGCCGCCGAGCGAATGGCCGACGAGGATCGAGGGCGCGTCGAGTTCAGCGCGCAAAAAATCGGCAGCGGCGACCAGATCACCGATGTTGGCCGCGAAGTGGCTGTCGGCAAACGCGCCCTCGCTTTTGCCCAGGCCGGTAAAATCGAACGCGAGCGTGGCGATGCCGTGCGACGCGAGGGCAACACTGATCCGCCGCGCGCCGTGGCTGCTCGCGGTGCAGGTGAAGCAATGCGCGAACAGCGCAACCGCGCGGACCCGACCCGGCGGCATTTCCAGCCGCCCGGACAGCTTTACCCCGGCGGCGTTGGTGAATTCGACATCGCGTCGCATCTTGGCGTCTCCCGATTGCTCAAGCGCCAATCTAGCGATGGCCTCGTCGATGCCAAAGCGATCGCTATTCCGGCACCGCTTTGATGGTCAGCGGCACTGCTGTCACAGGAGGCGCCGTTTCAGCCCGGGATGCCCGCACACTATCCCACGCATACAGCGCGCAACCCGCCCAGATCAGCACGAAGGTGGCGGCCTGCTCGGTACGCAGCGGCTCACCAAACACCAGCACTGCAAGACCGAACTGGATCGATGGTGACATGAACTGGAGCAGCCCGATCGTGGTGTAGCGCAATCGCCGCGCCGAGGCAGCGAACATCAGCAGCGGCAACGCAGTGATGATACCCGACAGGATCAGCAGCCAGTCGGTCGCGCCGCCCTGCCCGAAACTGCCGCGGCCTGCGCTCCCCTCGATCAGCAGATAACCGAGCAGAAACGGCGCGAGCAGCACCGTCTCCACCGTCAATCCGCCCAGCGCATCGATCGCCGCGACCTTGCGGATCAGGCCGTAAATGCTGAACGACGCGGCGAGCACCAGTGAGATCCAGATCGCCCCGCCCTCGATAATCGCCAGCGCGACCACGCCGGTGGCCGCGATACCGATCGCAATCCCCTGCCAGCGACGCAGCTTTTCGCCGAGCAACAAGGTGCCGAACGCCACATTGACGAGCGGGTTGATGAAATAGCCAAGGCTTGCCTCGATCACATGGGCGTTCTGCACCGACCAGATATAGACGAGCCAGTTGATCGCGATCATCAGCGCGCTCGCCATGAGCAGCAGCAAGGTTCGCCCGCGTGCGGCGGCAAGGATCGGCTGTGCCTGTTTGGTGATCACCACCAGCACCAACAGGAACAAAACCGACCACACCACCCGATGCGAAAACAACTGTATCGCGGGGACATTCCCCAGCAACCGCAGATACAGCGGCAGCAGGCCCCAGGAGAGATAGGCGCCGACCCCCAGGATCAGCCCGGTGCGCAGCTTGGTTTGGTCGGCTTCCGTCATCGCGCGGCCATGCCCTGCGCGCGGACGAGCGGCAAGCAAGCAACGCTATCGGGTTGGCAAATTATCTGCGGCTCTCAATCAGCGAACAGCAGCACCGGCGTTTCGAGATATTTCTTGAGCAACTGGACGAAGCTCGCCGCGTCCCAGCCGTCTACCACCCGGTGATCGCAGCTGATCGAGAGGTTCATCAGCTTGGCGCGGACAATCTCATCGCCGACAAACACGGGCCGCTCGACGATCTTGTTCGGGCCGATGATCGCCACTTCTGGCCGGTTGATGACGGGCGTGGTCGCGATGCCGCCGAGCGGGCCAAGCGAGGTGATCGTCAGCGTTGAGCCGGAGAGTTCCTCGACCTTTGCCTTGCCAGTGCGCGCGGCTTCCGCGAGGCGGCCGATTTCGCTCGCCAGCTGCCAGACATTGCGGTCCTGCGCGTCGCGGATCACCGGCACCATCAGCCCGGCGGGGGTTTGCGTCGCCATGCCGAGATGGACCGCGCCGTGGCGCGTCACCACGCCGCCCTCGTCATCATACCGTGCGTTGATCATCGGGAAATCGGGGATCGCCTTGCAGATCGCGACGATGAGCAGCGGCAGCATCGTCAGTTTCGGGCGGGCGCCGCGATTATCGTTGAGATCGGCACGCATCGCCTCCAGCGCAGTGACGTCGATTTCGTCGACATAGGTGAAATGCGGGATGTGGCGCTTTGCTGCCTGCATATTCTCGGCGATCTTGCGGCGCATGCCGATGACCTTGATCGGCTCGT
>CAZWAL010000223.1:0-4453 GCA_964631905.1 uncultured Stakelama sp.
ATTATGTCGCATGCACGGTGCCGTTCGGGCTGTTTTTCGGGCGGCTCGCCAATTTCGTGAACGGCGAGCTCTACGGCAAGCCAAGCGACGCGCCGTGGGCGATCATCTTTCCCCGCACCGGCGACGATGTCGCGCGCCACCCGAGCCAGCTGTACGAGGCGGGGCTCGAGGGTATCGTGCTGTTTGCGATCCTGTGGTTCTGCTTCTGGCGCACCAAGATGCGGTATGAACCGGGCAAGCTCGTTGGCATCTTTATCGGCGGCTATGGAGTCGCCCGCTTTATCGTCGAATTCTACCGCGAGCCCGATGAGCAGTTGCGTGAATTCGCCGCCGCCACTGGGCTGCACATGGGCCAGTGGCTGTGCGTGCCGATGATTCTGGGCGGTGCCTATCTGATCGCCACCGCCAAGGGCCGTCGCGAGCGCGTCGAGCCGATCGCCGGGGGCGAAAGCGTCGCCTGAGATGGACGCAACGGTGCTGGAAGCCGCCCTGCCCGATCGGCTTGCCCGCGCGATCACGCTGGCCGGGCCGATTTCGCTCGCGCAATATATGGCGGCGGCAAACGCGCATTATTACGCCACCCGCGATCCGCTGGGCAGCGATTTCACCACCGCGCCCGAGATCAGCCAGATGTTCGGCGAACTGATCGGCGCATGGTTTGCCGACCTGTGGGATCGCACCGGACGACCGCCGGTTGCCTATGTCGAGCTGGGGCCGGGGCGCGGCACGCTGGCCGCCGATGCACTGCGGGTAATGGCGAAGGCGGGGCTGACACCGCCGGTGCATTTCGTCGAGACCAGCCCAACGCTCCGTACGGCGCAGGCGGCGCGGGTGCCAGCGGCGACCTGGCATGATGATACGACGACATTGCCGGACGATGCCGCGCTGCTGGTTATCGCGAATGAATTTTTCGACGCGCTGCCGATCCGCCAATTGGTGCGCGGGGGCGATGGCTGGCACGAACGCCTTGTTGCGTGTCAGGATACCTTGTTCCTGCCGATCGCGGGAAAGCAGGTACCCGGAGACATCCTGCCGGCCGACCTGCGTGACGCACCTCCCGGGTCCGTGATCGAAACCTCACCCGCCAGCGTGGCGGTGATGCGCGATCTGGCCGGGCGGATCGCGCGGCAAGGCGGCGGGATGCTGACGATCGATTATGGCTATGAAGGCCCTGCGATCGGCGACACGCTGCAGGCAATGCAGCGCGGGCGCTTCGTCAACCCATTCGAGCGTCCCGGCGAGCATGATCTGACCGCGCATGTCGATTTCGCAACGCTTGCCGCGGCGGCGATCACCGCGGGCGCAACGGCGTTCGGACCAGTCGAACAGGGTGCGCTGTTGATCGCGCTCGGGATCGATTCGCGCGCAGCGGCGCTTGGCGAGGCGGTGGCAGCCGATCGCGAACGGCTGGTATCTGCAGAGCAGATGGGCAGCCTGTTCAAGGCACTCGCCATCACCGCCCCCGGCTGGCCGCACCCTGCAGGATTCCCATGAACGCCGTCCCCATCATCTACCGCGACGCGACCCAGGCCGATGGTCCGGCGCTCGACGCGATGGCCCGCAAGATCTGGCTCGAGACGTTCGAGCATTCGGCACCCGCCAGCGACATCGCGCTGTATGTCGACAAGGCATATGGCCCCGATGGTGCACTGATCCGCAGCCTCGCGGACCCGGCACATCAATTTCGGCTCGCCTGCGCGGGTGATGCGATCATCGGCTATGTCAAACTCTCGCCCGTCTGGCTCGATGACCCAGCCGTGCTGCCCGGTGCGCTGCAACTGAGCCAGCTCTACATTGCCGCCGACTGGCATGGCCGGGGCATTGCCCAGGCGCTGATGGGCTGGACGATCGATGAAGCGCGTCGCCGCGCCGCCACCGCGCTGGTGCTGACCGTGTGGGAAGAGAATTTTCGCGCCCAGCGATTCTATTCGCGCTATGATTTCGTCCATATCGGCGATTATGCCTTCCCTACCGGCACGCAGATCGACCGCGACCTCATCATGCAGCTCGTGTTGTGAGCGTAGTCGAGGTCATCCGCGCGCGCGCGCTCGGCGGGGTGGCACACGGCTTTTTAGGGCGGCGCGGGGGCGTATCAACGGGGGCGATGGCATCGCTCGACATGGGACGACGCGGCCAGGCGCCCACGCCCGAGCTGATCGAGAATCAGCGCCGCGCGATCGATGCGGTCTTGCCTGGAAGTAAGCTCGTCACACTCTATCAGGTGCATTCGGCAGAGGCACTGATCGTCACGCTGCCGTTCGATGACGATCGCCGCCCCCGCGCCGACGCGCTCGTCACCGACCGGCCAGGGTTGCTGCTGGGTATCCTGACCGCCGATTGCGTGCCAGTGCTGTTTGCGGACACAGCGGCCGGGATCGTCGGCGCGGCCCATGCCGGCTGGAAAGGCGCGCTGGGTGGCGTCACCGATGCAACCATCGAAGCGATGCTGGCGCTGGGGGCAAACCGCGACCGGATTGTCGCGGCGATCGGCCCGTGCATCGCGCGCGCGAGTTATGAGGTCGATGACGGCTTTGCGGCGCGCTTTGCGGAAGATGATCCGGCGAATGAGCGCTTTTTCTCGCCCGGCAAGCCTGGCCATCAGCAATTCGATCTCGAAGCTTATGTTGCCCACCGGATCGCGCACGCAGGCGTCACCACCATCGAAATGCTGGGGCTGGATACCTATGCCGATCCCGCGCGTTTCTTCAGCTATCGCCGCGCCACCCATTTGGGCGAACCCGATTATGGTCGACAGATTTCGCTGATTGGTCTGCCGAGCTGATCGCGCCATCGGCCGAACAATGATCGGAGCCCTATCACCCGGGCGATAGTAACGCTAGAAACCAGTTAGTCTTTCTCTTCCCCAGGAGCCTTCCGATGACCGACGAAACCGAAGTCGAGCTGACCGGGGCCGCCCCGCGCCGTCACCCCAAGCCAAAGGTCGACAAGGTCGGCGGGCGCAAGCTGAAGCCGTCCACGCTGATGATGGGGCATGGCTATGATCCCGTGCTGTCCGAAGGATCACTCAAGCCACCGATTTTCCTTACCTCCACCTTCGTGTTTCCCAATGCCGCCGCCGGCAAGCGCCATTTCGAAGGGGTGACGGGCAAGCGGCCCGGTGGATCGGACGGACTGGTCTATTCGCGCTTCAACGGCCCGAACCAGGAGATTCTCGAAGACCGGTTGGGCGTATGGGAAGATGCCGAGGACGCGCTGACTTTCTCGAGCGGCATGTCCGCCATTGCCACCCTGTTCCTGTCGATGGTGCGCGCGGGCGATACGATCATCTATTCCGGCCCGCTCTATGCCGCCACGGAAACGCTGATCGCGCGCATTCTGGGCCGGTTCGGCGTGCATTTCGTCGATTTCCCGGCGGGTGCAACGCGGGCAGAGATCGACGCGGTGATGGCACGCGCGAACGGCATGGGCCGGGTCGCGCTGATCTACCTCGAAAGCCCCGCCAACCCGACCAACGCACTCGTTGATGTGCAGGCGGTCGCGGCGGCACGGGATGCGGTGTTCGGCGATTCGCCCGACAAACCCCCGATCGCGATCGACAACACTTTCCTCGGGCCGCTCTGGTTCCAGCCGCTGCAGCACGGCGCCGATATCGTCGTTTATTCGCTCACCAAATATGTCGGCGGGCATTCGGATCTGGTGGCAGGCGCCATCCTTGGCTCGAAGAAGCAGATCGACGTCATCCGGCTGATGCGTAACACGATCGGCACGATCACCGATCCCAACACCGCCTGGATGCTGCTGCGCAGTCTCGAAACGCTCGAGTTGCGGATGACTCGTGCGGGCGAGAATGCAGCAAAGGTGTGCGCGTTCCTGCGCGATCATCCCAAGGTTGAGCGAGTCGGCTATCTCGGCTTCCTCGAGTCGACACCGGGGGATGAGCGTCAGGCCGATATCTATGCGCGCCACGGCATGGGCGCGGGCAGCACCTTCTCGCTGTTCCTGAAGGGCGGCGAGCGCGAGAGCTTTGCGTTTCTCGACGCGCTGCGGATCGCCAAGCTGGCGGTGTCACTCGGCGGCACCGAAACACTCGCCAGCCACCCGGCGGGGATGACGCATTTATCGGTGCCCGAGGCACGCAAATCGGCGCTTGGCATCACCGACAATCTGGTGCGGATTTCGATCGGGGTGGAAGATGCCGATGATCTGATCGCCGATTTCGATCAGGCGCTGGCAGCGATCTGAAACCTGCTGACGTTAGGTTGAATTATCGTCCCAGCCGTTCGTGTCGAGCGAAGTCGAGACAACCCACGCAGCGATTGTGGCCCGTTTCTCGACTTCGGCCCGCTGAGCCGAAGTTCATCCTGAGCCCCTGCCTTGGCAGGCAGTCGAAGGGCGCGAAACAAACGGGGTGGGGTGGTTACGGTTGAACTAAAAAGTCGCTTCAGCCGTCGCTGACGCGCTCGATATCGGCACCCACGGCGGAGAGTTTCTC
>CAZWAL010000224.1:0-4394 GCA_964631905.1 uncultured Stakelama sp.
GCGAAAGCAAGCACAAGCGCGCGCTGAAAGTGTGGGACCAGCGCGAATTCCGCAATCTCGACAACACCAAGGAACTCGGCACCCGTAACATCAAGGTCGCGCTGCGACGGCTGCGCAAGTTTGCGCGCGAAGGCGCGGCGGATGAACTCGATATCGATGCGACGATTGACGGCACTGCGCGGCAGGGCTGGCTCGACGTTGTCATGCGCGCGGAACGCCGCAATGCGGTGAAGCTGCTCCTGTTCCTGGATGTCGGCGGATCGATGGACCCGTGGGTAAAGCTGTGCGAGGAGCTGTTCTCGGCCGCGACCACCGAGTTCAAGAACCTCGAATTCTTCTACTTCCACAATTGCCCCTACGAGGGAGTGTGGAAAGACAATCGCCGCCGCTTCAGCGAACGCACGCCGATGTGGGATGTGCTCCACAAATACGGGCATGATTACAAGCTGATCTTCGTCGGCGATGCATCGATGAGCCCCTATGAAATCACCCATCCCGGCGGCTCGGTCGAACATTTCAACGAGGAATCGGGCGCGGTGTGGCTGCACCGGATGACGACGACCTATCCTGCGGCGGTGTGGCTGAACCCCGTGCCCGAGGAGCAATGGGGCTATTCGCAGAGCGTGCGGATCATCAAGGAATTGCTCACCGACCGGATGTACCCGCTGACGCTGGCGGGGCTTGACGACGCGATGCGCGAGCTGACGCGGAAACGCTGACCAGATTGACACAGATCAAGGCGCGGTGGTGACCCCCCGGCATAAACCCCCCTCGACATTCATCGAGGGAGTGCGGAAATGCCTGATCTTGCAAACTTTGGGTACATCTATCTCGTCGTCGTCGCGATGATATCTTTCATGCTGAGCCTGGGGCTGGTCAGCGTTTTGGATCGCGACCCAACGCCTCCCGGTTCATGATCCTGCTGGCTAGCGCATAGCCATTAGCAGATCGAACTGAGCGGTGCAGCATCAGTCCTGCTGATGACGCCCGCCGTGCCCACGCGTACATCATCTGATTGACGTAAATCACCCTACTGTAGTATATTACCAATACACTAGGTTGGGGAGATTGAGATGCGTATTGCTCTGGCGTTTGGCGTTCTGGCTTCGCTCCTATCGGCGTCCCCTGCCGTGGCAGGCGATCTGACGGTGAAGATTACCGGCGTAAAGGCAAAGGGCGGGCACCTGCTTGTTGCGGTCTATGACAAGGCTACGCTGTTTCGGGCGAAGCCCCCATTTGCGGGCGAAGCCAAGGTTTCGGCAGCGGGCGACGTGATAGTCACGATCACGGATGTGACGGCGGGCGATTATGTCGTGTCGGTGTTGCATGATGCCGATGACGACAAGGGGATAACCATGGCGAACGGGCGCTTCGCCGAAGGCACAGCGCTGACCAATGCCGAGCAATTGCGCGGTCCGCCGAGCTTTGAGGCCAACAAGATCGCCATTCCGGCGTCCGGCACCGCTGTCACGATCGCCATGAGCTATCCCGAGGACCGCACTGGCTGGTAAGCCGCTCCCGGGCCCTTCAATAGATCAGATAGGGTTCGCGCGCTGCTGCCCAAGCCGCTTCATCGGGCATGGTTAGTGCGTCCAGATCGCCCGGCGATGCCGCTGTATCATCCACCCAATCCCGCAGGCCCGGCCCGCCATTGATGACGTCGATTGCGAGTTTCCCGAATTCATACTCGTACGGAAAATCGCGCCACAGATCGTAATCGGGATACAGCTCCCGGATCGCCTTGAACCCCAGCGCCTGCACCCGCCAGGGGCGGAAAGCGGCGTGGTCGTACCCCGGCCCCTCGGCATGGATATGAACGCCGTTGCATAGCTGGCCGACATGCTTGTGGAAGGTCGGCTGGAACCAGATATTGCGTAAGGAACACCCGTGCAGCCAGTCGGGCGCGAGCGCGTGCATCTTGGCGATCACTGCCTTGGCATCGATATCGGGCGCACCGAACAGCTCCAATGGCCGCGTAGTGCCGCGCCCCTCGCTGAGCGTCGTCCCCTCCAGCATGACCGTGCCGGGATAGCCGCGGGCCATGTTGACGTTCGGCGCATTGGGGCTGGGGTTGATCCACACCCGGTCGAGCGGCCAGCCATGGCCGGGCGCAGCGTCGGGCACCCA
Source organism: uncultured Stakelama sp. (assembly GCA_964631905.1). Taxonomy (GTDB): domain Bacteria; phylum Pseudomonadota; class Alphaproteobacteria; order Sphingomonadales; family Sphingomonadaceae; genus Sphingomonas. The sequence continues at coordinate 2,128 of CAZWAL010000224.1, forward strand.
GCCCTCCATCTCGATCACGCGGTAATCGACGTCGAGCCTGTAGTGCGCGATGAACCAGTGGCCGAGTTCGCCCAGCGTCATCCCGTGCCGCATCGGCATCGGCCCTGCGCCGACGAAACTTTCCCAGCCCGGAAGCAATGTGAGCCCCTCGATCGGGCGGCCGATGGGGTTCGGGCGATCGAGCACCCACACCGACTTGCCATGTTCGGCGGCGGCCTCGAGCACGTACAGCAGCGTCGTCACGAAGGTATAGATGCGCGTGCCGAGATCCTGCATGTCGACCAGCATCACATCGAACGTACCCATCGACTGACCGGTCGGGCGGCGGACTTCGCCGTACAGGCTGAACACGGGGATATTGTAGGTCGGATCGGTGAAGTCGGGCGACTCCATCATGTTATCCTGCAGATCACCGCGCACCCCGTGCTGCGGCCCGAACATCGCAGACACGTTGAGCCCCAAGGCGACGAGCGCGTCGAGGCTGTGGGTCAGGTTCTCGGTGACCGACGCGGGATGCGCGAGCAGCGCTACACGCTTGCCCTCCAGCGGTTTGCGCAAAGCGGGGTCGGCGAGGAGGCGATCAATACCGAATTTCATGGGATTCACGTCATCCTCTCATCGTCGCTTCTTCGCTCACCACTTTTTCGCTTCCCCGGCAAAGGCCGGGGCCCAGCCACGACCGCTCCGCTACTGGGCCTCGGCCTTCGCCGGGGAAGCAAGAAGGGTCAAGAGGGGTCGGGTGCGGGGAGACGGGCAATCCAGCAATCCCGGTTGTGAAAATCGGGTGGGCCGGGCGCGTGTGCGAGCGCCCAGTAGGATTTGGTCCCGTCAATTTCTTCCACGACGACACAAAAACTGGCTGACCCGCTAGCTTCGCCAGGTAAAACAATTTGGACGGAAACGATCAGGCAGTAACCTTCGTCGCTGAAATGGATAATCGGCGGGTCATCCACGGGCACGCTCTCCATTCCCTGGCGATAGCTTGAGAAACGATATGCAGCCCATTGCGAAGATGGGGAAAAGTTGAACTCGGCATAGCTTTCCGGCCCGGTTGCCATGAAAAGTTCAAAACAGGTGGTCTGCCAAAGCCCGTCAGCGCGATATGGCTTGGCGGGCGGCGGTAATGCCAAGCTACGCGTCGGGCCTTCGATAACATATGTAATATCAAGCGATCGCTTTGATCGCGTGATCACCGCGTCCACGTAACGAACATGTTTGGCCGACGTATCAGGGTGCGGCACCAGTTCATACACGCCCATCACCGCTTCCCCGGCGAAGGCCGGGGCCCAGTCGCGACCCCGATCATTGTTGCGCGATCCGATCGTACAGGTCGTCCCAATCCGGATTTAGCCCTTCGATCTCGCGAATTTTCCATGCCCGCCTCCATTCTTTCATCCGGTATTCGCGCTGGCGGGCGATCATCAGGTCCTCATGGGCTTCGTACCAGACGAGCAGTTTGCATCCGTAGCGCTTGGTGAAGCCATCGACCACGCCATGGCGGTGTTCCCAAACGCGTCTCACCAGATCATCGGTCGAGCCGAGATACAGCGTGCCGTTGCGCTTGCTGGCCATGATGTAGACATAGGCTTGTTCGGTAATCATGGGAGTATTCGCTACTGGACCCCGGCGTCCGCCGGGGAAGCGGTTTGGATCGGTGGCAGGCGTTGCACAGCTTCACTAAAACCTGATCAGCGCCAGCTCCACGCCCATCACCGTGTAGATTACCACCCAATATCCAGCATCGATCATGAACAGTTTCAGCGACAGTCGCGCGAACAGGTAGTTCACGCCCATTGCCGGCACGATAAAACCCAGCGCGACGCCGAACGCGATCATCACCTGCGTCACCACATCCAACCCGGTGTAGGTCGCCAGCGTGTGATCGAGGATGAAGGCCGAAACGAGGTTCAGTAGGAAAGTAAGCCCGAAGATCAGCGGCATGTTGCCGCTCTTGAGTTCATCATCGCTCAGGCCCCGCGCCGCCTGCCAGGCCTTGCCGAACAGCGGCCCGTACCACAGCCCGCCAATGCCGAAGCCACTCACGGCGGCCACCAATATCGCGATCCAGTGAATTGGCGTTCCCATGTCGCACTCCCCCATCCCCCGGTGGAGATTAGCCACGGGACTCAATGACGGGAAGCGCCCTGTTCAAAAGCCGCGCAAAGCCCTATGTGCGCCGCTTCTCATGGCAACAATTCTCCCCTCCCCGCCGAAGATCGGCATGGTCTCGCTCGGCTGCCCCAAGAATCTGGTCGATAGCGAGCGGA
>CAZWAL010000225.1:0-4349 GCA_964631905.1 uncultured Stakelama sp.
TGATCGTGGTGGACGAAAAGGGCCATGTGGTCGACGGCGATCAGCTGATGGCCGTCATCGCCAGTGGCTGGGCGCGGCAGGGCAAGCTGACGGGCGGGGCGCTGGTGACGACGGTGATGTCGAATCTGGGGCTCGAACGGCATCTCGCAGGGCAGGGCATCGGCATGCTCCGCACCCAGGTCGGCGATCGTTATGTGCTGGAGGCGATGCGCGCGCATGGGCACAATGTCGGCGGCGAACAATCGGGGCATATCATCCTGTCCGATTACGCGACCACTGGCGACGGGCTGGTCGCCGCCCTTCAGGTGCTCGGCGAACTGGTGACGGCAGGCGCACCGGCGAGCGAATTCCTGCACCGGTTCGAACCATTGCCACAGTTGCTGAAGAATGTGCGGTTTGCCGGCGGCAAACCGCTCGAGGCGGATAGCGTGAAATCGGTGATTGCGGAGGCGGAGGCAGAGCTCAACGGCAGCGGCCGCCTCGTCATCCGCCCCTCCGGCACCGAACCCGTGATCCGGGTGATGGCCGAAGGTGATGATCTGGGGCAGGTGGAGCGGGTAGTCGACCGGATCTGCGACGCGGTGAAGGCAGCGGCTTGAAGGGAAAGCAAGATGCTTGAGATGCGCCCCGATTGCGAAAAATGCGGTGCGGACCTGCCGGCCGATGCCCCGGGCGCGTTCATCTGCTCGTTCGAGTGCACCTTTTGCGCCGATTGCGCCGATGCGCTCGATGAGCGCTGCCCCAACTGTAGCGGCGAGCTGATGGACCGCCCCACCCGAACGGGACCGGCGTTGAAGAAATTCCCGGCGAGCAGTGCCCGCAAATTCAGCAGTTGATGCGGGTTGGGCCGTGCGTGCTACCTATGATCGTATCGGCGTTGGCTACGCCGATTTACGCAAGCCCGATGTCCGTATTGCCGCGGCGATCCATGGTGCACTGGGTGGCGCCAAAACCGTACTTAATGTCGGCGCGGGCACGGGGTCGTACGAACCGACCGATCGATTGGTGACGGCCGTCGAGCCATCGACGGAAATGATCTGCCAGCGCAAGCCCGGCATGGCTGAGGTGATCCAAGCCGTTGCTGAAGACTTGCCCTTTGCCGACGCCAGTTTCGATGCCGCCATGGCGATCCTGACGATTCATCATTGGCGCGACAAACAGGCGGGCCTGCGCGAAATGCGCCGGGTAACCCGTGGACCGATTATACTCCTGACCTTCGATCCCGCGGCCCGGCCATGGCTGACCGATTATCTGCCGCAATTGGCGGCGCTCGACGAGCGCCAATTCCCGGCGATGGCCGATTATGCGCAGTGGCTGGGGCCGGTCACCATCACACCGGGACCTGTGCCGCATGATTGCACCGATGGTTTCCTTTACGCCTATTGGCAGCGGCCAGAGGCCTATTTCGATCCGCATCTTCGTTCGGGTAGTTCGTCCTTCTGGGCGATTGACGATGTTGCCGCCAGGTTGGAACGGCTGAAGGACGATCTCGATAGCGGGGTATGGGCGCAGCGTTATGCTGATCTGATGGCGCTTGATGCCTATGACGCTGGATACCGGCTGGTCGTTGTCGTTTGAATGGGCACCGTTTCCCGCAACACTTTTCTACAGTCCGCAACTTGTGTCATGGATCGACGATGATCCTGACCGCGCACCCTACGGCAAACGTCCGAAAACTGGGGTTTTGCCTGTTTTTGGTAAAAGCAGCCGAGTTCCGCATCTTGATCCTTGTGAGCACTGCCCGATGACGCCGCGAATCCTGATTATCGCCGGGTCCGATTCGGGCGGCGGGGCGGGTATTCAGGCTGATATCAAGACGGTGACGATGCTCGGCGGGCACGCGATGACCGCCATCACCGCCATCACCGCACAGAACACATTGGGAGTGCAGGCGGTGCATCCGGTGCCGACTGACATGGTGATGGCGCAGATCAATTCCTGTGTGGACGATATCGGGGTCGATGCCGTGAAGATCGGGATGATCGGATCGGCGGAGACCGCCAATGCGGTGGCGGATTGGCTTACCGCAATTGATGTGCCGATTGTGTTCGACCCCGTGATGATCGCTACCAGCGGATCGACCCTCGCTGACCCGGATACCATCGCCGCCTTTGGTCGGCTGATGTCGCTCGCGTCGGTGGTGACGCCGAATATACCCGAACTGGCGGCGCTCGGCGGCGAAGCGGCAGTGCTGGCGCATGGTTGCCATCTCGCCGCCAAGGGCGGGCATGGCGAGGGTGGCGTGATTGTCGATCGACTGCTTTCACCGGCGGGTCTGCTGGCCGAGCTGAGCGGCAAACGGATCGACACCACCGATACGCACGGCACGGGCTGCACCTTTGCGAGTGGGCTTGCCGCTGGATTGGGGCAGGGAATGCCGATCATCGCTGCCTTTACGCGGGCGGTGCGGTTTGTCCGGATCGCGCTTTTGTCAGCACCCGGGCTTGGCCAAGGGCACGGCCCCATGGGGCATCATCTGGGCGTCGTACCGTTCGACGAACTGGAGGGCGACGCATGATCGCCGGGGTCGACGAGGCCGGGCGCGGGCCGCTGGCGGGGCCGGTGGTGGCCGCGGCGGTGGTCTTGTGTCCGGGGGGAATCGAGGGGTTGGACGACAGCAAGAAGCTGACCGCTGCACGCCGAGAGGCGCTGTTTGCGCAGATCATGGCGAAATGCACTGTGGGGATCGGCACCGCGAGCGTCGAGGAGATCGATACGCTCAACATCCTTTGGGCGACAATGCTGGCGATGGAGCGGGCGGTCGCGGCGCTCGGGGTCGATCCGGGCGAAGTGCTGGTGGACGGCAATCGCTGCCCCGCCTGGCACTGGCGATCCCGCGCGATCATCGGCGGGGATGCGACCGAGCCGTGCATTTCGGCCGCGTCCATCATCGCCAAGGTAACGCGTGACCGGATGATGATCGCCGCCGATCGCGACCATCCTGGTTATGGCTGGGCGTCGAACAAGGGCTATGGCGCCGCAGTGCATATGGCCGCGCTCGAGCGACTGGGGCCGACGCCGTTGCATCGCCGGTCGTTCGCACCGGTCGCTCGGGCGATTTTGGTGCAGTCGTCCGCCGGGTGAGTCTTTCGCGCCACACCACCATTACTTGCGGCGGGTGACAGGGACGGACTCAATATATCGATTCGATCCTAAAATGTTCCGCTTTGTTAACTATTTACTCACTGATTTCGTTAACCATTGTTTTCTTGACGGACCGGGGCTTTTTCGTGCCGATGGGGGCGAAGCAAGGCGGGGATGGCGATGATGGGTGTGTTGGAAAAGGTCAGGACACGTCGAAAATCGGCCCCGGCTGCCGATATCGACTTGCCGCTCGATTCGATCATCATGGGCGATTGCATCGCCGCGATGCGCGCATTGCCGGCCAAGTCGATCGACATGATTTTTGCCGATCCGCCCTACAACCTTCAGCTCGGCGGCGACCTGAGCCGGCCCGATGGCAGCCATGTCGACGCCGTCACCGATGAATGGGACAAGTTCGACAGCTTGAGCGCCTATGAAAAATTCACCCGCGCCTGGCTGGCGGAAGCGCGGCGGATTTTGAAGGATGACGGCACGATCTGGGTGATCGGCAGCTATCACAATATCTTCAAGGTCGGCTCGGCGATCCAGGATCTCAACTTCTGGATTTTGAACGACATCATCTGGCGGAAATCGAACCCGATGCCCAATTTCAAGGGCACGCGCTTCACCAATGCGCATGAAACGCTGATCTGGGCGTCGATGGGCGAAAAGGCGCGCTACACGTTTAACTATCGCAGCATGAAGACGCTGAACGACGAGCTGCAGATGCGCAGTGACTGGGAATTCCCGGTGTGCGGCGGGCAGGAACGGCTGAAAAAGGGCGGCACCAAGGTGCACCCGACGCAAAAGCCCGAAGCGCTGATTTACCGCATTTTGCTCGCCTGCACCAAGCCGGGGGACGTGGTGCTCGATCCGTTCTTCGGTACCGGCACGACGGGGGCCGTGGCAAAACGGCTCGGACGGCGCTGGATCGGGATTGAGAAAGAGCTTGGCTATTGCGACGCCGCGCTCGAACGGATCGCCGCCGCGCTGCCGCTCGACGAATCGGCGCTGGTGACGATGCAATCGCCGCGCAATGCCCCCAAGGTCGCGTTCGGGGTGCTCGTGGAGAATGGGTATCTGACGCCGGGCCGCGTGCTCAGCGATGCCAAGCGCCGTCATCGCGCACTGGTCCGTGCTGATGGCAGTCTCGAAAGCGTGTGCGGTGCAGTCGGCTCGATCCACAAGCTTGGCGCAACCGTGCAGGGCGCACCGGCGTGCAATGGCTGGACCTTCTGGCATTACGACACGCCCGATGGACTGAT
>CAZWAL010000226.1:0-4316 GCA_964631905.1 uncultured Stakelama sp.
ATGTGGAACGGCATGGCCAAGCGCGGGATCGAGCCGACCATCCCGATCAAGTTCGCGATTGCGCTGATGGCGGTCGGCGGCGGGTTCCTGTTCCTTGTCTGGGGATCGCAGTTCGCCGGGCCTGATTTCAAGGTCGGCCTGTGGTGGTTGGCTGGGCTTTACCTGATCCATTCGATTGCCGAGCTGTGTATCTCGCCCGTAGGGCTGTCGATGATCACCAAGCTGTCGATCGCGCGCATTGTCGGGTTGATGATGGGCGTGTGGTTCCTGTCGATCGCGGTCGCGCAGTATGTCGCGGGAATTGTCGCGCAATTCGCGAGCGTCGAGACGGTGGGCGGGCAGGTGACCAACCTGAAGGTCAGCCTCGACACCTATGTCGGGGTGTTCACGACGATCGCCGAAGTGTCGATCGCGCTCGGTGTGTTGTTGTTGCTGCTGTCCTTCCCGCTGAAGAAATGGATGCACGGGGTCCAGTAATCGACGGGCAATTCGGGGGAATGATGATGGACGGAACAACGATGGTCGCGGTGGCGGCGGGATCCTTTGTGGGGTCGCATTTCCTGCTGTCGCACCCTTTGCGCGCACCCCTCGTCAAGGCGCTGGGCAATGGCGGCTTCACGATCCTTTACGCGCTCGTGGCGTTCGCGACGCTCGGCTGGACCGCCAATGCCTACAAGGCTGCACCGATCACGCCGATGCTGTGGGATGTCGGCGACGGGCTATGGGCGGTGGGCACCGCGATCATGCTTGTCGCGAGCATCCTGCTGGTTGGTTCGCTGATCGGGAATCCGGCGCTGCCCGGTCCTGCCGCCAAGGCACCCGAAAAGGCACGCGGCGTGTTTGCCATTACTCGCCATCCGATGATGTGGTCGTTCGCGCTCTGGGCGCTCGCGCATGTGCTGGTCTATCCGATCGCCGCGAACATCTATTTGTCGGCCGCTATCGCGACGCTCGCGCTGGTGGGGGCGGCGCTGCAGGATGCGAAGAAGCGCGCGCTCGTGCCCGAATTGTGGCTCGTGTGGGAAAAACGCAGCAGCTATTGGCCATTCGCCGCCATCGCGTCGGGCAAAGCGAGTTTTGGCGGATTTCGTCCGCATGACATCGCGGGCGGCGTGGTGATCTGGCTGGCCGCAACCTGGGCGCACATTCCGGCTGCGGGCATTGCTGCGGGCATCTGGCGCTGGGTAGGATAAGGGCAGGGCGGGGTTAAAGCCGCACCATCGCCATCATCCGCTCGCCATAACGCGGACCCGCCGTGCCACCGCGCGGGGCTGCGGCATCGAGATCGGCGAGATTCTGCGCGGTCAGCAAGACGTCGACCGCACCCATGCTGTCCTCCAGCGTTACCCGCCGCTTCGATCCCGGGATCGGCACGATATCGTTGCCCTGCGCCAGGAGCCACGCCAGTGCGACCTGCGCCGCGCTGCAGCCATGCGCCTCGGCGATCCGCCGCACGACATCGACCAGCGCCATATTCAGTGCAAAATTCTCCGCCGAATAACGCGGATCGTTGAGCCGATAATCGCCCGGCGGCAAATCGTCGCGCGAGCTGATCTGCCCGGTCAGGAAACCGCGCCCAAGCGGCGAATAGGGGACAAAGCCAATGCCAAGCGCGCGTGCGGTGGGCAGAATGTCCTCCTCCACATCGCGCTCCCAGAGCGAGTATTCGCTCTGCAGCGCCGCGATCGGGTGAACCGCCGCCGCCTTGCGCAGCGTTGCCGCACCCGATTCGGACAGCCCCAAATGGCGGACCTTGCCTTCCTTCACGAGCTCGGCCATCCCGCCAACGCATTCCTCGATCGGCACCTTGGGGTCAACGCGGTGCTGGTAGAACAGATCGATCGTATCGATCCCCAGCCGCTTGAGCGACCCCTCCACCGCGCGCCGCGCATTGGCGGGCGAGCCATCGACCCCGGTCATCCGCCCATCCTCGAACCGGAAGCCGAATTTGGTGGCGATCACCAGCCCGTCGCGCTTGCCCTTGATGGCGCGGCCCAGCAGTTCCTCGTTCAACAGCGGGCCGTACACCTCAGCCGTATCGAAAAAGGTGACGCCCAGGTCGATCGCGCGGTGGATCGTCGCGATGCTTTCCGCCTCGGTCGCCGCGCCGTACATCGCAGGGCCAACGCCTGCCATCGGCATCAGGCCAAGCCCGAGCGCGGATACCGGCAGATCGGGGCCAAGGAAGCGTTGTTTCATGCGGTTTGTCCTTCGATCAGCAGGTCTTCAGGCGTTATCGGCGCAGGGGCGGCGCGCGCGGAAATCGTGGCGGTGACGGCGAGGTCCATAGTCACATTGCCAAGCGTGCGCATGATGTCGGGAAAGGTTTCGATCGCCACGAGCAGGCCGAGCGGGGCGATCGGCACGCCCATCGCCGCGGCGATCGGCGCGATCGAGCTGACAAAGCTGATCGACCCCGGCAGGCTGACTGCGCCCAGTGTCGTGATTGACGCGACCGCCACCCCTGCCGCCAGATTCTGCCAGGTCAGCTCGACCCCGAACAGCACCGCGACATAGATCGCCACCGCCAAATTCATCGCGGGGCCGGTCGCGCGGAACACCGCGACCGCCAGCGGCAGGATGATGCCCGAATGCTGGGTATGGACGCCGATCTGTTCCGCCCCGCGCAACATCGCTGGCAGCGAAGCGAGCGAGGACTGGGTGCTGATCGCCACCGCCTGCGCCGATGCCGTCGCGCGCGCGAATTTCACGATCGATACCTTGCCGCCAATCGCGCCGAGGAAGAAGGAGGCGATCCACAACACGGTGCCCACGCTGGTAACGATCAGCACATAATGGAGCAGCGCGCCAAATGCCTCGCCGCCCGCCTTTGCCCCCACCAGAAAGGCCAGCGCGAACACGCCGATCGGCCCGAGCCACAGCACCCAGCCGATCACCACGATCATCGCATCGGCGACCGCCGTGAAAAAGGCGACAAGCAGCTCGCGCGGCGGCTTTGGCAGCCGGGTAATCGCAAAGGCAAAGGCCAGCGTGAAGACGATCAGCGGCAGGAACGCGCTGTTCGCTGCCGCCGCGACGGGATTGCTCGGCACGATCGCGGCAAGGAAATCACCGAAGGGTGGCACCTCTCCGATTGCCTTCACATCGGGCAGCGATGCCTTCAGCGCGGCGCCCGCAGCGGGATCGATCGGCCACAGCTCGAGCAGTGCCGGCGTGACGAACGCGGCCATGATCGCGCCCGACCAGAGCAGCACCATGAAAGTGATCATCGCCCGTGTCGCCAATTGCCCGGCGCGCGCCGCATCGGCTGTCGCGGCGATGCCGATCACCAGCAGCGAAACGACGAGCGGCACGATCGTCATCTGCAGCCCGTTCAGCCATGCGGTGCCGATCGGCTGGGCGATCAATATCCCCGTGGCGGCAAAACCCTGCGCCGCTGCCAAGATGCCAAGTGCCAGCCCGGCCACCAGTGCGAGTAAAATCCGGGTTGCTTGCGACATGCTCGATTATCTCTCCTGGCGGCGCTACACCTGAACGCCATAACGAATGGGGCGGGCGCGCATGGCAAGAAAATATTTCGGCACTGATGGTATTCGCGGCAAGACCAATCAGTTGCCGATGACGGCGGCGATGGCGATGAAGGTCGGCATGGCGGCCGGCGCGCATTTCCGGCGCGGCGATCACCGGCACCGGGTGGTGATCGGCAAGGATACCCGCCTGTCGGGTTACATGATCGAATCGGCGATGGTCGCGGGCTTCACCAGCGTCGGGATGGACGTGGTGCTCGTCGGGCCGATGCCGACCCCGGCGGTGGCGATGCTCACCCATTCGATGCGCGCCGATATGGGGGTGATGATCTCCGCCAGCCACAATCCTTACGGCGATAATGGCATCAAGCTGTTCGGCCCCGACGGGTATAAGCTGTCCGATGCCGATGAACTCGCGATCGAGGCGCTGATCGACGGTGATATCGCGCTCAGCCCCTCGGCAGAGATCGGTCGCGCGCGCCGGGTGGAGGACGCGCGCGGCCGCTATATCCATTTCGCCAAATCGACCTTCCCCAGCGAACTTCGGCTCGATGGCATGCGGATCGTGGTCGATTGCGCCAATGGCGCCGCCTATCAGGTCGCACCTTCTGCCCTTTGGGAACTCGGGGCGGATGTCGTCGCGATCGGGGTGGAACCCAATGGCAAGAACATCAATGCCGGCGTCGGCTCGACCGCGCCTGATCTGCTGCGCGAAACCGTGGTTGCCAGCGGCGCGGCGCTGGGCATTGCGCTCGATGGCGATGCCGACCGGCTGATCGTGGTGGACGAAAAGGGCCATGTGGTCGACGGCGATCAGCTGATGGCCGT
>CAZWAL010000227.1:0-4304 GCA_964631905.1 uncultured Stakelama sp.
CGGCGCCGTCGCAACCTATTCGATCGAAGCGATGATGCAGGATGGCAAGGCGCTACAGGCCGGGACCAGCCATTTCCTCGGCACCAACTTCGCTAGCGCCCAGAACATCCGTTTCCAAAACGCTGAGGGGCAGCTGGAACTCGCCCAGACGACGAGCTGGGGCATGTCGACCCGGATGATCGGCGGCTTGATCATGGTGCACGGCGACGATGATGGCCTGCGCGTGCCGCCGCGTGTCGCACCCTGGCAGATCGTGATCGTGCCGATGCTGCGCGACCAGCCCGAGGATGCCGAACTCGTCAGCTATTGCAAGGCGTTGCAAGCGGAATTGGCTGCGCTGTCGGCATTCGGTGAGCCGGTGCGGGCGCTGCTTGATCTCAAGCCCGCCAAGGCCGCCGGCAAGCGCTGGGGCTGGGTGAAGAAGGGCGCGCCGATCATCATCGAAGTCGGCGGGCGGGATATGGCGGGGGGCAATGTCTCCGTGATCCGCCGCACCGCGCTTTACCGCGAAGACGGCAAGCTCGACAGCGTCGTCATGGCGAAGGGCGACTTCGTGGGTCAGGCGTCGGCGATGCTGGGCAGCGTGCAAGACGCGCTGTTCGCCGAGGCCAAGGCGCGGCTGGACGGCAACATCGCTCGCGATGTCACGGATTTTGCCGGGCTCGAGCGCGCCTTTGCGGAGGCGGTCAAGAACCCCGGCTTTGTCGAGGTGCAATGGGCCAAGCCGACCGGCGAAGCGCTCGACAAGGTGGTCGAGCGGCTGAAGGCACTCAAACTGACCTTGCGCAACGTGCCGATGGATGCCGCGCCCGCGGATGGTGCGTGCGTGTTTACGGGCGCACCCGCGGTGGAACGTGTGCTGGTGGGGCGATCTTACTGATCGACAGTATCTGCGCTGTTTAAATCGTGATTGTGAGCGAAGCGGAGCAATCCAGTGGCGAGCTCGCGGCAAGACAGGATTGGTTGGATTGCGCCCACCATCGGCCCGCTCTGCTCGCAATGACGTGTTTTGAAAGCCGAAGCTGGAGAGGCAGCAAGCCCGCGATCTCACCCATGTGGTTTAATCCAATGGTTTTCACGAAACCATTTGGTTACAACATATTTCACACCCTTCACCACTGGCATGCCTTCGTGGAGCGTCAGCGGGTTGGGGCTGCCGTCGAGGCTCATGTTGTTCCACATCAGCAATAGCCCCCGCTTGGGGGCAACGCGGATGCCGGCCTGCGGGAACCAGGTCGCGCCGCCCTCCTCGACATCGTTGAGGTAGATCATCGCGGTCCAGGTGCGCTGGCCGCCATCCCTGATTACGCGGTCCCAATAGCTTTCAGTATGGAAGAAGTAATCGTGATGCGCGCGAAACTGCTGGCCCGGGGCATAACGTTGCCCCTGCATCGTCTCGCCGCATAACGGATCGAGCCCGAGGAGCACTGCAATCCCTTCATCGATCGGGCGGACGTCTGGCGACCAGCGATCCATGTCGCAGCTTTCGCTCGTGCGGAAATTTTCCTCGGGCCGGTCGGCGAGCAATGTCGAGGGGCGGCGATCGATGTCAATCAACTCGATCACCCGCTTGCACCGCGCGGAATCGAGAAAATTGTCGCAGTAGAACACTTGCATCCCGTCGATCGTCACCTGCTGCACGGCGGGATGCGCCGTCAGGCGCTCGCCGACCTGCTGGCCGATCAGCGCGCGTGCGGGCGAGGTTTCAGCGTTTTTGCGGAACAGCTTGATCACGTTTCCAATGTGCCCGGCAAAGGGCAAAAAGCAAGGCCCGGTGGTTGCCCACCAGGCCTTGCCCCTCGCGACGAACGAACTGTGAAACGATGCTTACCAGAAAATATCGTACACCGTATCAACAACATAACCGGTGCGGATATCAACGAGCAGCGCGTCGTTATAGTAGCGAACCCACTCATACGGGCCATAGGCCGGTGGCAGACCGTAGAAGGATGGATCATCAAGCCAGTAATTCTGGTTGAACAGAATGCTGCTCAACGTGAAGCCAATCCCGAAGCGGCGATAGCCATAACCCCAGCCTGACGGCGCATAATAACGCGGCAGGCGGAAGTTGTTGCGGTTCGAGTTCCGGAAGTTCTGCCAGTTATAATTCTGGTTCTGCCGCCAGCCGCGATTCCAGTTACCGAAATTGTTGAACTCGCGGTTGCGGAAATCATTCGCCCGGTTGCGGCCCCGGTAATTCTGGCCGCGGTTGCCGAAGTTGTTGTTGAAACCCTGATTATTGTTGAAACCCTGGTTGTTGTTGAATCCGCGGTTACCGTTCTGGTCGAAACGCCCGTCCTGCCGGAAATCGCGCCGATCATCGCGACGGTCCTGCCGGAAGTCCTGCCGGTCGTCACGGCGATCGCGGCGGAAATCCTGGCGATCGTCACGGCGTTCGATCTGGGCCTGTGGCGCGGTGATCACGCCGTTCTGCAGGGCATTGCGGTCAGCGCGCCGATCCTGCCGGAAATCCTGCCGGTCATCGCGACGCTCCTGCCGGAAATCCTGGCGGTCGTCGCGGCGTTCCTGGCGGAACTCCTGCCGAAACTGGCCACGGTCCTGCTGGAATGAACGGCGATCCTGCCGGAAGTCACGCTGCGGTTGCTGCATTTGGGCCTGAACCTGAACGGGGACTTGTGCTGCAACGGGCGCTTGCATCTGAACCTGCGCCTGGCGTTCCTGGCGCCGTTCCATCCGCTGCTGCATTGCAGCTGGGTCCTGGGCGCGCTGCGCCTGCCGCTGTACGCGGAATGCGCCAGACTCGTTCTGTGAAACGCTGCTGTCGATTTCCTGACTAGCGCGAATACGGCCTTCATCCTGTGCCATTGCAGCGCTGGGAACCAGCGCAGTTGCCGCCAACAGGGTTATCAAAAACGATCTACGCATAAGTCCCTCCGATAAAGGCGCCGCACACGCAAACCGTGGAAGCGATGCCCCGTAATGGAACAGAGTCGATGAGCCGTTTCTGAATTGGGGTGTCAGGATAATGAAAGGAAACTATTTGCGCGGCGATGGTATTGGCGTCGCCGCAGGGGCGGGGGCGGGGGCGGGGGCCGGGGCCGCGGGGCGGGGATCGAACACGGGCGCATCGGGGGTCGCCTCGTTCCGGGTCGTACCGGGATCGGCAGTGACGTCGACGGTCTCGTCGCCGCGCTGGATGCGGGCTGCAAGCTGTATCGCTTCCACAATCCGGGGGTAAATGCCGCAGCGGCACAAATTGGTGATTGCCTTGCGAATCTCCTCTTCGGACGGATTGCGATTGGCCTTGATGAGCATCGCGGCGGCCATGATCATGCCGGGGATGCAGAAACCGCATTGCGGCACATTCTTGACGATGAACGCCTGCTGCACTGCATGCGAGCGATCGCGCGAAAGCCCCTCGATTGTGGTGACGAACGTCCCCTCGATCGCGCCGATTGTTGCCTGACAGGATCGCACCGCCTCGCCATCGATATCGACCGTGCACGCGCCGCACTGCCCCGTGCCGCAGCCATATTTGGTGCCGGTGAGGTTCGATGCATCGCGCAGCGCCCACAGCAAGGGGGTTTGCGGGTCCATCTTATACTCGACCGGCTGATTGTTGACGGTGAACCGGGTCATGCTGCGGCTGCTCCGTCCTTGGGGCGGGGTGGGCTGGCGGTGGCGGATACCATGCGCTGCCCGTCGATCACGATCGGGCTGGCAACGCCGGGAATGCCACCCCGGTCGATCGCCATCCCGCGGGCCATTACCTGCGGATCGGCGAATACCTCGTCAACCCGGTTGATCGGCCCGGCGGGGACGCCTGCCTGTTCAAGCGCCTCATAGAGATCGGCCTTGCGCCACGTAACGATCGTCGCCGTGAGCGCGGCGATTAGGGCGGCGCGATTCGTGACGCGCGCCGGGTTGGTCGCAAAGCGCGGATCACTCGCCAGCGGCAGGCCCAGCACCTCACACAATTTGGCGAACTGCCCGTCATTGCCGACCGCGATGATCAGATCGCCGTCTGCGCAGACGAACGACTGATAGGGTGCGAGGTTCGCATGGCCATTGCCCATCCGGTGCGGCACGACTCCGCTCGCCATCCAGTTGAGTGCCTGGTTGGCGAGTACCGCCACCTGCGTATCGAGCAGCGCCATATCGATATGCGCGCCGTTTCCAGTTGCGTCCCGCTGGCGAAGTGCGGCCAGGATCGCGACCGCCGAATACACGCCGGTGAAAATGTCCGCATATGCAATGCCGGATTTCTGGGGCGCACCATCGGGCTCGCCGGTCATCGACATGATGCCGCCCATGCCCTGAATGATGAAGTCGTACCCCGCGCG
>CAZWAL010000228.1:0-4297 GCA_964631905.1 uncultured Stakelama sp.
GGCACTGATCTGATGCGGATCGAAGGCAGCGCGCGCGCCATGCTGACGGCGGAGCGATCGGCGCTCAACACCGTCCAGCATCTGTCGGGCATCGCGACGATGACGCGGGGTTATGTCGACAAGATCAGGGGCACCGGCGCGACCCTGCTCGATACGCGCAAGACGATCCCCGGGCTTCGCCTGCTGGAGAAATATGCGACGCGGATGGGTGGGGCGACCAACCACCGGATGGGGTTGTGGGACGCGGCGATGATCAAGGACAATCATGTCGCGGTCGCCGGATCGGTCGAGGAAGCGGTGCGCCGCGCCAAGGCGGCAGGGATTGCGCGCATCATCGTCGAAGTCGACCGGGTCGATCAGATCGAGCCAGCGCTCGCGGCGGGCGCGACCCATTTGCTGCTCGATAACATGCCGCCGCCCATCCTGCGCGGCGCGGTGACGCTGATTGGCGGGCGCGTGCCGACCGAGGCATCGGGCGGGGTGCGGCTCGATACGATTCGGGCAATTGCGGAAACGGGCGTCACCTATATCAGCGTCGGGCGGCTGACCCAGTCGGCACCGGCGGCCGATATCGGGCTGGATTTTAGCACCGTTTTGGCGGCACTTGGCTAGCGCTCGGCTATCAACGGTCGGTAATCGGGGGTAATGTTCTGCAAGTTACATAGGGGGAAATTCCATGCCGATGTCGCGCTTGCGTTCCTTTGCCAATATGGTCGCCGCGGCCGGGATGATCGCCCTTCCGGGCATCGCGCATGCCCAGGCCTATAGCTGCGCCATCCCCAACCGGGTGCCGGTGCCCCGCCCCGATGGCCCGAGCGCGAGCCAGCCCAAGCGGGTGCTCCCGATCGGCAGCTACACGCTCGCCATCACCTGGACCCCGCAATATTGCCGTAGCAATGCCCGCGACGAATCGGCCCGGTTCCAGTGCGGCAGCGGCAACCGCTTCGGCTTCACGCTCCACGGGCTGTGGCCCGACGGAACGGGTGAGAAGTGGCCGCAATATTGCAAACCCGCGCAAATCCTGTCGCCCGCGGTGATCCGCGAAAATCTCTGCGCCACGCCGTCACCGCAATTGCTCCAGCACGAATGGGCAAAGCACGGCACCTGCATGAACACGACGCCCGATGCCTATTTCGATCAGGCGACTGGGCTGTTCGGTCGATTGCGCTATCCGGATATGAACGCCCTGTCGCGGCGCCGGTTGACGGCGGGGCAATTGGCGACCGCGGTGGCGCGTGCCAATCCGGGCTTGCGGGCAGACATGATGCGAATCACCGCGACCCGCCAGGGCTGGCTCGATGAAATCTGGCTGTGCATGGATAAGCGGCTGCGCTTCGCGACATGCCCGGCGCATCAGGGCGGGCTGGCACCGTTCAAGCCGGTCAAAATCTGGCGAGGGCGGCGATAGCGGCGCGATTATCCCTGGATGATCGCCGTCGACGGATGGTGGCGATCCATGAAGCGCTTGATCATCTTCAGGTTGCGGGTGTTCGATCGGAAAAAGAAATCGGGCACCGCGCCGATCCATGGCACTAGCCCAAGCAGATAATCGATCCCGATATTGCCGGCCATCCGTAGCATGTGCGATTTGGTCATGCCGAGATTGCGGGCTTCCCACATCATCCACCCGCCCATCGCGGCGGCGATCGTGGGGCCGGCGACCGGAATGAAATCGAGGATCACGTCGAGCCCGACCTTGCGGTTCAGCCCGGGGATGGTGATCAGCCCCTCGAGCAGATGCTCCATCGCCTCGATCCGTCGACGAACGGCAGCGGCATCACGCCCCAGCGGAAGTTGCGCGGCAAGTTTGCGGACTTGTTCGGGGTCCAGTCGCGTGGTTGGTTTTGCCATGGCCCCTATCTGCTTTCGTCGCGTAAATGGTTCAACGGATGCCAGGCCCGCGCGTTCCCTTGCCATTTACGCAGTCGTAACGCGACCAGCGACCAGCGTAGCGGACGCGCTATCGGGATGAAAGCCGAGTCCTGAGTCACCAGCGTGTCCGCTTCGGCCAGCCGGGTCGCGCGCTCGGCGAGCGAATTGGCGTCACGCGCCGCGATCAGCGCTTCCTCGGCATCGGGACTGCACGGCTGGCACGCCGTCGCCAGATACCAGCGCGCGCTGTCATAGGGGGCGACGGAATCGATCAGCCGCAGATCAGCCGGGGCATCATAGGCCACCCGGCGCGGCTCGATTCCGATCGATCGAAACGCGGCGCCGACAAAGCCGTACAGGATCGTCGCGCCCGGACCGGCGGGCAGGGCAATCCGCAACACCAGCGGTTCTTCATGCGCGTCGTTCCAGCGGCGCACCCGGCTGCGCGCACCCTCGCGCCGGTCCGCGGCCGACAGGCTCGACCAGCCCGACGTTGCAGGACCGCTGGCCGAATCGAGCGTACCCGGCAGGATCTGCTCGGTAGGCTCCCACCCCGGTGCAAAGGCAGACACCAGCGCAGCGCGATCAATCGCCTGTGCCAATGCCGCACGATTTTCGGCGGTTTCGAGAAAGCCGTCGCGGTTGACGATCGCAAGGCCGAACATGCCGACCGCCGGATCGATCCGCAGATTGGCAGGCGCGATGGACGCCAGTTTGAGAAGCGGCCAATCGACGAATGTACCGCCGCTGACGAGATCGGACTGTCGTTCGGCAAAGCGAACAATCGCCCGCGATGCGCGCTCGCCGATCAGTTGCACTGATTGCTGCGGGCCCGGTGCCTCGACATCGTCGCTGGTCGAGCGCGCCGGGTCGAAGGCAGGATTGAGGAGAATGCCGGCGCCAGTCGACGCTGTATCTTTTGCCGTGTCGATTAGGGCGATACGGAAAGGGCCACTGCCGCGCGGCGGCCGGCTCCGTATCAGCGCCAGTTCGGGCTGCGCGAATAATTTGAGCAGATCGGGGCGCGGCCGTTTCAGGCGAACCTCGATCACTTCTGGAGTCATTTCGACGATTTCGTCGATCGCGGTTAAATAAGCGCGCAGCGGATTGCGGGACCCGCCAGCCAATTGCCTGCGTAGCGCATCGACCACTTGGGTGGCCGTAACCTTGCTGCCGTCACTCCATTCCGCTTCACGCAGACGGAAAATATAGCTCATGCCGTCGTCGATCACGATCCAGCGTTCGGCGAGCCCCGGCGCGATCTGCCCGGCCGCATCGAACCGGACCAGCCCCTGCGCGGTTGAATCGAGCAACAGCCGGGTGGGCGTAGAGAGCGGGCTTATTGCCGGATCGAGCAAGACGGGTCGCGCACCAATCGCGCTGACGATCACCGGACCGGCATCGCTGCGCTGGTTACAGCCCGCAATAACCATCATACCGGCGCATGATAGCAACCGGAGGACAAAGCGAATGGGAGTCGCGCCTACCATCGCGTCCCTTTGCCATCCATGACGTCAATGCGCCACCGGCGTTTCGGCCGCGTCTTGATGCACATCAGGTGTGTGGTGCGGACGGCGGGACTCGAACCCGCACTCCATAGGAGGGGGATTTTAAGTCCCCTGCGTCTACCGGTTTCGCCACGTCCGCCAAGTGCCTACGCAAGCGGAATGGCCGCCTCAGGTCAAGCAGCGATCATGCAATCAGCGATGTACGTTAAGTCAGCCGTCGCAGTTGAGGCGCGCACGCATTTCCTTGCCGGGCTTGAAATAGGGCACGCGCTTGGCTGAGACGGCGACCACCTCGCCGGTGCGCGGATTGCGACCATTGCGGGCATCGCGCGCCCGCGTCGAGAATGCCCCAAAGCCGCGCAGTTCGACCCGACCATCTGCGGCAAGACGTGCAGCGATTTCATCGAAAAAAGTAGAGACGATTGCCTCGACGTCACGCGGCGTAAGGTCGGGATTTTCCTCAACCAGCCGTTGAACCAGTTCCGAGCGTATCATCAGTTTCTCCCCCTCGCATATCATGCATGACGTTGCCCCCGCTTCGTCATGATGAGCCAAGGCCTTAGCCTCAATTCACATTGCTTGCCAGAACGGCTGAGAAACAAAATTACACCGAAGCGCCATAATGGGGACATAGCGCGAAGCCACGTCCCCATTTTGGGCAGCTTATTTTTTGGTGTCGCCCGAACGCGCCTTCAGGGCCTCGCCCAGAATATCGCCAAGCGATGCGCCCGAGTCGGACGAACCGTACTGCGCAACGGCCTGCTTCTCTTCGGAGATTTGCATCGCCTTGATCGAGAAGGTCGGCTTTTTCGAGCGATCGAAACCGGTTACCATGGCGTCGAACTTCTGACCGACCTGGAACCGCTCCGGCCGCTGCTCGTCACGGTCACGACCAAGGTCGGTCCGCTTGATGAAGC
>CAZWAL010000229.1:0-4294 GCA_964631905.1 uncultured Stakelama sp.
CCGGTGAGCGCGTTGAACAGCGCGCTTTTGCCGGCATTGGGATTGCCGACCAGCACCACCAGCGGGATCGTGGTCATTGGCGCGCGATCATTCCGCCGGAGCGAGCGGCTGGACGTGGATGGTGCCAGCTACAACGCGGCGGAGCGCCACCGTCATCCGGCCGATCCGGCATGCGATCGGTCCGCCGCCCAGCCGCGCGCGGTGGAGCACCTCCACACCTACGCCCTCGTCGAAACCGAGTTCGCGAAGGCGCCGCGCTTCGGGCTCAGCCAACCGCGACCAATCGATCATCGCCACCGTTGCCGATTGGCGAGTCGGCAGTTGTTCCAGGGTCAGCTTTTGGGTCACCCTGCGGCGGATACGCGCATTGCGATTGATTATCAATAAGCCGTGTTTCGGTCAGATCACCGGATAGCGCAGCCGCCCGATGAAGCGCGACAGGCTCGGCAGGTTCTGGGTGCGGGCCAAAAATCCGGCCTTCGCCTTTTCGAACCGCATGATTCCGTCGATCCGACGCGCCAGGAAGGCCCGGGTGTCCACCCAGTCTTCGCTCTCGTCATCAAGAAATACGGTCATCGTCGCGGCATAAACGCCACCCAAAATGGAGCGCTTGGTGTAGTGATTATAGTCGGTCGCCGTGTCGCCAGCCTGTCGCCAGATCAGGTCGACCGTGCGCCAGCCCAGCCGCGTGGCGCGCGCGATATTTTGCGGCATCGCCAGCACGGCAAGCGCCCGCCGCAATCCCTCGCGATTATCCGCCACCGCCGTCAGCCGCGCTTCGACCAGCGCGGTGATTTTTGCCCGGACCTTCATTGACTCGAGTGCCGCTGCCGGGACGGCGATCGTCATCATACCATCGACATGGGCAAACCACGCGTCGATCATCGCGACGGCGCCGTCGGCAAAGGCGAGCCGGGCGATATCCTGATCGACACCGGCTTGATCGACGGCAAGCGTCAGCGCCTCCTCAGTCCAGCCATCAAATGCCGCATTGTCGGCAATCAATGGTGCAAGCGCTGCCCGGACTTCATCAAGCGTCGGATCGGCGGGAAGCGTAACGGACATCATCAATCTCCTTGAGCGGCGTTCTAGCGCTGGTCCTGCGTCGCGCCAAGCGGTGCCGGTCGGCGTACCAGCACCAGCGCAATCGCCACCAGAATCGCGCCGATCAGGTCTACGGCGCCAAGCTGCTCGCCAAAAACAATCCACCCGGTGATTGCGGCGACGATCGGCTGGATCAGCAGACCAATCCCGATCACGAGCGGGCTCAGCTTGCCGAGCGCGTAGATCATCATTCCCTGCCCGATCACTTGGTTTGCCAGCGCCAGCCCCACTAACGGCCCCCAATGATCGGGAATGATGCGCTCACCCAGTGCGATTGCCATCATCAACAGCGGCAGGATGCTCGCGACGGTCGATACCGCAAGCGCGGGCACGGAGGCCATTGTCTCCCGCGCGCGTGCCATCAGGATGAAATAGCCGGTGTAGAGAATACCGGCGAGCAGGCAGACCAAATCGCCCACCAGATTGGCGGGGCTCAGCTCATAGGATCGACCCATCAGAAGTCCGGCGCCGATCGTCGCTAGCAGCAGCACGATCCCCTGCACGCGGCTGGGCAGGGCGCGGGCGATCAGAAATCCGTAAATGGGATAGAACAGCGTGGTTGAGTTGCCGAACAAAGTCGCATTGGCGAGCGTGGTGCCCAGAATGCCGAGATGCCAGCTCGCGAGATCAGCGGCGAAAAACACACCGGCAAAGGCAACGACGATCCAAATCGACCGCCCGACATGCTGGGGCCGCCACCCGCTGGCAAAAGCGATCGCGATCAGCACCGGGGCGGCAAGTGCGATCCGCCAGAAGGCCGATGCGACCGGTCCGGTTTCGGCGATGCGCACGAAAAGCGGCCCGAACGCCAGCGCGACATTGGCGATCACCAGCGCGACAATCGCGGTCGCGGGGGGCGTCGACGGAAGAGTTTGGGCGATGCGAGGGGTGGGGGCGGCCATCATCGTTCGTTTCTACCGGCCTAAATTTTCTTGGGGATCGTTACACGTGCAACGCGGCGCATAGCGCCCTATGTTCGGCGCGTCGCCCCGCAAAACGGGGTTTTGATCTCGGAAGCTAATCCCAAGGAAGCCAATCCATGCCCAGCCTGTTCGATCCTATCCAGCTCGGTGCCATTGCCGCGCCCAACCGCATCCTGATGGCCCCGCTCACCCGCGGTCGCGCGAACAAGGCGCATGTGCCCCAGCCGATCATGGGGGAGTATTACGCCCAGCGCGCCAGCGCCGGGTTGATCATCTCGGAAGCCACCGGAATCAGCCGCCAGGGGCTTGGCTGGCCGTTCGCCCCGGGGTTGTGGACCGACGAGCAGACGGAAGGCTGGAAACCGGTGGTTGCCGCCACCCATGCCGCCGGCGGGCGGATCATCGCCCAGCTCTGGCATATGGGGCGGCAGGTACATTCGTCGGTGATCGGCGAACAGCCCGTCTCGTCCTCCGCCACCGCGACCGCGGGCCAGGCGCATACCTATGAGGGACGCCAGGATTTCGAAACGGCGCGCCCGCTCACGCTCGATGAAATTCCAGGGCTGCTTGACGATTATGCCCGTGCGACGCGCAATGCACTCGCCGCCGGGTTTGACGGCGTGCAGATTCACGCTGCCAATGGCTATCTGATCGATCAGTTTCTGCGCGATGGCGCCAACCACCGCGACGACATTTACGGCGGCTCGATCGATAACCGCACCCGCCTGCTTCGTGAAGTGACCGAGCGGGTCGCGTCGGTAGCTGGCGCGGATCGCACCTCGGTGCGGCTGTCGCCCAATGGCGAATCGCAAGGCGTGGATGACAGTAATCCGCAGGCGCTGTTCACCGCAGCGGCGAAGATCCTCAGCGACATCGGCATCGGTTTCCTCGAACTCCGCGAGCCCGGCCCAGACGGCACCTTTGGCCGCACCGACGTGCCCCGCTTGTCGCCCGCGATCCGGGAAGTGTTTACCGGGCCGCTGGTGGTGAATTCGGATTACGTCACGGCAGAAGCTGCTCAGGCGATGATTGATTCGGGCGTCGCCGATGCAGTCAGCTTCGGTCGCACCTTCCTCGCCAATCCCGATCTCCCCGAACGGCTGCGCACCGGCGCACCACTGAATGCCGGAGACTTCCGCACCTGGTACAGCCAGGGGCCTGAGGGGTATATCGATTACCCGGCACTGGAACCCGTTTCGGCGGCATAACCGATTTGCCGCCCCTGCCGTTCCCGCGATCAAACGGGAACGGCAGGTCGACATGTCACCCCGATCAGTCCAGCGGCACGAAGCGCAGCGGCAGCCCGTCCTTGGGGCGGGGGATTGGCCAGGGTTGCCACTCGGCGCCGGCGCCATCGGCCAGCTCGATCCGGTACCGGCGCAGCAGCTGCACCATCAGAATGCGGATCTGCATCGTCGCGAAATGCAGCCCCAGGCACATATGTGCGCCGCCGCCGAACGGCACCCAGGCATATTTGTGGCGTGCGCGCACCTGATCCGGGGTGAAGCGCATTGGATCGAATTTTTCCGGCTCGGGCCAGATCTCGGGCATCATGTGGGTATAGGCGATGGCGATGTTGCAGCTCGCGCCCGCGGGGATCTGGTAGCCGCCGAACGTAAACGACTTCAACGCCCGCCGCGGCAGTGATGGCACCGGCGGAATCAACCGCAACGCTTCCTTGAAAGCATAATCGGTGAGTTCGAGCCGATCGAGTTGCCCATAAGCGAGCCCCTCGTCATCGTTCAGACCAAGCGCATCGATCTCCGCGCGCAGTTTTTCCTGCCATTCGGGATTACGGCCGAGCAGCATGATCAGGCTGGTCGCGGACGACGTGATCGTATCATGCGCGGCCATCATCAGGAAGTTCATGTGATCGGCGATCGCCATGTCCGACAGTGGCTCGCCATCATCATCGGTCGCGCGGCAGAATTGCGAGAAGAAATCCTGCCCGTCGCCGGCGCGCCGCTTCGGGATTTCGCGCAGGAAGAAATCGACCAGATAGGCCCGCGCCTTCACGCCCCGTGCCATCATCGTGCCAGGCAGCGGAATGCGGATCGGCGTCACGCTTGCCTGCACTTCGTCGACAAAGGCCTGATTGATCTTCGTCGCTTCGGGCCCAAGCTCCATCCCCAGAAAGCTCTCGGCCGCCAGATCGAGCGTCAGTTCCTTGATCGCATCATAGAATTTGATCGGCTTGTTACCCCAGGTGCTGACTTCGCGGGCGATGCCGGTGTTCAGCGCATCGGCATAATGGCGCATCGGTTCGG
>CAZWAL010000230.1:0-4273 GCA_964631905.1 uncultured Stakelama sp.
CGGACTATGCGCCCGATGAGCGCGCGGGCGTTTATAATGCGATGTGCGATGCGCTGGCCGCGCTCCATAACACAGATCACGAGGCAGCGGGGCTGGGCGATTATGGCCGCCCCGGCAATTATTTCGAGCGCCAGGTCGCGCGCTGGACCAAGCAATATCGCTCGTCGGAAACCGAGCACATGGAATCGGTCGAAAAGCTGATCGACTATCTCAGCCGCACCGTGCCCGAACAGACGCGCACATCTGTCGTGCACGGCGATTTCCGCATCGACAACATGATCTTTCATAAGACCGAACCGCGCGTCATCGCACTGCTCGACTGGGAGCTGTCGACGCTCGGCGATCCGCTCGCCGATTTCAGCTATTTCCTGATGAGCTGGGTGACCGCACCCGAAGGACGGTCAGGGGTGTTGGGCCATACCGGGCCCGAAACGGGCATCCCCACCATCGAGGAGATGGTCGTGCGCTATTGCGCCGCCACGGGGCGCGACGGCGTGCCCGATCTCAACTGGTATTTCGCGTATAATCTGTTTCGGCTGACCGGCATCGTCCAGGGCATCAAGAAGCGCATCGTCGACGGCACCGCCTCCAGCGCGCAGGCGGAAAAATCCGCGGCGGGTGTGTACCGGCTGGCCGATGCCGCCTGGGGTTTTGCGCAGATGGCGGGGGCTTAATTCCCCTCCCGCTTGCGGGAGGGGTTAGGGGTGGGCCTAGCTCGCCTATTATTCAGTGCTCGCGGTAGTCAGGCCATTTCCCGGTCCCTCCCGCAAGCGGGAGAGGAGTGCCAATGAGCCAATTCGACCTAACCGGCCATGTCGCCATCATCACCGGCTCCTCGCGCGGGATCGGCAAGGCGAGCGCATGGGAGCTCGCTGAGCACGGTGCAAAGGTGGTCATCTCGAGCCGCAAGCAGGATGCATGCAACGAGGTCGCCGCCGAGATTAACGGCAAGTTCGGCGAGGGTACCGCCATCGCGGTCGCCGCGAACATTTCCGACAAGGCGGGGCTCCAGCATCTCGTCGACGAAGCCCGTGCCGCGTTCGGCAAGGTCGATATCCTCGTCTGCAACGCCGCCTCCAACCCCTATTACGGGCCGCAGGAAGGGATCGCCGATGATCAGTTCCGCAAGATCCTCGATAACAACATTGTTTCGAACCACTGGCTGATCAGCATGGTCGCGCCCGAAATGCGCGATCGGCAGGCGGGAAGCATCATCATCATTTCCTCGATCGGCGGCATCCGCGGCACGCCGATCATCGGCGCCTACGCGATCTCGAAGGCAGCAGACATGCAGCTCGCGCGCAATCTGGCGCATGAATACGGCCCGTTCAACGTGCGGGTAAACTGCATCGCGCCGGGCCTGATCCGCACCGATTTCGCCCGCGCGCTGTGGGAGAATGAGGCGGCGGTAAAGGCGCGCAACGCCACGACTCCACTGCGCCGGATCGGCGAGCCGGAGGAAATCGCCGGCGCGGTCGTCTTCCTTGCCAGCCAGGCCAGCGCGTTCATGACCGGGCAGACGATCGTGATCGACGGCGGCGTGACGATTTAAGGCGGGTCAAAAGAGCGGCTTTAATCCCCCGTCCGTTCGTTTCGAGCGAAGTCGAGAAACCTTCGCGCGACATTTGTGGCCTGTTTCTCGACTGCGCTCGAAACGAGCGGGTCAATGTTAAACATCAGACTCTGGGAGCCCACCATCATGCCACGTTTCACTGATAAATCGATCATCGTCACCGGCGCAGGCTCGGGCATCGGCCGCGCAGCATCGATCCTGTTCGCCAGCGAAGGCGGCAAGGTGATCGTCGCCGACAAGACCAGCGGCGCGCACGATACCGCGAAGATGATCACCGATGCCGGCGGCACCGCCATCGGCGTGATGATGGATGCGGGGCTGGAGGAGGATGTGATCCAGACGGTCGACCTCGCCGTCGAGCATTTCGGCGGGCTCGACATCATGTTCGCCAATGCCGGAATTTCGGGCGGCATGGCGAACATCTTCGATACCGATGTCGCGCTGATTACCGAGGTGCTGCGCGTCAACCTGATCGGGCCGTATCTGGCGATCAAGCACGCCGCGCCGAAAATTTCCGAGCGGGGCGGCGGCGCGATCGTGCTCACGGCCAGCGTTGCAGGGATCCGTTCGGGGGCAGGCTCACCCGCTTACTCGGCGTCAAAGGCGGGTGTCATCAATCTCGCCATGGTCTCGGCCCAACAGCTGTCGGGTTCCAACGTTCGCGTCAACGCCGTCTGTCCGGGCCTCACTGAAACCGGCATGACCAAGCCGACCTTCGATTACGCCCGCGATGCCGGGAAGATGGACCGCGTCGGCCGCCTGAACCCGTTGCGCCGCGGTGCGCAGCCCGAAGAACTGGCAAACGTCGTCGCTTTCCTGGCCTCGGAAGCTGCGAGCTATGTCAACGGGCAGGCGATCGCGGTCGATGGCGGCCTCTCATCGAGCCACCCGGTCACCAAACAGGAATTCGGCAAGACCGCGGTTTAGCGGGCCTATAAATCATCGTCGGCATCTCTGCAGAACCGGAAATTAACCTTAACCGGGATAAGGTTGCCCCATGTCATTGGACAACGGTTTTGCGGGCGATGAAGCCACTGCTATTTCGGGGGATGCCTTATGGTCCGCCATCAGCAAGTCTCATCCTATCGTTATCTTTGATCGCGACGGCATTATCCTCTCGGCCAACGAGAATTTCCTGACGCTGTTCGGTTA
This sequence comes from uncultured Stakelama sp., assembly GCA_964631905.1. Lineage (GTDB taxonomy): Bacteria > Pseudomonadota > Alphaproteobacteria > Sphingomonadales > Sphingomonadaceae > Sphingomonas. The sequence continues at coordinate 2,726 of CAZWAL010000230.1, forward strand.
TTCGCTCGAAGAAACGCGAGGCAAGCATCACCGGATGTTTTGCGAAGCTGATGATGTTGCATCACCCAAATATGCTGCATTCTGGTCGCGCTTGCGGGCCGGGGGATTCGAGTCAGGCAGGTTCCGGCGGATCGCCAAGGACGGGCGCAAGGTGTGGCTGCGCGCCACCTACAGCCCGGTGTTCGATGAGCGTGCGAAATCCTTGCGGATCATCAAGCTGGCGCAGGATATTACGGCGATGGTCGAACGCGCGCTGGATACCGACCGGCGTCTGCAAACCAGCGAATCGCTTCAAATGGAGGGGGAATTACGCGATCGGCAGCGCAGCGAAACGCTGCAGCAGATCAGCGGGATCGTCGATTCGATTGATGGCATTGCGGTGCAAACCCGTCTTCTCGCGCTGAATGCAACTATCGAAGCGGCCCGGGCGGGTGATGCGGGCCTCGGTTTCGCGGTTGTCGCCCGCGAAGTGAAGAAGCTTGCGGCTGATACCACCGCCGCGACCCACGCCGCCCGGATGATGATGAACACCGCCCGTTAGGTCGCTCTCGTCCCGGCAGGGCTCGGTGGGTGGCTTCGTAAACGCTTCGTGCCGGCCTATTCGCGCAGCCGGATCAGCCCTTCCTGGGCACAGCTCGCCACCAGCCGACCGTCGCGCGAATAGATCTTGCCCCGGTTGAAGCCGCGCGCATGGCCCGCCCAGGGGCTGTCACAGGCGTATAGCAGCCATTCGTCGGCCCGGAATGGCTCGTGGATCCACACGGTATGGTCAAGGCTCGCGGTCTGCAGCTTATGCGTCATCCAGTTGACGCCGTGCGCCAGCGTCGCGGTGCCGAGCAGCGACATGTCGCTCGCATAGGCCAGGATCGCGCGGTGCAGCGCGGGATCGTCGTCGACCGGCGCGACCACGCGGAACCAGCTGTTCTGCTTGGGCTCTTGCTTGACCGGGTTGAACCAGCTGCGGGGGCTAACCGGGCGGATATCGACCATGCGCGGCCGCATGAAATTGGCGCGGAACCGCTCGGGGATCTTGTCGATCATTGCGAGGCGCAAGTCGCGATCGGACGCCAGATCCTCGGGCATTGGCACGTCGGGCATGGCATCCTGATGCGCCAGCCCGCCTTCGGGCACTTGCAGCGAACATGTCATGCTCAGGATCGGCTGGCCCTTTTGCATCGCGATGACGCGGCGGGTGGCAAAGCTCTTGCCGTCGAAATCGCGCAGCACGCGGTAGATGATCGGGTGCTCCTCCGCCCCCGGCCGCATGAAATAGGCGTGGAGCGAATGCGCCGCTTTCGGCGCATCGGTCGATCGCTGGGCCGCCTGCAACGCCTGCGCAATCACCTGCCCGCCAAACACCCGGCCGAACCCGTCATTGCCGCGCTTGCCGCGGTACAGATCGGTATCGATCTCCTCGACATCGAGCAGGTCGACAAGATTCTGGGCGAGTTGCGTGGGGGAGGGATCGGGTTCTGCAATTTCGTCGGTCATATACTTGCCTTAACCCTGTGGAGGCGGAGCATTTGAAGGCCCATCCTAGACCGTTCG
>CAZWAL010000231.1:0-4265 GCA_964631905.1 uncultured Stakelama sp.
GCCGTGAATGGCGGGCTGCTGACCGTCGATGAGGTGTGCCAGCGTTACAATCTGACGATGGAGGAGTTTGCCGGGTGGCAGCGCGCCATCGACCGATCGGGCATGCCTGGCCTGCGCGTGACGCGAATTCAGCATTATCGCTCGCTGTACGAACGCCAGCAGAAATACTGATCGACTACCGATTCCCGCCTATCATTCGTCGACGCTGGGGAACAAATCACCGCAATGACGCGTCTTTCCTCCATACGCCCGACGATCGGGCGCAACGGAGGGTATCATGGTCGGTCTTATCATTTGGCTTGTGGTTGGCGGCGTCGTGGGCTGGCTTGCAAGCATGGTCATGCGCACCGACGGGCAGCAGGGCATCCTGCTCAACATCGTCGTCGGCATCATCGGTTCGGTGATCGCGTCGTTCCTGTTTGGCGGCGGCATCAATCAGGTGATCACTGTCACCACATTCGTTTATTCATTGATCGGTGCGATCATTCTTTTGGCGATCGTCAACCTCATCCGTCGGGGCACGGTCCGCTAACGCAGCACCCGAGCAAACAACAGCTCCCTATGAGCCGCCCGGTTGCACGCCGGGCGGCTCTTTTTTTGTCATTTGAGCAAGAACCGAACGGAAACGGTTGCGGTGACGCGGGTTTCGCCGGGGACGATGGTGGTCGAAGGTGCGCTGTCCTTCGCGCGGGCGAACATCACAGGTTCGGGCGAGGACGACTGATCCCCCGCCTCGCTGATCGACACGATCCGGCTGACCGTCAGCCCGGCGGCGCGTGCATAGAGAATTGCCCGGCTGCGGGCGCGCTTGATGGCATCAGTTCGGGCTTCGTCGAGCGCGGCATCGGGTTGGGCGAGCGATAATGTGGGCCCGTCGATCTGGTTGGCCCCTTGTGCAACCAATACATCTAGCACCGCTCCGCTGGCATTTACGTCACGAAAGCGAATCGAGACGGTATTCACGGCCTGATAACCGGTGATGACCGGCGGCTGATTATCGGCATAGCGATATTGCGGGCTGAGCGTCGCCGCCGTCGTCATGATATCATTGGGCTGGACGCCGGCGCGTTTCAGGGCAGCCAGCACGGCGGCCATCCGCTGCGCATTGGCGCTGAGCGCCGCTGCGGCGGTAGGGGCCTGCGTCACCACGCCGCTTCGAATCGTCGCAAGATCGGGCACGCGGGTCGATTCGCCCGTTGCGACCACATCCAGAATGGCGCCATCGGCAATCACAGTCGCCGGAACAGCGGCTTGCTGGGCCGCCAGCGGCGCCATGGGCAGCATTGCAGCGGTTGTCGCCAGAACCAGAACCCGCATCATCATTCTCCCGTCAGCAGCCGAATCGGCCGAACGGGCTACCTTAAGCAGCGACAGCCGAAACGGTTGATGAACGGGATTGCCGAAGTGACAGGCGTTACCGCGCGCGCTTGGTGACGACCACGCGGTACAGGATCAGCAGCACGATCGCGCCGCCCGTGGCCGCAGCATAGCTTTGCCAGCCATTGGCGATCTGCCAGCCCATGGCCTGCGACACAAACCCGGCCAGCAGCGCGCCAGCAATACCGATCAGGATCGTGACGATGAACCCACCCGGATCCTTGCCGGGGAGAATGATCTTGCCGAGCACACCCGCCACCAGGCCGATAAGTATCCAACCGAAAAAGCTGTTCTGCAGAAGCATGGCTCTTCTCCCCCGCGGCATCGTGCCGCGCCTGATGGTTAATTCGCCCGGGTGCCTTTTGGTTGCAACCGAATATTGATTCGCGGCGTGGTTTTTCGCGCTTGGCGCGGCAGCGGCCACGGGTTGCGAAGGGGCTGAAAACACGGCATTGGCGGCGGCGAAAACACCCGCTTGAGATCGGTGCTTTATTTAGCTAATACAGCATCTGGAAACGGGGCGGCATCCAGCCGATACACGAGAGCAAACCACATGAATTACGAACCGGGCACGATTGGCAATGACGGACGGCTGAGCTTTTCCGGCTCGCGGGGCGATACCGGGCGCGGGCGGCTGTGGATCATTGTACTCATCGCGGTCGCTGTTGTGATCGGCCTTGTCTATTTTCTGTCGTCGGGCGGGGAAGAGAAAAAGGCCGCCGCTGCCCCGGCGCGCGGATCGCAGATTCCCACCGTTACGGTCGAAGTACCGGGGCGTCAGCAGGTTGGCCGGATCATTTCCGCCACAGGCACGCTCGCAGCGAAGGTCGATATGCCAGTGGGCGTGGCAGGTGAAGGCGGGCTGGTCACCAATGTGCTAGTGCAGCCAGGCCAGTGGGTGCGCGCAGGCCAGGTGCTGGCGACCGTCGACCGGTCCGTCCAGGTGCAGACCGGTGCGTCGCTCGCCGCGCAGATCAACGTTGCGCGGTCCGATGCACGGCTGGCACAGGCCGAGCTCGATCGTGCCGCCGCGCTGGTCGCGCGCGGCTTCATCTCCAAGGCCGATCTCGATCGCCGCACCGCGACGCGCGATGCCGCGAATGCCCGCGTTGCCGTGGCGCAAGCGCAGCTTGCCGAGGCCAATGCGCGCACCGGTCGGCTCAACATCCGTGCCCCTGCGGCAGGCCTTGTCCTGACGCGGTCAGTGGAACCCGGCCAGATCGTCAGTGCCGGATCGGGCACCCTTTTCCGGCTGGCGAAGGGTGGCGAGCTTGAACTGCGCGCCGCATTGAGCGACGCGGACATGAGCACTGTCGGCGTCGGCGTTTCGGCGCAGGTGACTCCGGTTGGCAGCGAACGCAGCTTTGCCGGTCGTATCTGGCAGGTATCACCCGTGATCGATCCGCAGACCCGCCAGGGCATCGCCCGGATCGCGCTTGGCTATGATCCCGCGCTTCGGCCGGGTGGCTTCGCCGCCGCCGTCATCTCAAGCGGGACCAGCCAGGTTCCCTTGCTGCCGCAATCCGCGGTGCAGAGTGACGCGAAGGGCAATTTCGTCTATATCCTGAACGCAAAGAACGAAGTGGTTCGTCAGGCGATCAAGGTTGGGCAGGTATCCGACGCGGGTGTCGCGATTTCGGAGGGCCTGGCCGGCAATGAACGCGTGGTCGTATCGGCAGGCGCGTTCCTTAATCCGGGGCAAAAGGTCGCCCCCGTCCTTCAGAAGAAGCAGGGCTGATCGATATGGGTTTCCGCAACATCTCCGCCTGGTCGATCCGCAATCCCGTTCCGCCGATCGTTCTGTTCATTGCGCTGCTGGTGCTTGGCATCGGCAGCTTTCTCACGATGGACGTCAACGACAACCCGGACATCGATTTCCCGGCCGCGCAGGTATTTGTGACGCAACCCGGTGCCGCGCCGACGGAAATGGAAACCCAGATTACCCAGCGTGTTGAAGCGGCGATCCGCGGCATCAACGGCGTTGACGAAATCAATTCCAACGTCAGCGAAGGATCGAGCTCGACCTTCGTCCAGTTCGCGATCGGCACGCCGATCGACCGAGCGGTGAATGATGTGCGCAACGCCATCGATCAGATCCGCAGCGATTTGCCCGACGGCATTCTGGAACCCCAGGTACAGCGCGTCGACATTGGCGGCGATGCAATTGCCTATCTGTCGGCGTCGTCGACGGCGATGACGCTTGAGGAACTGAGCTGGTACGTCGACGATACGGTATCGAAGAAACTGCTCGCCGTTCCCGGGCTCGCGAAGGTAAGCCGCAATGGCGGCGTGAACCGCGAAATCCGCGTCATCCTCGATCCGGTCAAGCTTCAGTCGCTGGGCATCACCGCGGTGCAGGTGAACCAGCAGCTGCGCCAGACAAACCTGAATGCGGCAGGTGGCCGTGCCCAGATCGCCGGTTCGGAACAATCTGTCCGCGTGATCGGCAATGCGCGCACCGCTCTCGTGCTGGGCGATACGCAAATCGCCGTTGGCGGCGGCCGGACGATCAAGCTTTCTGATATCGCGACGGTGCGCGACCTCTACGCCGAACAACGCTCGCTTGCGATTCAGGACGGGCGTCAGGTGCTCGCGTTCAGCATCGAAAAGGCCAAGGGATCGTCCGACGTTACCGTCTATGATTCAGCCAAGAAGGTGATCGAGCAGCTCGAAAAGGATAATCCGAAGGTCAAGTTCACCGAACTTTTCAACAGCGTCGATTATACCCGCACCCAATATCACTCGGCAATCGAGGCGATGGTCGAAGGTGCGGTGCTTGCCGTCATCGTCGTGTTCATCTTCCTGCGCGACTGGCGCGCGACGATCATCTCGGCGATCGCGATCCCGCTGTCCGCCATCCCGACCTTCTGGTTCATGGATCTGATGGG
>CAZWAL010000232.1:0-4246 GCA_964631905.1 uncultured Stakelama sp.
CGTCCGGGCGGACAGCAGGGGGTCGCGTTCGGCAACGGGCGCGGCCCTTTTGCGTTGCTGGGCAGGCGACTGTCTTTCCCTTGTGCGCGCTGCGTTCTAAGGCCGGGCATATGAAGTATCGGCTTGAGCCAGCGTCGGGAGCGGCGCGATGATCGAACAGTCCGCGCTAGTGTTGATCCTTGCCGGCGCCGCGCTGGCGCTGTTGGTGAGCGGTGCGGGCTGGGCATTGTTCATCGGCTTGTGTGCCAGAGCCGCCGCGACGACGATTGTTGCCGACCATGCCCGGCTCACGGCGATGATCGCATCGGCGCCTGCCTTGGCAATGATTGTCCGTCCTGACGGTCGGATCACGATGCCGGATCGGCTGGCTGACTGGCTGGGCCTCGCACCGCCGCCGCGGGACCTGGCAGATTTGTCGCGCGATGATGGCGGCTTGGAACCGGCTGCTCTCGCCGAGCTCACCAGCGATATCGATGCCGCACAGAAATCGGCACGGCCATTCGAGCGATCAGTGCGCGTACAGGGTTCGGCGCGCAGCCTGACAATCAAGGGGCAGCGCGCTCCACGCGACGTGATGGCCCCCGGCGGCGTGGTGCTCTGGGTGTTCGATGCCAGCGACAGCGAGGCTGAGATCAGCCGGCTGAGCAGCGAGGCGGCGCGCTTCCGCGACGCATTTGAAGCGCTGACCGGGCTGATCGAGGCCGCGCCGATGCCGATGTGGTATCGCGGCCCCGATTTGCGGTTGATGATGGTCAATACGGCCTATGTCGATGCCGTTGACGGGCGCGACAATGAGGACGTGATCGCGCGCGGGGTCGAGCTGGTCGAGGAAACCGGCGGACGCGGGCCCATCGCCAGCGCGGTGGCCGCGCGCGATGGCAAACGCCCGCAGAGCCAGGCCGTACCCGCGACAATCAAGGGCGAGCGGCGGATGTTGCGCGTGGTCGACGTGCCCCTGCCGACCGGCGGCGTCGCCGGTTTTGCGATCGATGTCGAGGATCTGGAACAGGCGCGTTCGGGCATCAAGCGTTTCGGAGACGCCCAGCGCGCGCTGCTCGACCGGCTGTCGGCCGGCGTGGTGCAATTCGCGGCTGACCGCACGCTGGCCTTCTGCAACCAGCCGTTTCGTCGCCTGTTTGCAATGCGCAACGAATGGCTGGTCGATCGCCCCGAATTCGATCGGGTGCTCGAACGCATGCGCGAGGCCAATCGCTTGCCCGAAGTGCGCGATTTTCCAGGCTGGAAAGCCGAACGGCGGGAGTGGTTCGCGGCGGCTGACAGCCAGATCGAGGAAAACTGGCTGCTGCCCGGCGGCGTCCATCTGCGCGTCGTCGCCCAGCCATTGCCAGATGGCGGCTTGTTGCTGATTTTCGAGGATCGCACCGAACAAATCCAGCTTGCCAGCGCGCGCGACACGCTGTTGCGGGTCCGCACCGCGACGTTCGACAATCTGTTCGAGGCGCTCGGCGTATTTGCTGCCGATGGGCGGTTGCAGCTGTGGAATAACCGTTTCCGGCTGACACTGGGGCTTGAGGAGGAATTCCTCGCCAGTCATCCGCGAGTCGATGCGCTTGCCAAGGCGGCGGCGCCGAAGCTGGCGAGCGCGGGCAAGGCGGTGCTTATCAGCGAGCTGGTCCGTTCGGCCACGGTCGAGCGATTGCAGCGGGGGGGCAATCTCGCCTTTGCCGATGGTCGTCATTTCGAGTTTGCCGCCGTACCGTTGCCCGACGGCAACGCGCTGTTCACGATGCTCGACATCACCGATAGCCACAAGATTGAACTGGCGCTGCGCGACCGTAACGAGGCGCTGGAAGCAGCGGACCGGGTGAAGACCAATTTCGTGGCCAATATGAGCTACGAACTGCGCACCCCGCTCACGTCGATCAGTGGCTTCGCGGAAATGCTGAAGGGCGGCTATGCGGGAGAATTGCCCGATACTGCGATCGAATATGTTTCGGCGATTATGGAGTCGGTTGAGCGGCTTGGCGGGCTGGTCGACGATGTGCTCGATCTCACCCAGAATGACGGAGTCTCTGCACCGTCCGACACGGGACAGGTCGATTTGGCAGTGCTTGGCCGCAGAGTCGGCGCGAAACTCGCTGGCCTTGTCGATGCCCGCAAACTCGATTTTGCGATCGAAATCGCACCGTCTGCAGGGGTCGTCGAAGGTGACGAGCGGCGGCTGGCGCAAGTGATCGAAAATCTGCTTCGCCATGCGATTTCGGGTACCCCGGAGGGAGGGCGCGTTCTGCTGCATGCCGACGGCTCGGCGAAGTCGGCGCGAATTGTGGTTTCAGATAATGGACGGGGCATGAGCGAAAAGGCAATTGCGCGCGCCTTTGATCGCTTTGCCGAACCGGGGCTCACGCGCAGCGGCGAACGGGCGCTGGGGCTTGGCTTGCCACTCGCCAAGCAATTCGTCGAGGCCCATGGCGGCACGATCGCGCTGGTCTCGGAACGCGGACAGGGGACGCTGATCACCGTCAACCTGCCACGTCAGGGCCGCACAGCAGGATGAGCGACCAGCCGACGCCGGTCCACCTGGCCGATTCCGATTGCAGCCACCGCTTCGGCGCGGCGCTGGCCGCACTGGTCGAGCCGGGTGATGTCATCACGCTCGCTGGCACGCTTGGCGCTGGCAAGACGAGTATCGCCCGCGGTCTGTTGGCAGCGCTAGGTCTGCCTGGCGAGGCTCCTTCGCCGAGCTTTGCGATCGTCCAGCCTTATGCACCGCCGGAAACCCGGTTGCCGGTTCTCCACGTCGATCTCTACCGAATCGATGACCCCGCAGAGATTGCCGAACTGGGGTTGGATGAAGGCGCGTCAGATTCGCTGTTGATCGTGGAGTGGCCGGAGCGGGCACCACCCGGTTACTGGCCGCACGCGCTGGTGCTGACGCTTGAATTCACCGAAGACGGTGCGCGCCGCTTGACAGCGCAGGTGCCCTTGTCATGGAAAGCGCGATGGTCCCGGATATGACACCCCCGCCCGCCGCCCGCGGCTTTCTGGCAATGCACGGCTGGGGAGCGGCGAACATCGTGCCGCTGGCCGGGGATGCGTCGTTCCGGCGTTATTTCCGCGTGGTTGATGCAGGTCGCACCGCGGTGCTGATGGATGCGCCGCCGCCGCATGAGGACCCGAGGCCATTTGTCGATATCGCGCGCTGGCTGCACGAACGCGGGTTCGCGGCGCCGGCGATCCATGCGCTTGACCTGAACGAGGGCCTCGTCCTGATCGAGGATTTTGGCGACGATCGGATGCGTGAGGCGATCGATGTCGATCCGGCGCGCGCATTGTCGCTCTACACATCGGCGGTCGACATCCTGATTGGCTTGCACCAGCAGCCCCAGGGCGTGCTTCCCCCTTATGATCGCGCGGTCCTTCACCGCGAGGCCAATCTGCTGACCGAATGGTATTGCCCCGCCGTGGGAATCGACGTCGATCAGGCAGGTTATAACGCCGCGTGGGACGCGGTGTTCGATGTCGCGCTGGCTGATGTGCCGGTGACGGTGCTGCGTGATTATCATGCCGAAAATCTGATGTTGATCGAGGGTTGCAGGCTGGGGCTACTCGATTTTCAGGACGCGCTGGCGGGGCATCCGGCTTATGATCTCGTGTCGCTGCTGCAGGATGCGCGTCGCGATGTCGAGCCCGAGATCGAACGTGCGATGCTGGCCCATTATACCGCGACGACGGGCGCGGATTCGGCATTCGATGCCGCCTATCATGTGCTGGGGGCGCAGCGGAACGCCAAGATCATCGGAATCTTCACCCGGCTATGGCAGCGTGATGGCAAGCCGCGCTACCCAACACTCTGCCCGCGCGTATGGCGCTATCTGGAGCAGGATCTGGCGCATCCCGCGCTTGCCCCAGTTGCGGCGTGGTTCGATGCGCAAGTGCCACCGTCGCATCGCGGCGATCCGATGGCGATTGCAGGCCGATGAGCGCGGTACGCACGCTGGCCATCCGCCCCGATCCCGGCGGCGTCGTGCCCGAAACCGCCATGGTGATGGCGGCCGGGCTCGGCAAACGGATGCGCCCGCTTACCGCAACCCGACCCAAGCCGTTGGTCGAAGTGGCGGGCAAACCGCTGCTCGATCATGCGCTCGACCGGCTGCGCGGCGCGGGGATCCGGCGCGCTGTGGTGAACGTGCATTACCTCGCCGATTCGGTTGAGGCTCATCTCGGTCGCCGCGATCAGGGGCTGGAGATCGTGATTTCCGATGAGCGCGAACAGTTGATGGAA
>CAZWAL010000233.1:0-4216 GCA_964631905.1 uncultured Stakelama sp.
CCAGTCGCATCGGCCAGCTCAATCGACGCCAACTAGGCCTTTTTCAACAGAATAGGGTCGGAAGCGGCCGCGGTGGGCCGGAACCGAGATGAAAGCACATTAGCGCGAGCATCGCCGTGGCCAACAAAGGCCATGGAGAATAATGATGGGACATTCGCACTACGACCCCGCCATGCAGAACCGGCCTGCTTGGAATGCAGGAAAGATGGTCGGCACCAAACGGCCACTCACGCAGAAGCAGATTTGGGCGGTCCGGTTCTTCCTCGACCGCGAGGTACGGCTTCGCGATAGGGCGCTTTTCGACCTCGCGCTCGACAGCAAACTGCGTGGCTGCGACCTGGTCAAGATCAAGATCGGCGACGTCGTCTCCGGTACCGAGATCAGGACTAGATCGATTGTTACCCAACAGAAGACCGGCAGGCCCGTACAGTTCGAACTAACGGCGGATGTTCGCGCGAGCATGCTTGCGTGGCTGGAGCGTCGTGGGGGCACGGTAGATGATTATGTTTTTCCAAGCCGCGTCGACCGCACGGGCCATTTAAGCACACGCCAATATGCGCGCCTCGTCGATGAGTGGGTCACTGCTATCGGCCTGCGGCGAGCGGAATATGGGACACATTCGCTTCGGCGTACGAAGGCAGCAATGATCTATCGGGCAACCGGAAACATCAGGGCCATCCAAATCTTGCTCGGGCACACCAAGATCGAGAATACCGTCAGGTACCTCGGCGTGGACATCGAGGACGCCCTGATCCTTGCAGAAAGAACGGAAATCTAACCCCTGCGGCCCATCAGCAACTCCGATGGGCCGCTAACCCAGCGGGTCGACGATGCTCCTCGATAGCGGCGAAATTTGCCAAGTGTTATCAATGTCCGCGTGCGCCTCCCGCATCCCCAAAACCTGTCAGTCGGGAACCGCCCCAATCCCAGCCGTCCAGCGCGTTGATCTGTGTCCCCAAAACCTGCCGTTCATGCAGGATCGCGATCAGCAACCGCGAAGGTCCAGTGCTGGGACTTTGCTGCCGTTCCAGATGTCATTGCCGAATGACGGCTTTTGGCAGAACCCGACGTTCGGCAGTTTATCGCGCTGAGTCGTCAATCGAGCGAAGCTTGGGTTGAGCGGTGCGGGCAACCAACAACCCAGGCTCAGCCTCTCGAAACCCTGAACAGTGCTATCGCGGCTTCCAATCTTTCCTGCCTGCTGACGAGTTCGGCGTCTTGCGCATTAATGAGGAGATCCTGAGCGTCGAGCAGATGCCGTAAATCTGCGTCGCCCTCCAGATACTGCACACGTGCAAGCGCGGCAGTTTGGCGCGCTTCGCTAGTAACGGCTGCCAGGATCGAGGCGCGGTTGCGCGCATGGGCGGCGGCGGACAAACCATTTTCGACGTCAGCCAGGGCGGCAAGCAGCACTTCGCGGTAGTTTTGAACCGATTCGCGCTGCTGCGCCGCTGCCAACGCCAGATTGCCCTTGAGCCGGTTTCGATTGAAGATTGGCGCCATGAGATCGGCACCGATGCTGAGGCCGGAAAAGATGCCGCTGCCCAGAAACGATTGTGCATTGCGACCAACCGACAAGTCGAGCTGCGGGAAGAAAGCGGCGCGAGCCTGGCGGACATCGCCGCCCGCGGCTTCAATGCGGGCTTCCGCCGCGCGAACATCGGGGCGGGTGGCAATGAGCCGCGAGGGCGACGGCGGCGCGATATCTGGTATTGCAAATTGATTGATGTCCGCTGGCACGATCTGAAAGCTGGGTGCTTCCTCGCCGACAAGCAGAGAGAGCGCAACGCGCGTTTCTTCAAGCGACTGCTGAAGTCGCTCGCGTTCTGCGCGCAATTGCTGGACGCGGATCGCCTGCAACCCGACATCGACCCTGGTGGCCACCCCTTCGTGCTGACGTAGTTCGATGATCTTTTGAAGTTGCGCCGCCTGGCCAATGCTCTGCTCGATCAGGCCGAGGCGAGCCTGAAGCGCGGCCCGCGCAATATAGGTACGAGCGAGTTCAGCCGTTACCAGAATGATGAGCGCGTCACGGTCATATTGGGCGGCCATTGTTCGCTGCGCGGCGCTACGCCTTCCTGCCGCTGCACCTCCGGCGAAATCTATCGAAAGCGCAGCATCGATCGTCGCAAAATTGCTTGCGAAATCGAACGCGCCGCCGCCTGCACGGCTGTTCGCAGAGACGTTGGTGCCAATCGAGAGCGAGGGCAACGATGCGCCGCGTGCGAGACGGAGGAGCGCCCGCGCCTGATCTATCCGAGCACTTGCTCTGAGCAAGCTTGGGCTAGTTGATTGCGCACGATCAATCAGATCGGCCAGTTCCGATGAGCCTAACAGACCGGCAAGATCCGTGGCCGGTGATGCGGCGCTCCCACTCGTTACGTGATCACTCCAGGCCATCGAAGCGACCTGCGGGGCCACATCGAGGTGCGGTGTGCCGGTGCAGCCCGGTAAAGTAACCAGGCTACCAACCAGGCACATTCGACGAAAGGATGATGGCGACATGCAATCACCAATAGTCCGTTCATGTTAAAAAACGCTGTGCAGACCGCTTGGGCTGTCACTTCGGGTTAACGCGCCCTTTACCAGCCCGCGATATCGATGGCTTTGGCTATGGGACAGCTTTAGGTGGCGGATACGCTTTTTCGACCGGAAGTGATCGAAGCCCGTCGGCACAGGTTGGCGGGAACGGTGATCGCTGCGGTCCCGCCGTCATCGAAACTCTACACCGCTATGACAGCTTCCGTGGCTGCGGTGATCATCGCGATCCTGATTTTCGGCAGCTATGCCAGCACCGCCAATGTGCGCGGCGTAATTTCCTATAATGCTGGCCTTGCCCGTGTAACGAGCACCGCGGCAGGAGACGTGCGCGCCATCCTGGTTAAGTCCGGCCAATCGGTCGAAGCAGGTGCACCGCTCATCAACCTGTCAACCGCGCAGGGTGCCAAGGGATTGTCGGCGCAGCTTGATGAGGTGACCACCCAGATTGCTCAGCTCGATCGTCAGCTCGACATTGCAGTTGCGTCATCAACTGTCGACACGCAGGCATTGCGCCAGCAGCGCGGCGGCTTGATCGACACCGTCGCGTCACTTGAGCGGCAGAGGTCGATAAGTGAGAGCCAGGTTAGGCTTGGCGAGCAAAGCCTCGCTCGCTTCAATCGACTGGCAAAACAAGGAGCCGGCAGCCAGCGCCAAGCCGATGAAGCGCGCGCTGATCTGCTTTCGCGACGCGCCGAAAGCGAAGCGCTCGGCGAGCGGCTCGTTGATGCGCGCTCAAAGATCGGCGCGATCGCTATCCAGCTTGGCCAGCGCGCACTAGATGGCGACAAAGCGCGATCGATGCTGCTGACGCAGCGGGCGGCGCTGGTCGCACAGCGCGAGGACATTAAGCGGGCCGATCATATCGTGCTGACGGCGCCGGTTACCGGCGTCATCAGCGACATCTCGACTGAGATAGGCCAACATCTCGGCCCCGATAAATCACTCATCACTATAATTCCGCACGGCAGCCATATCGAGGCGTGGCTCTACGCACCCTCCAATGCGATCGGCTTCGCGCAGCCAGGGCAAAGGGTGCGGCTGCGCTTTGATGCTTATCCGTACCAGAAATATGGCTGGGGTCGCGGCACGGTTGTCGCAATTTCGCGCTCGGCAATCGATCCCGCCAATGTCGATGCCGCCATTCGCCCGTCCGAACCGGCGTTTCGCGTCAGGGTGCGGATCGATTCGATGGGGTCGATCCAGATGCCAAAGGATGCACTGCGCCCCGGCATGACGCTGGCCGCTGATCTCGCGCTCAAGCGACGACCGCTCTGGGCACTCATGCTTGGTCCCTTGACCGGGGCAATCGGAACATGACCCTGCCTTGGTCGAGCAAACCCGACACCAAAGTGGTACTCCAGACTGAGGCCGCCGAGTGCGGCCTCGCCGCGCTGACGATGGTAGCCAGTCATCATGGCCACCGTGTTAACCTGAGCGGGCTGCGGCAACGCTATCCGACCTCGATCAAGGGGGCGACGATGGCGCACCTGATGGTCATCGCAGCGGATCTGGGATTGGCACCGCGCGCGGTGAGGCTGGAGCTCGACGAACTCGGTCAACTCAAACTCCCCGCCATCCTGCATTGGGACCTAAACCACTTCGTCGTGCTGGAGTCGGTTGCTGACCGGCCCCCACTGAGTGGTCCGTATTGATTGTTAGTGCATTGTTGCCTCCG
>CAZWAL010000234.1:0-4199 GCA_964631905.1 uncultured Stakelama sp.
CCTATCTGAAGGCGCTCGCGGCCAAGGACAACAACATCCCCTTCTACGTCGCGCTGCCGAGCACCACCTTCGACGCGACTACCCCCACCGGCGCCGACGTGCCGATCGAGGAACGATCGGGCGAGGAAGTGACGCACGTGCAGGGCGAAGGCGGCGCGATCCGCGTGACGGCATCGGGCGCGGCGAACCCGGCGTTTGATGTGACGCCCGCGCGGCTGGTGACGGGGTACATCACCGAAAAGGGTGTGAGCGCGACGATTTGACTGACTTCGCCGCAGCGTTAGCCGCTTGCCGGTACATAGCGGTGCAGGAGAAAGCGTTTCCACCCAGCTTTCACCTTGCTCTCGACCGCAAAGTTAAAACCGGGACCGGTATCGGGCGGCCAATAGACCATCCGCGCGGTCCCGGCCGGCATTTCGGCTATGAAGGCGATCGCACTGGGATGAACGTCGTCTGCATCGACAAGGACGCCTGTCGAGCGTTTGCCATCGTTGGTGAACGACCAGAACGCGAGCGAATCACCGTCCTTTCCGAACAATGCAATTTCGCGATAGGTGCCGCGTGTACCCATTTCCCATGCCGCGTCGAGTTGGACGAAATCGGTGCCGAACTTGTCAAATCGGCGCTTGCAGGTCATGCCCGAGATGCGTTCGCCTGTCTGGTCGCTCCGCCACTCACCCAACAAAGGTGCGAACCGTCCCAGCATTCCGCGCCCCTTTGGCCACCTCTGCACTGCGATGCTCCCCTCTGTTGCCCGCGTTATGCTCCGGTCACGGCCGCCTGGCCATCCGCTCCAGCGCCCCGTCGATCGTCTCGTCCGCCTTGGCAAAGCACAGCCGCACCACATTGGTTACCGCATCCTGCGCATAAAACGCGCTGACCGGGATCGCGGCCACGCCCGCTTCCTCAACCAGCCACTCGCAGAACGCCACGTCGCCCATCGCGATTCCGCTCGCGGTAAGGTCGATCGACAGGAAATACGTCGCCGCACTCGGCAGCACCTTATACCCCAGCCCCGTCAGCCCCGCCGCCAGCCGATCGCGCGAGCGTTGGAAACCGGCGCGCATGCCCGTGAAATAGGCCATGTCTTTGTCCAGCCCGTAAGCCGCAGCCGCCTGCAGATTGGGGGGCGTGGTGAAGGTAATGAACTGGTGCGCCTTGGCGATGCCCTGCGACAGCGCGGGCGCAGCGCATAGCCAGCCGACTTTCCATCCGGTGAGCGAAAAGATCTTGCCCGCCGATCCGATCTTCACCGTCCGCTCGCGCATGCCGGGCAGCGTCATCAGCGACACGTGGACGCGGCCGTCGAACACGACATGCTCCCACACTTCATCGCAGATCGCGGTTACATCATGCGACACGCAGAAATCGGCAAGCAGCGCGAGTTCCTCAGGGCTGGCCATCGTCGCGGTCGGGTTGAGCGGGGTGTTGAGGATGAGCAGTTTCGTACGCGGGCTGGCGACCCTGGCGAGCGCCTCCGCCGTGATCCGCCACTCCGGCGGCTCCAGCCGCACGAGCCGCGCCACGCCGCCCGCGCGCTGCACGAGCGGCAGATAGGCGTCGTATAGTGGCTGGAACATCACCACTTCATCGCCCGGCGCGACGAGCGCCAGAATCGTCGCGGCCAGCGCCTCGGTCGCGCCTGAGGTGACGATCACTTCGCTCGCGTCGAGATCGAGCCCCTGATGCGCCGCATAATGATCGGCCACCGCCTGGCGCAGCACCGGCAGCCCCGCCATCGGCGGATACTGGTTGGACTCACCCAGCAGCGCGCGCGCCGCTTCCTGCAACACATCCGCTGGCCCTTTGCCGTCGGGAAAGCCCTGCCCCAAATTGATCGCGCCATTTGCCCGCGCGCGGGCGGACATGGCTTCGAAGATAGTGGTGCCCAGATTGGCGTAAAGCGGGTTCATGCAGGGTTCTTGGGATAAAGCGGGGCGGGGATCAACCTACCGCACCCTCACCCCAATCCAGAACAGCCGCGGCGTCCCCAGATCGATCGAGCCACCCGCATTGCGTGTCACCACATCGGCGTCGAAGAGGTTCTCTGCCCGCGCAACAATCGCGAAGCGCTTGCCGATCGGTAGTTGCGCGGTCGCATCCAGCGTGGCGACGCCGGGCAGAACGTCGCTTTCCAGATCATCCTCGAACTGCGCACCGGTGTAGCGCAGCGTGGTCGACAGGCCCAAGCCACCCATCGACTCCCAAGAGAGGGTGCCGCTCGCTGCATGACGCGGGCTTTGGGCGGGACGCAGGCCGTTTAGCGCGGCCGCCACGCCGGTTGCTGACACCCGCGAATCGCTGAACGCATAGGATGCCGAGAGCGACCACGCCCCACGCCGCGCTTCTCCCGTCAGCTCGACCCCGCGCGCAATGATCGCGTCGACGTTGCGGCGCTGGCGTACATTGGGGCCGGTGGTGACGTTGGCGATTGCCCCTTCCAGCCGGTTGTAGAACGCTGTTATCCCAATCGACACGCCACGCGCGGGTGAGAGATCAATGCCGCCCTCAACGCCGCGCAATCGCTCCAGCCCAAGCGCTGCATTCGCCTGGGTGGTGATCGGGAAAACCACGAAGGGACGGTACAGTTCGTTCAGCGTTGGCAAGCGAAACCCGGTGTAGCCCGCCGCGCGCAGCGCAACGCCCTCACCGGGCCGATAAAGCGCACCCGCCCGCCCGGTGAATTCACCACCAGAGCGATCGGCGAAACGCTGGTTGGCGGTGCGCGCACCCGCCGCCGATGATTCGTTGAAAAAGCCATCCGTAATCGACCAGCGATCGGCCCGGACACCGCCGGTCAGCACCAGCTTGCCCAGCGTCCAATCATCTTCGACGAATGCGCCGATCGTCCGCGTCGCGCCGCCCGCACTGCGCCGAGCGGTGACGAGGCCGGTCACGCCGCTATAGGCATCCTCGAACAATTCCCCGTCAGCACGGCGCATGTCGATGCCGATCCGCAACAGGTGGTTGGTACCGACCGGCGGGCGCAGCTCAATCTTGCCGCCAATCCCGGTGGCGGGGGTGCTACGCTGATCGAGCGTCAGGCGAAAACTTGTCGCGCTGATCACCCGGTTGGTGAAGTTGCGCGCCTGCAGATAGGCAATCGCATCAACGGCCCACGTCCCGCGGTGCACCAGCCGAATGCTGGCATCCTGCCCGTCGGTGCTGCTGTCCGCCCCGCGAAACCGCAGCGTGCGGTTGTCGCCGAACACCAGCCCACGCACCTGTAGCTCCGTCACGTCATCGAGCGGCGCGACCGCCCGCACCCCCAACGACCAGTCGCGATAGCCCGCCCGTGCCGTCGCTGGCACGCGCTGGGAGGGCGGTGTCGTGAAGAACCCATCGCCGCGTTCGAACCGGCCCGAGAGCGTCGCAAAGCCACCGCCTAGATTTGGGGAGAGGCTGGCGCTCACTTCTTGCGCGTCGTTGCTGCCGTAAAATGCGCTGCCGTCCACCACCGGCAGATCACGCCGCGTCGCGCTGACCAGCTCAATCGTCCCCGCCACCGCGCCCGCGCCGAACGCCCCCACCCCGCCGCCGCGCGTCACCCGCACCGCCGATAACCGATCGCCCACGATTGCGGTGAAAGGGATATGCCCGAAAAACGGATCGGCGATCGGCACCCCGTCAAGCAGCACCAAAGCCCGGCTCGACGCATTGCCGCCCAGCGCCCGCAAGGTCACGCCTTGCGCGGTCGGGTTGGCGGATCGGCTGTCGGACCGGCGAAACTGCTGAAAACCCGCCACATCACGCAGTACATTCTCGACCCGGCCTGAGGCGTCACCCGTCAGCCGATGCCGACCGATGACGACCGATCCATAGGCCGAGGTACCTGGCGGCAGCGGCAGCTCGCCGCCGATAACCACGATATCGTCGGCGGATGGCAATGGCGGCTCGACCGTTTGCGCGCGACACGGTTCGCTCCCGATCGCAATGCAGAGGGAGAACGCAGCGATGCGCCAAGGGCGATCAGCACGGATAACGCGGCACTCCTGCGGCAAAGGTCAGTTTTGCAAAATGCCGATCGCCTGGCTGGCATAGCGTAACCGTTCGCCCATGACCGTGATCACATAAGTGAGCAGGGCTTGGATGAGTGCCGGATGATCGGTCATCAACCGCGCATAGGAATCCGCGCTCAGTTCGTAACATACATTCCCCAAGTGGCATGCCGTCTGACGTGAGCTTCGCCTGAATCCGAC
>CAZWAL010000235.1:0-4193 GCA_964631905.1 uncultured Stakelama sp.
GCCTGCCCGCGATCATGACGATCCCGCTGATCCTTTTCATCCTGCCGACGCTGTTCGTCGTCATTCTGGGGCCAGCGGCATGCTCGATCTCGGATGCCTTTGCGGGCGGCGTCTAAGGCACGGACGGATCATGTTGAACGCTTGATTGCCCCCTCGGGCCGGGGCACACTGGTCGCCGACGATCCATGTCATAAGGCCTCCGCATGCTAGCCCCGTTGCTGCCTCAGTCCCCGCTTGAAATTGCCCTATGGGGTGGCCTTGTCATAACGGGCTGGGTACTTGGCTATTTCGGGTCGACATTTGAGGGGAAATGGCGGCGGCGCTTCAATGACGAGCGGCGCTTCTATGCGCAGTACCGCGACGAAACCGATCGGCTGAATATCGAGAAGACCCGCCGGATTGCCGAACTCGAGGCGCAGAAAAACGCGCTTTCGCAAGAAGTTGTGCGGCTCCGCGGTGATGCGATGGTACCACCACCCCCTGCGCCCGCACCAGCGCCCGAACCGGTGGCCGATCCCGCCCCACCAGAAATGCCGGCGGACACCGCGGCTGCGCCTGCGGCCGATGTCGCCCCGGAAACACCCCCGGCAACCGACCCTGAACCTGCACCAGCCGATCCTGCCGCACTGCCAGTAGCGGACGAACCGCCTGCCGCTGACCCAGCGCCCGAACCCGTTGCCGCGGCGCCGATAATCGCCGCCGCCGCGCTTCCAGTGGCGGCGGCGGCGATCGCGCATCCCAACATCCTGCCCCATATCGAGACAGAGCCCGTCGGTGAGGTGCACTCCCCCGCGCCAATTGTGATCGACGCACATCCGAAAGAACCAATGGCCGATGCACCACCGGCACCCCCTGCCGCACCGGCCGAGCCAATCGCCCCCCCTTCGATCGAGCACGAAGCCATTGCTGAAGCGGAACCCGCTGCTGTCGCTACAGAAATTACCGACACCACTGAAGCTGCCGACGACGAAACGCCCGAACCGGTCCAAATCGATGACGCCCTGAACGCCCTGACCCGCATTCGCGGCATCGATGCGACGCTGGCCGCTGGACTCGGATCGCTTGGTGTCCGCCAGATCGAGGATATTGAGCGGCTGAGTGCTGAGGATGAAAAGGCGATCGAGATCCAGCTCAACTTGCCGCCGGGTCAGATCGCGAACCAGCAATGGCGCCTGCAGGCCGCGCTGATCGGATCGGGCGAGGACGGCCTGATTGGCGGGTAAGGCGCCTAGTTCGACACCTGGCAGCGCGACTGCCGCCGCGCCTTGTCGATCGCTTCGATCGGCGCATTGCGATCGATCAGCACCCGCACCAGCGCCACCCCGCGCGTGCCAGCGGGCATCACGGCGCGATAGCCCGCCGGGGCCACCTGCCCCTTGCGGATCAGCGCGACCCGGAGCGGTTCACCCGCCAGTTGCGTGTTGTTACGGACAAAGGCGGTGTTGGTCAGCGTATCGAACACTGATAGCGACCAATAAGGCGCGTCGATCGGCTGGACATCGATCAGCACCGGGCCAACGCCAACATCGTAGGGGCAGCTCGAATAGAGCAGATCGGGGCTTGGCCGCACGATCGCCCGCGATTTCGCGGTGACGATCGGCGCATGGGTCATCTGATTGATACCCCCCGCGCTCGCCACCCGACGCACCGCGAGCGACATCAGTGCGCGCGGCATCGCCGCAAGCGTCGCGTGCCAGGCGAGCAGCCCGCAGAACAGCCCCAACAGCAGGGGCGCGAGCCAACGCGTGATCATGCGCAGCGCTCCCGCTTGATCCGGGGCAGCTGTGCGCGCGTCAGATCACCCTTGCCGCGATCGGCGGGCAGATAGGCGCGCAACGTCAGTTCGAACGGCGCGGGGTTGCCCGTGGGCAGCCAGCGGCCCGGCTGCTGTGTCGGCGCGATCGTTACCGTCCAGCGCGCGGCTTCAGCGGGGCTGAGGCTGGCGCTGCCCACCGAATAAACGCTCGCCGGATTGGGCACGAGATAGCCCGCGCGGTCGTACAGCGTGACGCTCCACCATTTCGCCGGCAGCGCACCGCCGGTGAGCGTGTAGGTGCAATTGCCGGTCAGCGGCTGGCCCGCATCATCGGTGGCGGCGGTGTAGTAGCGCGCCTCGCTCGCCGGGAGCGCGAGCAGACCGCGCAACGCGACAACCGCCCGGGTGTAACCGCTCGCCGCCTCGCTGCCGAAATCGCGCCCGGTAAACCACGGCCCGATCGCATTCTGCGCGCCGAGCGATCCGGCGCGGACCGACCAGATCGCCGCTCCGCTGCCGATCAGCACGCCCGCAACGCCGCCGATCAGCAGGCGCGCCCAGTTCGTCATTCCCCGCCCCTAATCTTTTTCTGCCGACACGCTCGCCGATTACGCGCGGTTTTTCAACGCTGCCTGTGCCGCAGCGAGTCTTGCAATGGGAACGCGGTAGGGCGAGGCGGAGACGTAATCGAGGCCGGTCGTCTCGCAGAAGGCGATGCTGGCCGGGTCGCCGCCATGTTCGCCGCAAATGCCGAGCTTGATATCGGGACGGGTGCGGCGGCCGCGTTCGACCGCGATCTGGATCAGTTCGCCGACGCCTTCGATATCGAGGCTGACGAAAGGATCGGTCGCGTAAATGCCCTTGTCGACATAGGTCGTGAGGAAGCGACCCGCATCATCGCGGCTCACGCCGAGCGCGGTCTGGGTGAGATCGTTGGTGCCGAACGAGAAGAATTCGCCGACCTCCGCGATCTGTGCGGCCATCAGCGCGGCGCGCGGCAGCTCGATCATCGTGCCGACCAGATAGTCGAGCACGCGACCTTTTTCAGCGAACACCGCCTTGGCCTGCGCGTCGACCACGGCCTTCATCAGCTCCAATTCCTTGCGGGTGGCGACCAGCGGGATCATCACCTCGGGGATCGGTGCCGCGCCTGATTTTTCGGCGACATCACACGCCGCCTCAAAAATCGCGCGCGCCTGCATTTCGTAGATTTCGGGATAGGTGACCCCGAGCCGACAGCCGCGATGGCCAAGCATCGGGTTGAACTCATGCAACTCGCCCGCCCGACGGCGCAGCGCTTCGATGCCGATGCCGGTCGCCTCCGCCACATCGGCGAATTCGCTTTCTTCATGCGGCAGGAATTCGTGCAGCGGCGGATCGAGCAGCCGGATCGTCACCGGCAGCCCCGCCATCACCTCGAAAATCTGGGTGAAATCGGCGCGCTGTTCAGGAAGCAGTTTCTCCAGCGCCGCGCGACGGCCCGCTTCGCTGTCGGCCAGGATCATCTGGCGAACCGAGGTGATGCGCTTGGCATCGAAGAACATATGTTCGGTGCGGCACAGCCCCACCCCTTCCGCGCCGAAATCACGCGCGGTGCGGCAATCGAGCGGGGTTTCGGCATTGGCGCGCACCTTCAGGCGGCGGACCTTGTCGGCCCAGCCCATCAGCACGCCGAAATCGCCCGCGAGTTCGGGCTGCACGGTAGGCACTTCGCCCAGCATCACTTCGCCGGTGGTGCCATCGATCGTGATGATCTCCCCCTCGCGCACTTCGCGGCCCGCGACGCGCATCATTCGCGCCTTGGCGTCGATCGAAACGGTTCCCGCGCCGGAAACGCAAGGGCGACCCATGCCGCGCGCCACGACGGCCGCGTGGCTGGTCATCCCGCCGCGTGCCGTCAAAATGCCGCGCGCTGCGTGCATGCCGTGGATATCCTCCGGCGAGGTTTCGGTGCGCACCAGGATCACCGGCTCGCCCAGTTCGGCGCGGTTCTGCGCGGTTTCGCTGTCGAACACCGCGGCACCGCACGCCGCACCCGGACTGGCGGGCAAGCCGCGCGTCAGGACGTCGCGCACCGCGGTGGGATCGAGCGTTGGGTGCAGCAGCTGATCGAGCGCCGACGGATCGACGCGGGCGACCGCTTCTTCCTCGGTAATCAGACCCTCATTCGCCATATCGACCGCGATCTTCAGCGCGGCGGATGCGGTGCGCTTGCCCGCGCGCGTCTGCAGCATCCACAATTTGCCGCGTTCGACGGTGAACTCGATATCCTGCATGTCGCGGTAATGCGTCTCAAGCAGGTCGAACACCTTGGCCAGCTCGGCATAGGTTTCCGGCATCGCCTCTTCCATGCTGAGCGGCTTCGCGCCCGCCAGTTCACGCGCGGCGCGCGTCAGATATTGCGGGGTGCGGATGCCCGCGACGACATCCTCGCCCT
>CAZWAL010000236.1:0-4157 GCA_964631905.1 uncultured Stakelama sp.
GTCGCCAACAACTGGATGGCGCAGGACATGGCGGACATCCTTGGCATCACCGTGGAACGCCCCGCCTTCGCCGAGACGACCGCACTGGGCGCCGCGATGCTGGCCGGCGTCGGGAGCGGCCTGTTCAGCGGGCTGGAGGAAGCAAGCGCCATGCGCGGCGCGGTCGAGGTGTTCGAACCGGGCATGGACGGCGCGGTGCGCGCGGCCCGGCTGGCAGGGTGGCAGCGCGCGGTGGAGAGCGTGGTGGGCCTGGCTGGGGCGTAAAGTTGCGGGGGTGAAGTTGCGGAAGTTGCGGGTTGCCATCGCTTTTTTGCAGGCGGGTGCGGTGTGGGGTTGATGGGGGTGTTTGAGAGTGCTCAAAGGTTATAAAAGTTATGACCTATTGGAAAAAATTCGTACGCGTATGGGGTAAAGCGCGGATCGGGACGATCGACCGATTGGGCGAGTGCGACGATGGGAAAGAGCGGGGTGGCCACCCTGAAGTGACGATCAATGCATATCAGAACGGGCGCTTGTAGGAAAGTTTGGCACCGAACTGTTGGTTGGTCCGGTGGAACAGTGGACGAAATCGTTTGGCCTATCTTGGACCTGTTGCGGACTGGCAGCTCGGGGTCAAAAATCGAGTAAAGTGGTCATTTGGCCGATCGGCGCTGCCGACCGCTCCCCTGTGGTTGATACGCGATCGACCTCGCCTTACACTCCCGCTATCGATGCGCGTCTAGCGTGCGCGAACAAGGGGGACCCGATGCTAATGCAAACCAATAAAAGGGTATCCCGGTGAGCGAAGACTTGGGCTTGACCCCGATCCCCCACCCCACCCTACGGCAAGTGCCTCCAAGTTCATTGAAGCCTAATCCGCATAATCCGCGGTATCTTTTTGACGAACTGCCTCTCCAGACGCTCGCAGACTCAATTCGCCGCGTTGGAGTGTTGGTGCCGCTGACCGTTTTCCGTGCGACCGGCTCGTCTCATTTCACGATCCTTGATGGCCAACGTCGTTGGATTTGCGCGCAACGCCTCAATATGGATTTGATTCCGATCAACGAGGTCGCCGAACCGACGCTAGCAGAGAACATCGTAACGATGTTCCAAATCCATAAGTTGCGCAAAGATTGGGATTTGATGCCCACCGCGCTGAAGCTCGAAGTTCTTATGGAGGAATTGAAAGAGCGCAGCGACAACGCCTTGTCAGAGCTGACCGGGTTGGACGCAGCGGTGGTCACGCGATGCAAGAAGCTCTTGTGGTATGATAAGCACTATCAAGAAATGATGCTTTATGCTGATCCGGAGGATCGCATTAAAGCAGATTTCTTCATTGAGCTTTATCCCATCCTGACCGACAGATTAGTGTCGAAGGCAGACTGGTTTAATCTCGAACGGATGATTGAGTCCTTCCTGAGGAAATATCAGAATAGGCTTTCAGGTTTCAAGGCAATCACCGACTTCCGTAAAATTAAGCAGCATATTTCCGTCGCACGATCGTCCGGGCACGACGATGAGATACTGATGCTGCTTAAACGGTTTGTAGATGATGACGCTATGGAGATTGCTGAGCTGGAGATCGACACCGCTCGCTTCCATCGTCAAGCATCCGTCTTACTCCGGTCTATCATTCGGCTACGTGACGAACTTCGCGACATTGATGTCGAGAACTTCCTAGGCGAAGAAGAGCTGTGGGAGGAACTTGAGCAGTTCCAAGAACTTGCTGCAACGACACTGGCGCGAGCCGATCGGAGGCTTAAGTGATTGACGCAGCGCTAGAGGCGCAGCCCTCATGGGACGAGCGTCTGGCGGATTGGCGCAGGAAGTTTAGGCACTATCGCGAGCCACCTGATGAAGCGACGATTCAAGGATGGATCGATCGGTTTGATAACGATGATCAACAAGTGGCCGCGAAGGTACTCGACCATGTGAAAGTGGTGAGCAATCTGGACATAATTGCAGGTTATCGGGAAGCGTTGGCGGCGTTGCCCGGCTGGAACCGTGATCCCGCACTGCGATCTGGAAGTTGGTATTTCGTTGGCTTTGGACTTGCGCATGAAAGCGGTGCTGCAATGGTTCGCACCTTTTGCGAAGCCAATGACTTGGCATACGCTGCATTCGCTGACCGATTCAAAACGCTCACCGATTTACCGCATCTGCGGCTAACTGCTGAAGATCATGTTGTTTTTATCGACGACTTTGCTGGAACCGGGCGACAGGTAACGCGCATGTGGCCGAGGATCATGGAATTGGTCGCATCGGAGGCCAAATGCTACTTGATACTGACCGCGCTGACGCAACGCGCGCAGGATGCAATTCAAAACAGTACCGAATTGCAGATTTTGGCCAAATATGTGCTGGGGCCGGAGGATGCTCTGTTCGACGATGATAACGCATCATTTACCGCCCATGAGAAAAGCGTCGTCGAAAAATATTGCCTGATCGCGGACCCCAAGTGGCCAAAAGGCTTCGGCGGCATGGGTCTGATGTTTGTGCTCCAGCACAAATCGGCAAATAATTGTCTGCCGATCTTGTACATAAACGAAGATCACTGGCGAGGCTTATTCCCTAGGTATCTAAGGGCGGCTTGATGGCGGCTTTTACGTACATGGGAACGAAGAAGACGCTGGCGGGAACGATCGATGCCCTTTGTGTAAACTTCGATCCCGGCCCGTTTATGGATTTGTTTTCGGGCATCTCAGCCGCCGGGTCCGCGATAGCGCCCAAGCGGCAAATCTGGTGCAATGATGCGCAGATTTTCTCACGGACCCTAACCGAGGCATTTTATCTGTCTCGGGAAGAAGGCCCACGCGTCGATCACGTCCGATCGGCAATATTGATGCGAGGAAATGAAAATCTGAATCTACTCGCCCGCAAAGCGCGGGACGAGGTTGAAGAAGAACTCGATGTGCTATGGAGTCGCGACGCGGAGCGGCAAATTGCCCTCCAAAGTGCGCAGATGGATCGTACTGCCGCCCGCCGCGCCGAGTGGCAGGCTCTGCATAGTCACTGCCTTTTCACCACGCTATACGCCGGCACATACCTTGGCCTCGTCCAAGCAATGCAAATTGATTCTATCCGATTTGGAGCCGACGCATCACTAGCGGCAGGAGTGATCACTGCGGAGGAACACCGTTGGGCCCTGCTGTCGATCTGCCGTGCGGTTGCTGCCACATCCAACTCGACAGGTCATTTCGCGCAATATCTCACGGCCAGCGAGGCCAATATCAAGCGTGTGACCGACAAACGCCGACGGTGCGTCTGGTCATTTTGGTCTGACGCACTTTGCGAGCTGAGGCCCATTGGCAACGCAGATTGGCGCGCAGAAAACCGCGTCTTTCACGGCGATGCGGTAGATGTTCTTCGGAGCATGAGCGGGCGCGCCGAGCGGCCTGCTATCATCTACGCCGATCCTCCCTACACGAACGACCAGTATTCCCGTTTCTACCACTTGCTTGAGACCGTTCTGCTTTACGATTATCCCGAAATTGACGGGAAAGGGCAGTACAGGCAGGGGCGCTTTCGGTCGTCATTTTCTCTTGCGACGAAGGTAGAAGACTCCTTCAGAGAAATGATTGCGGGGGCGGCTCGCGTCGGCGCAGATTTAATGATCAGCTATCCGAGCGACGGTCTGCTTTTGAACTCGCTTGAACGCATACCATCATTAATCGGGGATCACTTCTCGGAGGTCTACGACCCCATTGTGATACCGCATCAGCACTCTACGATGGGTGGCTCAAAAGGGGCGCAGAAGGAAGATGTGGAGGAATGCATCTTTATAGGTAGGCGCCCCCGACAAGCTGCCTGAAAATCGCACGGTCAGAATAATTCTCGAAACAGCTCCACCAACGACGTATCGCGGTCTTTGAGGGGGCCGCCTAACTGGGTCGCCAGCCCACTTGCTTAGCGGATATCGTCGGCGCAGCGCCAATGAACGGTAGCATTTGGGTTTGCGTCTCCGGGCCCTGAACGACCGAAGTTAGCCCCCTAAGCCGCCACCCCCACCCGGTCCTCAAACAACACCTTCAAATCCTTCTTCAAAATCTTCCCGTTTGCGTTGCGGGGCAGCGTTTCCTTAACAAACCGGATCGCCACCGGCGTCTTGAAGATCGCGAGGCGCGCCTTCACCCAGGCTTGCAGCTCGGCCTCGGTCGCTTCCATGCCGGGGGCGAGGT
>CAZWAL010000237.1:0-4149 GCA_964631905.1 uncultured Stakelama sp.
CGCGAACGGCTCCATCATCGCGTGGTGCAGGAAGGGCAGCCGATAACTGGCTTCCAGCATTTTCACACCGATCGATTTGAACCCGGCATCAACGTCGCCGTCGCCCAGACTGCCATCAGGTTTGTTGGCGGCGCGCAGCTTGTCCTGCTCGGCAAAGATCGAGGCGGTCGAAATGCCGCCATTGCCGCCATCGCTGAACTTGGGCGACAGCGCGCGTAGACCCTTAACCGCCTGCCAATAGCCCTTAGCGACGACGACCACGGCAGCGTCCAGCTTGATCACCTTCTCAACACCGGCAATCGCCATTGCGGGCGCCGGATCGACCGAGACGAGCTTGCCGCCACGCACCGGCGCCGCCATCACAGTTGCAACGCGCATATCGGGCAGGCTGAAATCCATGCCATATTGCGCGGTACCGTCAACCTTGGCCGGCAGGTCCAAACGCGGCACCGATTTACCGATATAGCGATAATCCTTGGGCTCGCGCAGCTTGGGCGACGAATCGAGCGAGCGGGTCGCGGCATCGGCAGCGAGTTCGCCGTAGCGAAGCGTTCGCCCCGATTTGGCGTGGACAACCTTGCCTTCCGCGGTCGTCAATTCCGCTGCGGGCACACTCAGCTTGGCAGCCGCCGTGTCGATCAACGCCGTGCGGGTCGCCGCACCAATTACCCGAACGCTCTTCTGTCCCGTAAAGCGCAGCGCTGATGAGCCACCCGTGATCTGCAGGTTCATCGATCGCGCAACCATCGACAGCAGGGACGCAGGCAGCGACCCGACGATGCCGGGCGCGCCCGTCATCTCCGCCAGGAAGCCCTTGCCTAGCGCGACATTGGCAAAGGGCGATTCGGCGGGCGCCGATACGACCTCGATCTTCGCCCAATCGGCATCGAGCTCCTCCGCGAGCATCTGTGCCAGCCCGGTGTTCGACCCCTGACCGATATCGGTATGCGGCGAAAACAGCGTCACCGTATCGTCGGCAGCAATGCGCAGCCAGGTCGCAAAGTTATGCCCGTCCTTGCCGTTGGTCATCGCCGCTGCAGCCGAGCGCGCCGATCCATCGGCCCATTTGATTGCGAATATGCCGCCGCCGACAACGGCGGCGCCACCGATCAGGAAAGTCCTGCGGATCATGCCCATCTGCTCGCTCCTCAGGCCTGGCCGGCAACGGCGTGGATCGCCGCGCGGATACGGGGATAGGTGCCACAGCGGCAGATATTCGTCATGGCTGCGTCGATCTGGTCATCACTCGGATTGGGGCTGTCGGCGAGCAGTGCGGCAGCTGCCATCAATTGGCCCGACTGGCAGTACCCACATTGCGGTACCTGATGCTCGATCCACGCTGCCTGCAACTTGTGGAGTGTACCGTCGGCCCCGCCGAGCCCCTCAATCGTGGTGATCGCCTTACCTGCGACATCGCTGACGGGCACGCTGCACGACCGCGCCACTTCGCCATCGATATGGACGCTGCAGGCACCGCACGCCGCAATACCGCACCCGAACTTGGTGCCCGTCATTTTCAGCTCTTCGCGGATCACCCAAAGCAGCGGGGTATCCGGTTCGGCCGTGATTGATACGGGTTTACCGTTGACTGTTGCCGTGATTGCCATGTCGTGATCCCCACCGCGAAGATTGGCTGATGCGCTTATTTAAGTTTCGTATAGCAACGAACGTCGCGAATTGCCATTACCCTGCCTTCGGAAACCACGGCAGAAATCCGCTCGTCCGGCGGACATAGTCCTCATATCCCGGCTTCTTGCGCTTCAGCCGTCCCTCGATCGTTGGCACGCCAGACCATTTCATCAGCGTCCATGTCAGCAGCATTGGCCCCGGCAGCGCCCATAGCCCCGTCGCGCTTTCCGCCGCGATCAGATACAGCCCCCACCAAGTGCAGGCATCGCCGAAGTAATTGGGGTGGCGCGTATAGCGCCAGAGGCCTGTCGTCAGGACCTGACCTTGATTGGCGGGGTTGCTGCGGAACCGGACCAGCTGCCAGTCGCCAATCGATTCGAATACAATGCCGATGATCGCCATGGCGGCCCCGATCATGCCAACCAGTCCAACGCCCGGCGTCGGATCAAGCTGCCCGAGCTGCACGGGGAGGCACACGACAAACAACAGCGGCGCCTGAATGGCGTAGACAAGCAGCGCGGATGAAGTGGCAAACCCCCAGCCGCGCTTTTCCTTAGCATGCGCAAACATCGTGACGTAGCGCCGGTCTGCGCCATGGCTGCGCCATCGCCACAGAAGATAGCCACCGAGCCGCACGCCCCATAATGCGCACAGGCCCAGCAGCAACATCTTGCGCTGCGAATCACCGCTGGTCTGGAGGAATGACGAACCCGCCAGCACCACCATGCCGAGCGCCCAGACGCTGTCGACCGGCGTCACGTCGCGTGTCTTCAATGTCACCAGCCACAACAGGAAGAACATCGTCACCAGCACGACCGCGTTGGTGGCGAATAAACTCATTACGGTCATGCAGCATTCTCCAGATCGGCGCGCTCGACAATAAAGCTGACCGTGGTGGTGGTGGATCCGCCGATGTTGAGGGTTTGTACCCGTCGCGCGCCATCGACCTGATAATCGCCGGCGCCTTCCGTCACTTGCTTGAATCCGTCGAGCAGCATCCGCACGCCCGTTGCCCCAACCGGATGCCCTAATCCGATCAGCCCGCCTGACGGATTGACCGGCAGCGCCCCGCCCATCTCGATCGTCCCGTCTTCTATTGCTTGCCAGCTTTTGCCGGGCGGCGTGATGCCGAGATGGTCGATCTCCATATACTCGCTCGACGTGAAGCAATCATGCGTTTCGATGGCATCGATCGCGTTGATCGTGGATATTCCCGCGCGGGAACGAGCATCCATCACCGCGCGGTGGACCTGCGGAAAGACATAGGGCTCCTCAGCGCTATCGGCGATCTTGCGGGCATAGCTGATCGGTGCCGACCGGTGCCCCCAACCGCTGATCCGCGCCAGGCTCTCAAGCGGAATGCCGCGCTTGGCCGCATAAGCCGCCGCGCGCGCAGGCGAGGCGAGAAACACCACTGCACTGCCATCAGTCACCTGCCCGCAATCCATTTTGCGCATCCGCCCCTCGACCACGGGGTTGGCGTTGTCATCCTCAGTGAAGCTCTCAGGCGTGAAGTGATAGCCACGCGTCTGCGCGTTGGGATTTCTCTTGGCATTGGCGAAATTGATTTCGGCGATGCGGCGCAGATGCGCAGGATTCAGGCCGTGGCGGCGATCATATTCCTCGGCCAGATCGGAAAAAGCCCGAGGCCAGACGAATTCGGCGTCGCCATATTCATGCCCCGCCCAGGCCGCACTGCCCAGATGCTGCGCCGCCACCTTGCCGGGTACATTACGCATTTGCTCGATACCCACGACACAGGCGAGGTCATAGCGCCCCGCCTCTATCTCGGCGGTTGCGGCGAGGATCGCGACGCTTCCCGATGCGCACGCGGCTTCGTGCCGCGCGCTCGGCATGCCGTTGAAAGCGGGATCGACAAGCCCGAAGAACCCGCCGAGCAAGCCTTGGCCCGCAAAAAGCTCCGCCGTGAAGTTGCCGACATGGCCGCTATTGATGTCGTCAGCATCCAGCTGCGTCGCACTCAGTCCGGCCTCGACGCATTCGACAAAGGCATCGGCGATATCCATGCTCTGGCGGTGCCAATTGGCAGCAAAGTCGCTTTGCCAGCCACCCAGAATATACACCATATAATCCCCACCCCTTGGCGACGTTGTCGCAACTCGGAACGGGTTTGGCAATTCGTATGGCGGAGACGGAGGGATTCGTATCCACCCCCATCAACGCTTTGTCCACCCTCGACTTTTTTGCATAAATCACCTATTAAAACAACGGTTTGAGCGGTGGCCGCGCAGGTGATCGGGCCGCACCGGTCCATTTTAATCCGCGCTAATCCACGACTCAAACCGGGTTGGAAACCGGGTCGCTAACCGGGTTGCTGATCCTGCTCTCGTTATTGGAGATTGGCGTGTCACGTTCGATCCACAGGCTCAACGCCCGGCGTGTCGAAACCGAAAAGCGAGTTGGCAAACATGCTGACGGTGGCGGGCTTTGGCTCTTCATCAAGAAGGACGGTTCGCGGCGTTGGGTGTTCGCGTATGAGCGGAACAAGAAGTGTCATGA
>CAZWAL010000238.1:0-4128 GCA_964631905.1 uncultured Stakelama sp.
GGTGTACGGCCTGCTGCGGACGGTAGAGAGCGCGTCACCGCTGGCAGCACCGGCGGTTGGGGCGTCGCTCATCGCGTTCGTTGTTGTCTATTTCGCGGTGTTCGGCGTCGGTACCTGGTACATCCTGAAGCTGATGGCGGCAGGCGTCCATGTCGGTGAGCATGAGGATGACGGCGCACCGATCCGCACCGGCGGGGTCGGGTCGCAGCGCCCGGCTCGCGAACTCGCGGAGGAGATCGCATGACCGTCAATTACGATCTGTCGACGATCTGGGCGTTCATCATCGCCTTCGCCGTTTTCGCCTATGTGGTGCTCGACGGGTTCGATCTGGGCATCGGCATCCTCTTTCCCGAATTCGCGGTGGGCGTGGAGCGTGATCAGGCAATGAACGCCATCGCGCCGGTGTGGGATGGGAATGAGACGTGGCTGGTGCTGGGCGGCGGCGGATTGTTCGCGGCCTTCCCGCTGGCCTATGCGATCATCATGCCGGCGCTTTACCCGCCGATCATCGCGATGTTGCTGGGGCTGGTGTTCAGGGGCGTTGCCTTTGAATTTCGCTGGCGTGATCCGTCGCACCGCCACTTCTGGGATTTGGCATTTACCGGCGGGTCGATCACCGCGGCGCTGGCGCAGGGCATCATCCTCGGCGCGCTGTTGCAGGGCGTGGAAGTGACCGGACGGGCCTATTCGGGCGGCTGGCTTGATTGGCTGACACCGTTCTCGCTGCTGACGGGCGGCAGTGTCGTGGCGGGCTATGCACTGCTCGGCGCCTGCTGGCTGATCGCCAAGACCGAGGGGCAGACGCAGGTCCATGCGTACCGCCTCGCCCGCAAGTTCGGGTTGATCACGCTGGCGGCAATCGCGGCGGTCAGCGCGGCAACACCGTTTCTCGATCAGGATTATTACAGCCGCTGGCTTACCTTCCCCAGCATCTTGGTGGTGGCCCCCGTGCCGCTGATGGTCGCTGCGCTGGGCGTCTATTTCTGGCGTGCGCTGGGTAAGGGCAAGCAGATCGTCCCTTTCGTGACGGTGCTCGGGCTGTACGCGCTCAGCTTTGCCGGGCTGGGGATCAGCATGTACCCGTTCATCATTCCGCCCAGCGTATCGATCTGGGATGCAGCTGCGCCTGAAAACAGCCAGATCTTCATGCTGATCGGCGTGGGGCTGATGATGCCGCTGATCCTTGGCTACACCGCCTGGGCCTATTGGGTGTTCCGCGGCAAGGTGGGGGAAGGGTATCATTGATGGCGCCCGATCAGCGCCCTGCATTGTGGCGTCAACTGGCCTGGATGGTGATCATCTGGATTGCCAGCGTCGGCACGCTCGCGATGGTCGCCGCGGTGATCCGGTGGTGGTTGAAGCCATAAGCTGGCACTTTCGCTGACGGGTCAGCCCGCGAGGCGCAGATCCGCCTTCGGGATGACAGCGGGCGGCTGATCGGGCCAGATGCCGCGCGTATCGTACACCAGCTTGTCGGCGCGCTCGTCGAGTGGAACCGATTTGAAAAGCTCGTGATCGACCAGCACGATCATCACCGGGCAAGTCTCGATCGCGGTATCGATGTCGATCAGCCGGGCGGCGGTGCCATCGAACGCGGCGGGCAGGGTATCGGCATAGGGCTCGACGATGCGGATCCGGTCGCCGAACAGCGCCGCGAGATCGGCGGCAACCTTCAGCGCAGGGCTCTCGCGGAAATCATCGATATTGGCCTTGAATGCCAGGCCCAGGCACGCGACCGGCACGCCCGGTACGCGTTCGATCAGATCGATCGCGCGGGCGACGGTGTGCGCGACCTTGCCGTCATTCACTTCGCGTGCGGTGCGGATCAGTGGAGTCTGTTCGGGTGCGGCGCTGACCAGAAACCAAGGGTCAACGGCGATGCAATGCCCGCCAACGCCGGGACCGGGCGACAGGATGTTGACGCGGGGATGGCGGTTGGCGAGCCGGATCACCTCCCACACATCGACGCCCATCGTGTCGGCGATCAGGCTCAATTCATTGGCGAAGGCGATGTTGACGTCACGGAACGCATTTTCGGTGAGCTTGGTCATTTCCGCCGCGCGGCTGGTGGTCGTCACACAGGCACCGCGCACGAAGCGGCGGTAAAAGGCGAGCGCCTTGCGCGCGCAGCGCGGGGTGATGCCGCCGATCACCCGGTCATTGTCGATCAGCTCGACCAGAATGCGCCCTGGCAGCACGCGTTCGGGGCAATAGGCGATCGCGATATCGGCGCTTTCGCCCGATTTGCCCGGCACCTTCAGGTCAGGCCGCAAATTACTGAGCAGATCGCGGACTTTATCGGTCGTGCCGACGGGTGAGGTCGATTCGAGAATCACGACGTCACCTGGCTTCAGCACCGTGGCGATCGTGGTCGCGGCCTGCAGGACGTAACCGATATTCGGTGCGTGATTGTCGCCGAACGGGGTAGGCACGGCGATCACGAACACGTCAGCAGGTTCGATCATCGTCGCGGCGCGCAAATTGCCGCGGGCCACCACGCCCGAGACGAGCCCGTCGAGATCGACTTCCTCGATATGCACTTTGCCCGAATTGACCGTGTCGACCACGCTTTGCGTTACATCGACGCCCAGCACCTGTACTCCGGTGCGCGCAATCACGGCCGCCGTGGGCAGCCCGATATAGCCAAGCCCGAGAACCGCGACCTTGAGTTCAGAGTCCGAAACCATCCGCGACGACCTTTGCAATCTTTGCCGATGCGTGGCCGTCGCCGAACGGGTTGTGCGCGCGCGCCATCGCTTGATGGGCGCCATTGTCGTCGAGCAGGGTGAAGATTTCGGAAACGATGCGATCTTCATCGGTGCCGATCAGCTTTGCGGTGCCAGCGGCAACGCCTTCGGGCCGCTCCGTCGTCTCGCGCATCACGAGCACCGGCTTGCCGAGCGCAGGCGCTTCTTCCTGCACACCGCCCGAATCGGTCAGCACGACGTGGCACATCCCGAGTGCGCGGACGAAGTGCGGGTAATCGAGCGGGTCGATTCGGGCGATGTTGGGCTGATCCCCCAGCACCGCATCCATCACGCTGACGACATTGGGATTGGGATGGACCGGGAAGATCACCGCGATGTCATCGCGGGCGGCGATCCGGCGGATGGCGCGAGCGATATTCTCCATCCCGCCGCCGAAATTCTCGCGCCGGTGCGTGGTGACGAGGATGATGCGCTTACCGGCAAAGCGCGCCGCGAGGTCGTCGAGCCCTGCACCGAGCGCCGGATCGGCCTCGAGTTTGGCCTGTGTCGCGAGCAGTGCGTCAATCACGGTGTTGCCGGTGACGTGGATGATATCCGCCGCGATGTTCTCACGCAGCAGCGCATCCGCCGCCGTCTGGGTCGGCGCGAAATGCTGGTCGGCGATCGGCGCGACGATGCGGCGGTTCACCTCTTCGGGAAACGGATGATAAATATCGCCCGATCGAAGCCCGGCTTCCACATGGCTGACGGGCACACGTCGATAATAGGCCGCCAGCGCGCCGACCATCGCGGTGGCGGTATCGCCCTGGACGATCACGCGATCGGGCTTTTCGGCGTCCATGACATCGCCAAGGTTGGTCAGCAGCCGCGCGGTCAACCGGTCGAGCGTCTGGCCCGGCTCCATCAGGTCGAGATCGATATCGGGCGTGATCCCCGCAATACCGAGCACCTGATCGAGCAGACCGCGATGCTGCGCCGTGACGCAGGTCCGTATCGTCAGCCCGGGCACCGCCTCAAGCGCGTGAATCACCGGGAACAGCTTGATCGCTTCGGGTCGCGTGCCGAAAATCATGAGGACGCGGGGCGGGCGCGATGGCGAAGGGTCGAATGACATGGTGATGCCTTAATCGATGCTGCTTAAAGTGGCGCTAACGTTGCCTGGTCAAGAACTGCCGAACCAGAGGATTTGCCAGTCGCGCAGCACACCGTTACGGGCGGCGCTTCAATGGAGACGATCATGACGTTCAAGCCACTGCGCAAGGCAGTATTCCCCGTTGGCGGCCTGGGTACGCGCTTCTTGCCGGCCACCAAGGCGCTGCCGAAGGAGATGCTACCTGTCGTTGACCGGCCACTGATCCAATATGCGGTCGACGAGGCGCTGGAAGCCGGGATCGAGCAGATGATCTTCGTCACCGGGCGC
>CAZWAL010000239.1:0-4001 GCA_964631905.1 uncultured Stakelama sp.
TGCCGTCGCACCACGGCACTTATGTCGCGATGTGGATGGTCATTCCGGCGCTGCTGTTCATCACCACCTGGCTGGTCATCACGCCCGCGATGGTCACCAACACCGTTCTGCAATCGCCCGCCGCCGCGCAATTGCCGCCACGCGGTTTTGAGCGGGCGGCGGTACTCAGCGAGGCGCGATCAATCGGGCAAGGCCGCCAGGTTGCCAGCGCCAACCCCCTCGCGCAGACGCTCGCCCCCGCCTATGCCACCGCCCAGTTGCGCTATAACTGGATGGGATCGACGCTGGCGCTGCTGCTCGCGATTTCGTGCGGCGCCTATGCCTATACCCGGCTGACCCCCGATTTTCGTGCGCGGACGCGGATCGAGCGGGTGGTGATGATGCTGCTACTCGCCGCGTCGCTGATCGCAATCCTGACGACGGCGGGGATCGTCGGCTCTCTGCTGTTCGAATCCTGGCGCTTCTTTCAGATGGTGCCGGTGCTCGATTTCCTGACGGGTACGCACTGGAGCCCGCAGGTGATCGACGCGCGCGATCCCGGTGCGTCGCTTGGCGCAGTGCCGTTGTTCTGGGGCACCTTCTTCATCGGCGCGGTGATCGCGATGATCGTCGCGATTCCGTTCGGACTGATGAGCGCGATTTACCTGACGCAATATGCCGCCCCCGGCGTCCGCCGCTGGATGAAGCCGATCCTTGAGGTGCTCGCAGGGGTGCCCACGGTCGTTTATGGCTATTTCGCCGCGCTGACGGTGGCACCCGCGGTGCGTGACATTGCGGTGTCGGTCGGCATTAGCTGGGCAAGTTCGGAAAGCGCGCTCGCTGCCGGGCTGGTGATGGGGGTGATGATCATCCCGTTCGTCTCGTCGATGGCCGATGATTCGATCGCCGCCGTGCCCGCATCGATGCGCGACGGATCGCTGGCAATGGGCGCAACGACATCCGAAACGATCCGCCGCGTCCTGCTGCCCGCCGCGCTGCCCGGCGTCGTCGGTGGGGTGCTGCTCGCGATCAGCCGCGCGATCGGCGAAACGATGATCGTGGTGATGGCGGCATCAGGTATCGCCACGCTGACGCTCAACCCGCTCGCCAGCGCGACCACCGTCACCAAACAGATCGTCGATCTGCTGACCGGCGAGGCCGAATTCGACAGCCCCAAGACGCTCGCGGCGTTCGCGCTGGGGCTGACGCTGTTCGTCATCACGCTGCTGCTCAACATCGTCGCGCTGACAGTCGTGAAACGCTATCGGGAAGCCTATGACTGACGCGTCCTCCCGCCAGCGCCAGCCCGAGCGCGCGCCGACCGATTGGCGCGCGGGCGCGATGCAGCGCCGCACGCGTCGCCGCTATGCCGCTGAACGCCGGTTCCGGTTGTTCGGATTGGGGGCCGTGGTCATGTCCGCCGGATTCCTCGCCTTCCTGTTGATCACCATGCTCGCCAATGGTTTGCAGGGCTTCACTCAGGCCGAGATCAGCCTGCCGGTCGATTTTCCGCGCGCCGGCCTCACGATCGACCCTTCACGTTTGCAGGGTGAAGGTGCCGATCTTGCTTTGGCAGGCGCTGGTCTGTCGGATGCGACGACTCGCGCCGCTGTCGCCGCGTTCGGGACAGGCGGCGAAGCCTTATTGTCCGACGGGGCGTGGCTGCGGGTTCGCGACCAGCTCAAGGCAAACCCTCAATTACTGCGCGGCAAGACGGTCGTGAGCGTACCCGCCGCAACCGAGCTCGACATCGCCGCCAAGGGCACCGGCACGCCCGAAGCCGAAGCCACCGTGGCACAGCTGAAAGCAGCTGGGCAGCTCCACATCGCCTTCAACTGGCCGTTTCTGACCGAATCGGACGCGACAGACCCGACCATGGTCGGCATCTGGGGCGCGCTGAAGGGATCGTTGTTCACGATGCTCGTCACACTCAGCCTGGCCTTCCCGGTCGGCGTGCTCTCCGCTCTGTACCTTGAGGAATATGCGCCGCGAAATCGCTGGACCGATCTGATCGAGGTATCGATCAACAATCTCGCCGCGGTGCCTTCGATCATCTTCGGGCTGCTGGGGCTGGCGGTGTTCCTCAACACCTTCCATCTGCCGCGCTCGGCATCGATCGTCGGCGGGTTGACGCTCGCACTGATGACGATGCCGGTAATCGTCATCGCCGGGCGAAACGCGATCAAATCGGTGCCGCCGTCGATCCGCGATGCAGCACTCGGCGTCGGCGCGAGCCCGATTCAGGTGGTGTTCCATCACGTATTGCCGCTCGCGCTGCCCGGCATCCTGACCGGCACCATCATCGGCATGGCGCGCGCGCTGGGCGAGACTGCGCCACTGCTGATGATCGGCATGCGTGCCTTCATCGCCACGCCGCCCGATCGGCTGACCGATCCGGCAACCGTGCTGCCCGTGCAGATCTTCCTCTGGTCCGACGAAGTCAGTCGTGGGTTCGTGGAAAAAACCAGCGCGGCGATCATCGTGCTGCTCGTGTTCCTGCTCGCGATGAACGGGGTCGCCATCTACCTCCGCAACAAATTCGAGACCCGCTGGTAATGAACGCCCCCACCATCCCCGCCCCGCGCGCGCCAAAGATGACCGCGAAGCATGTCAACGTGCATTATGGCACGAAACAGGCGATCAATGACGTCTCGCTCGATGTCGACATGGATCATGTCACCTCGCTGATCGGCCCATCGGGCTGCGGCAAATCGACCTTCCTGCGGACCCTGAACCGCATGAACGACACCATTCCGATCGCGCGGACGCAGGGCGATATCCGATTGGACGGCGAAGATATCTATGCCGCCGAAATGGATGTGGTGCAGCTGCGCGCCCGCGTGGGCATGGTGTTCCAGAAACCCAATCCGTTCCCCAAATCCATCTATGAAAACGTGGCTTACGGCCCGCGCATTCACGGCCTTGCCTCAACCAAGGCGCAGCTCGACGTGGCGGTGGAGCAATCGCTGCGCCGCGCGGGTTTGTGGGATGAAGTGAAGGACCGGTTGACCGACAGCGGCACCGCCCTGTCGGGTGGCCAGCAACAGCGGCTGTGCATCGCCCGCGCGATTGCGGTCGACCCCGAAGTGATCCTGATGGACGAGCCCTGTTCAGCGCTCGACCCGATCGCGACCGCCAAGATCGAGGAATTGATCCACGAGCTCAAGGGCCGCTACGCGATCGTCATCGTCACCCACAACATGCAGCAGGCCGCACGCGTTTCGCAGCGCACCGCGTTTTTCCATCTCGGCACGCTCGTTGAATATGGCGCCACGTCAGACATTTTCACGAACCCGCGTCAGGAGCGGACCAAGGACTATATTACCGGCCGGTACGGCTGACATCTTTCAGATCGAGAAAAACGTTGGTTGATCATACGGTTAAGGCTTTTGACGAGGATATCGGCGAACTGCGCGGGCTGATCGCGCAGATGGGCGGGCTGGCGGAACACGCCATCGTCGCGTCGATGGCCGCGTTGAAACGTCACGACCTCGAAGGCGCCGAGCAAATCGTTGCGGGCGACAAGCAGATCGATGCGCTCGAAATGCAGGTCGAGCGGCTCGCCGTGCAGCTGATCGCGCTGCGCGCGCCGCTGGCGGATGATCTGCGTGAGGTGGTCGCTGCGCTGAAGATCGCAGGCGTCATTGAACGGATCGGCGATTATGCGAAAAACATAGCCCGCCGCGTCGCCGCAATCGAGGATCATGGGACAATCGAGCCACTGTCGGTGCTGCCCGCCATGGCGTCGATGGCGAGCACGATGGTGCATGACGTGCTCGACGCCTATGCCGCGCGCGATGCCGAAGCGGCGATCCGCGTGTGCGAAAGCGACCGGGCGGTCGATGATTTCTACAACAGCCTGTTCCGCGTGCTGGTGACCTATATGATGGAGAACCCGGCCAGCATCGGCCAGGTCGCGCATCTGCTGTTCATTGCCAAAAACCTCGAACGCGTGGGTGATCACGCGACCAATATTGCCGAGATGGTCTATTATGCGGCCACCGGCGTGCACATGGGGGAGC
>CAZWAL010000240.1:0-3967 GCA_964631905.1 uncultured Stakelama sp.
ATCGTATCGCTGCCGGTGAAGTGGTGGAACGCCCCGCCAGCGCGTTGAAGGAACTGGTTGAAAACGCTCTTGATGCCGGTGCCACCCGGATCGCGATCAGGCTGTCGGGCGGGGGTGTGGATCTGGTCGAGGTGATCGATGACGGATCCGGGATGTCGCCCTCTGATATGGCGCTCGCGCTCGAACGCCACGCAACGTCGAAAATGCCCGATGAAGCAATCGAGGCGGTGACGACGCTCGGCTTTCGTGGCGAGGCACTCCCGTCGATTGCCAGTGTGGCGCGGATGACGCTGGAAAGCCGGGTGCGCGGCAGCGAGGGCTGGCAGCGGATCGTCGATAACGGTGTGCTCGCGAGCGAAGGCCCGGCAGGGCTGCCGCCTGGCACACGCGTGCGGGTGGAGGCGCTGTTCGAGAGGGTGCCTGCGCGCCGCAAGTTTCTGCGCAGCCCGCGCGCCGAATATGCCGCGTGTATGGACGTCGTTCGGCGCCTCGCGATGGCGCGCCCGGAAACAGCGTTCACTGTGGAGCATGATGGACGACAGGTGTTGAACGTGGCCGCTGCGGTCGATCGTCCCGCACGGGTGGCGGCGCTCACTGATCGCGCGCTGATCGACAACAGCGTCGCCGTCGATCTGGAGCGCGAGGGGATCATGCTCGGCGGGGTTGCGGGATTACCGACCTTCAACCGGGGCATCGCCGATCACCAATATCTCTTCGTCAATGGCCGCCCGGTGAAGGATCGCGTGCTGACCGGCGCGGTGCGCGGTGCCTATGCCGATGTGCTCGCGCGCGACCGGCACGCCGTGGTTGCGCTGTTCCTCGATGTGCCGAGCGACATGGTCGATGTGAACGTCCACCCGGCCAAAACAGAGGTGCGATTCCGCGATCCGGCGCTGGTGCGCGGGATGATCGTCAGCGGGCTCAAACAGGCGCTGGGCGAGGCCGGGCATCGCAGCATGCAGCGGCCTGATGAGGCGGCGCTTGCCATGTGGACGAGCGAGAGGACAAACCCGGTCGGTTCTTATGGGTACGCCGGTAACGGCGGGGCTATGGTGCCGCCGGGCACCAACCCTAATGAAACCCCGGCTTCTGCCGGAATGATGGGCATGGGGCGTGGTGTCGCCGACGCCCGTCGCACCTTCTTCACCCCGCCGCCACAGGGACGCGCTGAACCGGCCTATGCCCCGCCGCCCGACACGATTGCTTTCCCGCTCGGCGTCGCGCGCGGGCAAGTCGCGAAAACCTATATCGTGGCGGAGGCCGAGGACGGGCTGGTGATCGTCGATCAGCATGCCGCGCATGAACGATTGGTGCTGGAACGGATGCGGCGCGGCATGGCAGGCGGGGGTATCGCGTCGCAAGCACTGCTGATCCCTGAAGTTGTCGAGCTTGAGGAAACCGCGTGCGACAGGCTCGATGCACGGATCGCCGAGCTGGCCGAATTCGGTCTTGATCTCGAACGTTTCGGCCCGCGTGCGATGCTCGTGCGGAGCGTGCCCGCAATGCTGGGGCAGGGCGACGTTATTGGCCTCATCACCGACCTTGCCGATGAACTGGCGGCCTATGACGAGGCGCTGAGCCTGAAGGAACGGCTCGATCATGTGGCGGCGACCATGGCGTGCCACGGATCGGTGCGGGCAGGTCGGGTGCTGTCGGTCGCCGAAATGAACGCGCTGCTCCGCGAGATGGAAGTCACCCCGCATTCGGGCCAGTGCAATCACGGCCGCCCGACCTGGGTGAAGCTGGCGCATGGCGACATCGAGAAACTGTTCGGGCGCAGGTGAGTGTGATGCGGCTGTTGTTCCTGTTGCTGGTCGCACTTTTCCCGACAACCGTTGCAGCGCAGATCCCAGTGCGTGCACCCGACAGGCTTTTGACGGGCATCATCACCCGCGCCGACTTTCAGCGCTATCGGCGGGTGCCCTTCACGGTGCCGCGCGGCACGGTAAGGCTGGTCGTCGCGTTCGATTACGATCAGCGCGAAGCAAAGACCGTCATCGACCTCGGCATCGATGACATGCACGGCTTTCGAGGCGCAAGCGGGGGCAACAAGGCGGATTTCACGATCGGCGAAAGCGATGCCACGCCCTCCTATCTGCCGGGACGGATCGATCCCGGACGCTGGCATCTGGTGCTGGCGGTGCCCAATATCCGCGACGGCATTACCGCGCGCTGGCAGGCGAAGCTGTGGTTTCTGAAGGCGGGGGAGGGGCTTCCCTCGCCCGTCATTGATCGCGGACCGGGCTGGTATCGCGGCGATCTGCACCTCCACACCGCGCATAGCGACGGTGCCTGTGCGAGCCAGAGCGGAAAGCGCGTGCCATGCCTATTGTTCAAGACGCTCGAAGCCGCCGCCGCGCGCGGTCTCGATTTCGTGGCGATCACCGAGCACAATACGACGAGTGCGTACGCGGCCATGCGCGAGGCCGCGCCGCTGTTCGACCGGCTGTTACTGATTCCCGGTCGCGAAATCACCAGTTTTTACGGTCATTTCAATATCTTTGGGGTCACCGAGCCAATCAATTACCGGATCATGCCCGGCGGTCCGGTGACATTCAACGCCATCGCTGACCGGGTCCATGCGCTTGGCGGGCTGGTCGCGATCAACCATCCCGGCCTGCCGTCAGGTGAGGCGTGCATGGGGTGCGGCTGGACGATGACTGATGCCGATTTGGCCCGTGTCGATGCGATCGAAGTGGTGAATGGTGGCGCGGCACGCTTGCCGGGCGGAGTCGAGGGGCCACTTTCCGGGATCGAATTCTGGCGTCGCGCGCTGGCCCGGCGGGGCGGGGTGACGGCGATTGGCGGCAGTGACAATCACGATGCGGATCAGACCCGGGCGGTGCTGAGCAGCATCGGCAGGCCAACAACTGTGGTGCGCGCCAATGGCCTGACGCAAGCGGCAATCCTTGCCGGAATCCGATCGGGCCGGGTGTTCATCGATATCGATGGCAGGGAGAGATCGATGCTCGATCTGACGGTAGTCGCCGGCGGCATCGAAACGGCGATGGGCGGCGCGTTGAATGTGGAAGCGGGGGAAGCAATCGACGCGCGCGTTACCGTTGATGCACCGCCGGGATCGCGCCTCGATGTACTGGCGAATGAGGCGGTGATCGCCTCGACGCCGATCAAGGCGGCAGGCAATTACAAATTTACGGTCGATCGACGCGAGCGGCCGCTGACACTGCGCGCTGTCGTTCGAGGGGCAGACGGCGCAATCCTTCTGATGAGCAACGCCGTGGTCATTAGCGCTGCCGCCCGAAACTGACGCAGAATCGCGGGCCACCGGAACCCTTTGCCTGGACGATCATTAAATTCGTCAGCATTTGTTCATCATGAAAGCCGCGCCAATGAAGAAGGTCGCCCCGGTCATCTTTGCGGTAATTCCGCTGATCATCGTACTCGGCGCCTGTGTCGCTGTGCCCTGAAATCTACGCGCGCCATATGAAAAGGGCCGCCCGGTTCGCACCGGACGGCCCTTTTGCAGACGGTATTGGAGATCAGCCTTCGACGGTGTCGTCGGCCTGCGCCTCGCGCGCGTCAGCGGCGATCTCACCGGGTTCGGCGTTGGGATCATAATCCTCGGTGAAGCCGGCTTCGTCCTTCTCGAACATCGCCTCCATCACGTTGACGCCCTTGGCCTGCATTTCGGCTTCTTCCGGCGAACGCGCGATGTTGACCTTGATCATCACCGACACTTCGGAATGCAGCGAGACTTTCACGTCATAGATACCGATTGCCTTGATCGGCTTGTTCAGCACGATCGCGTTCTTCGGGACCTTGTGACCTTCGGCATCGAGTGCCTCAACCAGATCGCGTACCGCGACTGAGCCGTAAAGCTGGCCGGTGTTCGACGACTGGCGGATCATCGTGACGGTAACACCGTCGACCGACTTCGCTTCTTCCTGCGCAACCGCACGACGCGCGGCATTTTCAGCCACGATCCGCTCACGGTTGGTTTCGAACA
>CAZWAL010000241.1:0-3956 GCA_964631905.1 uncultured Stakelama sp.
GGAAGCGTCGAATAAAAACGCCCCTGCCGTACGACGTCATCATCCTGGGCGCCGGTGCCGCCGGGCTGTTCTGCGCGCAGGTCGCCGGGCAGCGCGGGCGGCGGGTGCTGGTGATCGATCATGCCGATGCACCGGGCAAGAAGATCCTGATTTCGGGCGGCGGGCGCTGCAACTTCACCAACACCGGCACCGCGCCCGATCGTTTCCTGTCGAGCAACCAGCATTTCGCGAAATCGGCGCTGAGCCGCTACACGCCCGCCGATTTCATCGCGC
Organism: uncultured Stakelama sp.; assembly: GCA_964631905.1. GTDB lineage: Bacteria > Pseudomonadota > Alphaproteobacteria > Sphingomonadales > Sphingomonadaceae > Sphingomonas. The sequence goes on from CAZWAL010000241.1 coordinate 274, forward strand.
TGGTCGATGCGCATGGCATTGCCTGGCATGAAAAGACGCTTGGCCAGCTGTTCTGCGACGGTTCGGCGAAACAGATCGTCAACCTCTTGCTCGACGAATGCGCGCGCGGGCAGGTCGATCTCGCGCTCGGTGAACCGATCCGCGCTGTGGCGCATGCCGACGGTCAGTTCCGGGTTCAGGTCGGTACCCGGACCCAAACGGCCCCCGCGCTCGTGATCGCGACCGGCGGGCCATCGATCCCCAAGATGGGCGCGACCGGCTTTGCCTATGATCTTGCCCGCAAGTTCGGCTTGAAAGTGGTCGAACCGCGCCCGGCGCTGGTGCCATTGACGCTGGGGCCGGACGAAGCGCTGTTTCAATCGCTGTCAGGCGTTGCGACCGACGTCGTCGCGCGGTGCGGCAAGGCGGCGTTTCGCGAGGCGGCGCTGTTCACGCATCGTGGTCTCTCTGGTCCGGCCATTTTGCAGGTTTCAAGTTACTGGCGACACGGCCAGCCGATCGGCATCGATTTCCTGCCCGGGCAGGCGGCCGACTGGCTTGTCCACGCCAAGCGCTCACATCCTAGATCGACGGTTCGCAGTGCCATTGGTTCGGCATTGCCGGGCAGGCTGGCCGAGGTGCTGGCAGAGCGGATCGGTGCCGCAGGCGAGCTGGCCAATCTGCCTGATCGCGTTGTTGCCGATGCCAGTGCAAAGCTGCGCAATTGGCAATTTACCCCCAATGGCAGCGAGGGTTATGCCAAGGCCGAAGTGACAATCGGCGGGATCAGCACGGACGCCCTGTCGTCGCAGACCATGGCTGCGCGCGCCATAGCTGGGCTTTACGCGATCGGCGAGGCGGTCGACGTTACCGGCTGGCTGGGGGGCTACAACTTCCAATGGGCCTGGGCGAGCGGCCATGCGGCCGGCATGGCGGTTTGAAAAGCTGCATCGGTCCGGCTGATCCCGCCCCGACAAAAAATGGGCCCGGCAACCGGTGCCGGGCCGAGGCTAGCGTGGCACAGGAGCTTCCTCACGCCACCAGCGGATATTCCCATTAAATTAATGGGAAATCAAACTGTCAAATCCACACAAACTGCGATTTTGTGTTCACATCACCGTGATTGCCGGGCTGCCTGTCGTTCCGCGTAGCCCGATCCGAAAATGCCCGGCACATAGAAAAGCCGCACTGCCCGGGGGCAGCGCGGCTCTATCTCTAACCGATTTACGCCAGGGCTGAGCGAAAACGCCCCACCCTGGCAATAAAATTACTCGGCGGTTGCGTTGCCGGCAGCCATCGCGTCGGTTGCGTTTGCGTCGGTCGCGTTGGCGTCCATCGCAGGTGCTTCCATTGCGTTTGCGTCCATGGCGTTCGCGTCCATCGCGTTTGCATCCATGGCTTCGACTTCGTTCACGGCAGTCGTGTTGTTGGTTTCGGCGGCAGGCGTGCAGGCAGCCAGGCCGAGTGCAGCAACGGCGATCAGCGACGTCGTAATGATCTTCTTCATGGACTTACCTCCATCTATAAAATTGGTCGCTTCCCGCGCACACCATGTGCAACGGCACCCGACCCCCTCGGTGTCCGACAGCCCTATGTCGCAATTCCCATGCGATTGATAGGAAAAAGTGCACGGCTTGCCGCAGATCGTCGCATTTCTTCTTCGGCGCGTCATAGCCTGTCTTATCGCGCGGGCAGAAACCGAGGATTGCGCAGGAGAGCGGCCGATACCAGCGCAACGATAAAACCAACCGGCGCGATTTCCAGAAAGGTGATTGCCAGACGGAACAGCGGATCGCGATATTGCACCCGCATCTCCTCCATGGGCGCCATCGCACGCGCCAATGCTTCCCCGGTTAGCCCGGCCGCGCGTTTGGCTTCGCGGATTCCGGCAATATATTGATCCATAAAGGCATAATTGGTTGCCGCCAGATAGGCTTCCCACACAATCACATAGGCCAGTGCCGCCACCACGGCGATGGCAGCGCCGATGCCAAGCGCAGCGCCAAAGCCGATCACGCCACCACGCTCAATATCGCGGAAGCGTTTCACCCCGACGAAGATAAAACTGAGTGCCGACAGCATCACCAGATAGCCGAACCATTCGGAGCCGGTGAAGCTCACCCGGTCCGCGAACTGTAGCCCGGTAATGATGATGGCGATGATGACGATGCCGGACAGCAACCCATAGGTTGCGGCATATCTGATCGCGATGTTCATGGCGGCTCCTTTCCCCGATTCGTTCAATGGACGGGAGAATGGTCGAAACGAATTTCCGATAGCCATCACCCGGATGGGTGATTCGGGGCTAATCACCCCGGCGGATCAGTCAATCAGCGCCAGAAAGCGCGCCTTTTCGATCGCCTCGATCCGGCGGGTGACCTGCAGCTTTTCATAGAGGCGCGCGATGTGGGTTTTGACGGTGTTCGGCGAAATACCGAGCGTGCGCGCCAGCTCCTTGTTCGATTGCCCTGAGGCAAGCAGTTGAAGAACCTCTTCCTCGCGCGCCGATAGCCCCAGTGCACGCGCTGCGGCATCATTGCGGACAAATGCCGCTCTGGTTGATCCGGGCGTCAGCCGCGTCCCCGCCCAAATACCCATGCTGACAAAACCGACCGCGAGCAGCGCTACGTAAATCTCGGTCGAGAACGCCCGCGACATGTGGCGATAATCGAGCCATTGCAGCGCTGTCGCGGCAAGCGCCAGCGCAAGACCGTAAAGAATGATCGTCCGGGCCATGGGTCGAGGATTGCCAGAAAACCGGCGGCGCGCCTAGACGGACAGCGTCAGGCCGGGACCGACTCCAGCGCCTCGCTCGCCTCCAGCCACGCCGCCTCCGCGGCTTCCAGCTTCGCCTCGACCTCGCCGCGACGCTGCGAAAGCTCGCCCATCGACAGCTTCGCCAACCATGGTTCCGCGCCCGACGGATCGAACATCGCCCGGTCGATCGCGCTACGTTGCGCGGTCAGCTTCACGACCAGCGCCTCGGCCTCATGCGCTGCCTTTTTCAGCGCAGTGGCGCGCTCGCGCCCCTGCGCGGCGGCCTTCTTGTCCTTCTTCGAGCCGCCCTTGGCTGAACCGCCCTCGCCCTTGGGCTGGTTCTTGCCGAGGATCATATCGGTATAATCGTCGAGACTGCCGCCATATTCCTGGGCCGTTCCGGCATCGACCAGCACCAGCCGGTCGGCGGTCAGCTCAATCATGTGGCGATCATGGCTGACGACCACGACCGCGCCGTCATAGGCGTTGAGCGCCTGCACCAAAGCCTCGCGGGCATCGACATCCAGGTGGTTGGTCGGCTCGTCGAGGATCAGCATGTGCGGCGCATCCCGAGTAATCAATGCCAGCGCCAGCCGCGCCCGCTCGCCGCCGGAGAGTTTGCCGACCTTGGTCGTCGCCTTCTGTCCTGAAAAGCCGAAGCGGCCGAGCTGGGCGCGCACCGCAGCGGGCGTCTTGTCGCCCATCAGCCGCGCCATATGCTCGAGCGGGGTATCGTCGCCGTCGAGTTCCTCGACCTGATATTGGGTGAAATAGCCCACCCGCATCTTGCCCGACTTGGTCATCGCCCCGTCCATCGGCGCGAGCTGCGCCGCGAGCAGCCGCGCCAGCGTCGTCTTGCCGTTGCCGTTGCGGCCCAACAGCGCGATCCGGTCATCAGGATCGAGCCGCAGGTTCAGCCGCTGGAGGATCGGCTTTTCGCCATAGCC
>CAZWAL010000242.1:0-3935 GCA_964631905.1 uncultured Stakelama sp.
ATGAATAGCCCGTGCCGAAATCATCAAGGCTCATCTTCACGCCCAATGCGCGCAGCTCGGTCATGATCCGTACGGCGCGATCCGGGTTGGCGATGGCAATCCCCTCCGTAATTTCCAGCGAGATGGTCGATGGATCGATTCCCGTCTCGCGAATGGTCGTCTCGACCAATTCGGTAAAGCCGGGCTGGAGGAATTGGCGCGGCGACACGTTGATGCTCATCGTCACCGGCTTGCGGTGCGCAAACCGGCGGTGCCAGCGCGCTGTGGCTTCACAAGCTTCGCGCAGCACCCAGCTGCCGATCGTCACGATCAGCCCGGTTTCTTCAGCAATATCGATAAAATGCCCGGGAGCGACGAGCTCATCGGGTCGGCGCTGCCATCGCAGCAGCGCTTCGAACCCCGAAATTGCCCCCGATTTCAGCTCAACAATCGGCTGATAATAGAGCTGAAACTCGTCACGCCGCAGCGCGCCGCGCAAGTCATTTTCGGTCTGCAGCCGGGTCAAGGCGCGCTGGCGCAGCATCTTGTCAAACACCGCTACTTGTCCGCGCCCGCGCGCCTTTGCCTCGTACATGGCGGTATCGGCCTTGCGCAGCAGATCTTGCGCCGTCGCGTTTTGCCGGTGAGCGAAGGCCAGCCCGATACTGCCGCCGCAGTGGATTTCATTGCCATCGACCAGATGCGGCTCCGCCAGCACCGCCAGCATCGCATTAGCAATGGTATGCGCGACAGCTTCATCGTCGAAATCTTCGACCACGACGGTGAACTCATCGCCGCCAAGCCGCGCAAGCGTGACGATCGGCCATTGCGGCTGCGCGATGGCTTGCGATGCCAGTACATCCGCCAGCCGCCGCCCGGTGGCAACCAGCACGTCATCGCCGACCTGGTGCCCCAGACTGTCATTGATGAACTTGAACCCGTCGAGATCTAAAAACAGCACCGCAACACCGTAATCGGGCCGACGCTTGCGACGCTCGAGCGCTATTGCCACCCGCTCGGCAAACAATGCGCGGTTGGGCAGGCCGGTGAGCGAATCGTGCAGTGCATCGAAATACAGCTTCGCCGTGAGACGTTCACGCTCCATCACGCGGCCAAGCTGGACGCCGATCTGTGCCATCAGCTCAAGAAACTCGGCATCCTCGGCAAGATTCTCGCGCGCGAAAAATTCCATGACGGCGACAACTTCGTCCTGCACGCACACCGGAAAGGCGAAGGCGGAATGCAGGCCGCAACGCCGCGCGACATCGCGGCGCAGGAAGTTGTCTGCATTGGCAAGATCGACCAGCCATATCGGCATCCGCGTATCGAGTACGCGCCCGGGCAGCCCCACGCCCCGGGCAAATTGTCGTTCGAGCGATTCCTTGATGAAGGGCTCCAGTGGTTCGGGATAGGCAGCAAACCAGATTTGCGGCGCCACCAGCGTTTCGGGATCGGCTTCATCGGTGAGATAGACATGGCCGAATGCCCAGCCGGTATGCGTGCAAATCTCGGCAATCGCATAGGACAGCGCCTCGCGCGTATCGGCTGCGGCATTGGCCTTGGCAGCGATACGATGGAGCAGCTCGATGCGCTGCTGCGATAGGTACAATGCACGCAACCCGCGTTCGGCGATGCCCTCTGCCGTCGTGCGCGCCGCGCGTTCGCGCGCAAGGCGACGGGTGAGCCGCGCGATCTGATCGTCGGTCGCTATAGTCCCGGCAAAATCACCGGGGTTCAGGACGCCCATTCGACCACCAGGGAACATTCGGCGCTGCCATCATGCATACAGCCACGATGGGCGACCGTTACCTTCTCGCCGAAGTGATCAGCGGCCCCGTCGATAAAGCCTTCGGCGAGTGCACACAGCTTGCGGGGAGAGGAATAGCCGATGATCAGTTCGCCCGTGCCCAGTTCCTGAAACTGGAAATGCGGGCACCCTGCCCCCGAATAGAGCTTACGTACTTCGGGGTGGATGATCGTGTTGACGCTCAACAGGAAGTTGCGGACATTGCCGGGCGACGCAAAGAAATCAGGATAATGGTTGGCGAGCGACGGGATCGCGCTTTTACCGAACCAGCGCAGAATCGCAGCCGGCGACAGCGCCAGCTTGTCTGAGGCGGCAGCCACCAGCGCCATGATCTCGCTGTCAGGATAGCTACCCAGCGACGTATAAGCGCCTTCAAGCTCGGCCGCATCGAGCAGATCGTCCCAGGTGGCATCCCCGAACTGATCGACGACCGCTTCTTCCAGAAGATTGAAAATCACGCCCTTCATTGACACCTCCGCCACCCTCGGACGGCATGACAGGACAATGATGAAAGCGGCGTAAACAATGCCCCAACACCGGCAGCGCGCGCCCCATTTTGGGTATTGATCGCACGGCTACGGGGTTTTGCCGGTCATCATCCTATCGACTAGGGCGATGGCATGACCTTGCTCCGCCGCCTGCTGCCCGATCGGTTCATTCTGTTGCTGTTGGCGACGGTGGTTGCCGCCACGCTGATCCCGGCGCGGGGGCACATACTGGTGGCGATCGGCTGGATATCAAATGCAGCGATTTTTCTGCTGTTCTTCCTCCATGGTGCGCGGCTAAGTCCACAGGCGGTGCTCGACGGGGCGAAGCGCTGGCGGCTGCACGCGGCGGTACTCGGCTTTGGCTATGTCGCAATGCCGGCGATGATGCTGGGGGTGAGCCATGCCCTGCAGGGTCAGTTTGCGCCGGGCTTGCTGCTCGGGCTGATCTTTCTGGGCGTACTGCCGACAACGGTGCAGTCGTCGATCGCTTATGCATCGATGGCGCGGGGCAATATCGCGGCATCGGTGATTGCATCGGCCGTGTCGAACGTGCTCGGCGTGGTGCTTGCGCCACTGCTGCTGGCGGTGCTGGCGAGCACTGCGTTCGGCGAGTTTTCGCTGTCCAGCATCGGGCGGGTGGCGATGCTGTTGTTGCTGCCCTTCGCGATGGGGCAGGTGCTGCGCCGCTTGGTGCTGCCAACCATACAGCGCCACGCGAAAATCGCCGGCATGATGGACAAATTGACGATCGTGCTCGCGGTCTACACCGCCTTTGCCGAAGCCGCCGCACAGGGGCTGTGGCAACGGATCGGGCCGGGTGAACTTGCTGCGCTGATGGCGCTGGTGCTGGTCCTGTTGCTGATCGCCTTTGCGGCGGCGTGGGGATTGGGTGCGGCGCTGGGGCTGAACCGCGAAGACCGGGTGACCTTACTCTTCTCCGGCGCGCAGAAGAGCCTCGCGACGGGTGCACCCATGGCGCGCATCCTGTTTCCGCCGGCAATCGCCGGTGCGGTGATCCTGCCGCTGCTGATTTATCACCAGCTGCAGCTGATGCTGTCGGCATGGATCGCGCCGGGGATGGCGGGCGACGATCCCGATTGAATCCGCGTGACGGCAGCGCTTTGCATTGAACATCGCTGCACGGCGTATTAGTTATATGGCACAGTTGTGCGGCGGGCGGTTCCGCTGCATTGACGGCTAACAAGGCTTTTCGCTGGAGAATATAATGGCGACTGCGACCGATACCGCAACGACTGGGCTGGTGCTGACCCCGCCCGATCCCGTGCCTGTCGTTGCGCCCGAAAAGGCCGTGGGCCTGGTCCCCGTCGATGACGGCACGCGCACCCAGTTGCAGGCAAAGGTCGATAGTTTCGTCGATGATCTAGTCGCGCAGGATGTGAATTCGCCCGAATTCGGCAAGCGCGTCGACGCGATCAGCGCGATGGGCCAGAAGGAAATCCGCGACGCCGCCGGGCAATCGAACCGCTTCCTCGATCGGCCGGTGCGCGCGATGAATCAGGAATCGGGCGTGGGCGCCGAACTGGCCGAACTGCGCCGCACGATCGAGGATCTCGACCCCGGCAAAAAGGGCAGCTTGCTCGCGCCGAAGAAGATTTTCGGGATCATCCCGTTCGGCAACAAGATGCGCGATTATTTCGACG
>CAZWAL010000243.1:0-3873 GCA_964631905.1 uncultured Stakelama sp.
GCCGCCAGTCGAGCATCCATTCGGGCTCGTTCTTCTTGGCGGAGATGAAGCGGACGGTGTCTTCGGACAGCCCTTTCGGCGCGAATTCCTGCTCGATGTCCGAGCTGAAACCCCATTCATACTTCTTGTTCGCGGCGGCAATCGCCTCGGCATTCTTGGTGGCCATCGCGTTATGCCTCTACTCTCAAACCGTTTGTGCCGAGCGCAGTCGAGGCGCGTGCCCCGAGCGCATCGCCTGTTGCCCGCCCCTCGACTTCGCTCGGGACGAACGGGATTTGTGTGGATAAACTCGCCAGCGACACCCCCGCCAACGCGCCGCGCACCGCGCTGTTCACGACGTTCCAGTGCGGTTTCACGCGGCAATTATCCTCGATGATACAGTCATGCCGGCCTTCATCGACGCACGACGTCAGCACGATCGGTCCTTCGACGGCCTCGATGATGTCCGCGAGCGAAATCGCCGCTGCAGGGCGTGACAGGCGAAAGCCACCACCCGTGCCGCGCGTGCTTTCGATAAGGCCGGCCGCGGACAACCGACTCACCAGCTTCTGCACCGTCGGCAGAGGAATACCCGTCTCGTCGCTCAGCAGCGTCGCGTTCAGCCGCCCCGTGACGCCGCAATGACGCGCGGAGGCGCTCATCATCACCACGGCGTAATCGGCAAGGCTGGAAAGACGCATGTTTTCCTAATCGGATTGATTCGATCTGATTAGTAAATGGGCCATCCGATCCGCAAAATCAACCAGTGCTTTGGTCCGTGCCGCCTTTGACGACACCCGCCGCACCTGCCAAACGCGCTTGCATGTTCCCACTCCTCCGCCGCGCGCTCTTCAGCCTCGATGCCGAGCAGGCACATGGCCTGACGATCGACGGGCTCGCCGCCTGGGCCACAATTGGCACGCCCTTCGCCGCGCCGCCGCCCGATCCCATCCTGCACAGCACCGTCGCGGGATTGGACTTCGCCTCGCCGCTTGGCCTCGCCGCCGGGGTCGACAAGAATGGCGACGCCATCGATGGCTGGTTCGCGCTGGGCTTCGGCAGCGTCGAGATCGGCACGCTCACCCCGCTGCCCCAGCCCGGCAACCCCAAACCGCGAATCTTCCGGCTGGTCGAGGACCGCGCGGTGATCAACCGGCTCGGTTTCAATAATGGCGGGATCGATGCTGCCCTGCCCCGCGCGAAGGGCGCCCGGCGCAAGGGCGTGCTCGGCATCAATGTTGGCGCGAACAAGGACGCAACGGATCGTATTGCCGATTACACCCACGGCGTTACCCGCGCCGCGCCGATCGCCGATTATGTCACGATCAACATCAGCTCCCCCAACACCCCGGGCCTGCGCGATTTGCAGCACGGCGCGGCGCTGGCCGAGCTGCTGGCGGCATGCGACGCGGCGCGCGGCACGACGCCCCTGTTCCTGAAGATCGCCCCCGATCTGGAAACTGCTGCGATTGACGATATCGGTCGCGCCGCGATGGCCAACCATGTCGATGCGCTGATCGTCTCGAACACGACAATCTCCCGCCCGGCCACGCTCACATCGCGCCATGCAAACGAAACCGGCGGACTCTCGGGTGCACCATTGGCGAGCTTGGCCCGCGCACGCCTCGCCGATCTGCGGCGCGCGACCGGCGGAGCAATCCCGATCATCTCGGTCGGCGGCATCGACAGTGCGGCAGAGGCTTATGCCCGCATCCGCGCCGGGGCGTCGCTCGTCCAGCTCTACAGCGCGCTGGTGTATGAAGGACCGGGCCTTGCCCGCCGGATCAATAGTGGCGTCGCCGCGCTGCTGAAGCGCGACGGCTTTACCAACCTGTCCGATGCGATCGGCACCGAGTGACGTTGCGTGTTTGCGCCGCCGCCAAACCCGGCTAGGTTCGCCCCCATGAAAAAGCTGATCCTCGCGCTCCTCACCTTCATCCTGCCTGTAGCCGCGCAAGCGCAGGGCGTGGTCTCCGCCGCCGATCCGCGCGCAGCCGCCGCCGGTCAGGAAATCCTGCGCGCCGGCGGGAGCGCTGCCGATGCTCAGATGGCGATGATGCTCGCGCTGACGGTGGTCGAACCCCAATCGAGCGGCATCGGTGGTGGTGGCTTCTTCCTCTATCAGGACGCGAAGACCGGCCTGCTCACCGCGATCGACGGCCGGGAAACCGCGCCTGCCGCGGCGACGCCGGGCCGCTTCACCAATCCGGATGGCACTGCACTCGGTTTTCTACAGGCCGTCCCCGGCGGCAAATCCGTCGGCGTGCCGGGCAATATGCGGTTGATGGCGATGGTGCATCAGCGCTGGGGCAAGCTCCCCTGGAAGGCGCTGTTCGCCCCCGCAATCAAGCTGGCCGAAGAAGGCTATACCATCACCCCGCCCATGGCGAACGGCCTCGGCTTTGTGTCGTCGCTGTGGAAGGATTTCCCGGCGACTGCCGCGCAGTACATGCATGACGGCAAGCCCTATGCCGTCGGCGAAACGATCAAGAACCCCGCGCTGGCCCAGACGCTCCGACAGCTCGCCGATGGCGGCGCGGATGCTTTCTACAAAGGGCCGATTGCCGAAGCAATTGTCGCCGCCGCCAGCGGATCGACCCGCAACCCCAGCGACATCACGCTCGCCGATCTTGCCGCCTATCAGGCTAAGCAGCGCCCCGCCGTCTGCGGCCATTACCGCGTCTATCGCATCTGCGGCATGGGGCCGCCTTCATCAGGGGCCACCACGGTACTTCAAATTCTCGGCATGCTCGAACGCTTCGACATGAAGAAACTGGGCGCGGCCAACCCGGTATCGTGGCACCTGATCGGTGAGGCCATGCTGCTCGCCTATGCCGACCGGGAGAAATATCTGGGCGACCGCGATTTCGTTGACGTGCCCGTCGCGGGGCTGATCGACCCGGCCTATATGAAGGCGCGGTCGAAACTGATCTCGCTCGACAAGACCTTGCCCACGCATGATGCCGGCACCCCGCCGGGGGCCAAGCCGCGCACTGCTGCGCCGCAGGCCGAAGTCCCCGGCACCACCCATTTCGTCGCGGTCGACCGCGCCGGCAATGTTTCGACGATGACCTCCACCGTTGAGGGACCGTTCGGCAGTCAACTCCTCGCGGGCGGTTTCGTGCTCAACAACGAGCTCACCGATTTCACCTATGTCCCCGAAAAAGACGGCGCGCCTGTCGCCAACCGCGTGCAGGGCGGCAAGCGACCGCTGTCATCCATGTCGCCGACAATCGTTTATGACGAAAGCGGCAAGCCCATTTTCACGGTCGGTGCCGCGGGCGGCAAGACGATCATCATGCAGGTTACCAAGGCGCTGATCGCGCATCTCGACTGGGGGATGCCGGGGCGTGAGGCACTGGGGCTTGGCCTCGTATATTTCAACGCAAAGGGGCTGGTGCTCGAAGCGGGCACGGCAGTGGAACCGATGAAGGCGGATCTCGAAAAGCTCGGTCATGTCGTCTCGGTCGGCAAATTGGGGCTGAAGGCGAATGCCGCCGAACTGACCCCATACGGCTGGGTCGGTGCGGCTGATCCGCGCAGCGTAGGCGTTGCACTCGCTGAATAATCGTCCCAAACCGATTTCAACATAACGACCGCGCAAGCCGTAACGGCTACGCCGATAAGCGACTCCAGGAGAGACGATGCGAAAGCTCGAACATTTCCCCAATCTCGTCACGATGTTCTTCACGCGCGCCCGCGAACAGGGCGACAAGCCGTTCCTGTGGCACAAGCATGACGGTGCCTGGGTATCGCGCAGCTGGCGCGAAGCGGCCGAGCAGGTTGCCGGGCTGGCAGCGGGGCTGAAGGCAATCGGCATTGTCCCCGGTGACCGGGTGATGCTCGTATCCGAAAACCGCCCCGAATGGTGCATCAGCGATCTGGCGATCATGG
>CAZWAL010000244.1:0-3853 GCA_964631905.1 uncultured Stakelama sp.
CATCGACCGAGCCGAAGCGCAGGGCCGCCAGATCCTTCACGTAATTCTGGTGCACCTGCCACGGCTGCTTGTTGCCCTGTTTGGGGAACCGCTCCATCGCCCGGGTGACATAGCCCGAAGTGAAATCAAGGAACGGCGCCGGCTGCAGATCGCCATCGATACGGGGCGTCACCTGGCGCATCCCGCGCTTTCTCATCGTGTTGAGCAAGCGGCAGACATAGCTGCAGGTCAGGTCCGCCTTCAGCGTCCAACTGGCATTGGTATAGCCGAACGATGATGCCAAATTGGGCATGTCGCTATACATCATGCCCTTGTAATTATAGGTTTTCGCCAGATCGCGCGCCTCGCCGTCGACGGTAAACGAGACGTCGCTCAACAATTGCAGTTCCAGGCCCGTTGCCGTGACGACGATATCGGCATCCAGCCGCGCGCCCGAATGAAGCGCGATCCCGTTCGCATCAAATCGATCGATCGTGTCGGTCACGACTGTTGCCTTGCCCGCCTTAATAGCACCGAACAAATCGGCGTCGGGCACCAGGCAAAGCCGCTGGTCCCACACATTATACCGCGGCGTGAAATGTTGCTCGATCGTCTCGGCGGGCAAATGCTCACCCAGCATCGCCAGCACCCGTTCCTTCGCTTGCGCCGGGTGCTTGCGCGCCGCGTTGAAGAAATACATGCCGAACAATACGTTGCGCCACCGGACCAGCGCATAGGCGAGCTTTGACGGCAGCATCTTGCGGAGCTTGTTCGCCAACGCATCCTCTGAAGGGCGGGATACGACATAGGTGGGCGAGCGTTGCAGCATTGTCACTTGCGCCGCCGTCTTCGCCATTTCGGGCACGATTGTGACGGCGGTGGCGCCCGAGCCGATCACGACGACACGCTTGCCCGCATAATCGAGGTTCTCGGGCCAGAATTGCGGGTGAATGATCTTCCCGCCGAACTCTTCGGTCCCCGCGAAATCAGGCAAATGCCCCTTGGCGTAGTTATAATAGCCTGAGCACATGAAGAGAAAATTGCAGCTATACTGCACCTCGCGACCTTCGGTGACGGCAGTGACGGTCCAGCGCGCATCCTCCGTCGACCAGCTTGCCGACTTCACGTGGTGGTTGAAGCGGATGTGCTTGTCGATGCCGTATTTTGCAGCGGTGCGCTTCACATAATTCAGGATGTTCGGCCCATCGGCGATCGCCTTGGCCTCGGTCCAGGGCTCGAAGATATAGCCAAGCGTATACATATCGGAATCGGAGCGTATCCCCGGATAGCGAAACAAATCCCATGTCCCGCCCATATCGGCGCGCCCTTCCAGGATCATATAGCTGCGATCGGGCGATTTATCCTGCAGGTGATACCCCGCACCGATGCCGGAAATCCCGGCCCCCACCACGATAACGTCGACATGATCCATTTGGGCATCTCCTGTGCCCATACCCGATATTCGATTTTGTTTTGCAACGCAAAGGGCGGTTGGCTGCCGCCGCCGTAACCTATCACCGCGACGCACGAATTAACATTTGCGGGCCAGGCAATCGGGCGGTGTTGTAGAGGGGAATATTCGTGACCAATGCGCATCGGATTCTGCTGGCGTCATTCTCGGCCCTGGTTGGCGCCATTTCGGTCGGCTCGCCGATCACGGCGCAAACCCCCGAACAAGCGGCGGATCAACCGCACTATCTCGCCAATGGCCGCCTCGTTCAGCCGCGCCATTATCGCGAATGGGTGTTCCTCAGCTCAAGCATCGACATGAGCTATAACGACCAACCGGTGCATCAGTTCGACAATGTCTTTGCCCCCCGTGCCGCCTATCGCGCATTTCTGAAATGGGGTGTCTGGCCCGACAAGACCGTGCTGATTCTGGAAAATCGCGGGGCCTCTTCCAAGGGCACGATCACGCGGTCCGGCCAGTTTCAGGATGGTCGGGTGATCGGTCTTGAGGCCCATGTGAAGGACCGAAAACGCTTCAAAGACGGCTGGGGCTTCTTCGTTTTCGAGGGCAGCGAACCGGGCGAATTCCTGCCCTTTGCCGCGGCCTGTTACGCCTGCCATCGGCAGCATGGTGCAGCCGACACCACCTTCGTCCAGTTCTACCCCACGCTATTGCCGGTTGCCACGCGCCGACGGACGTTGAACCCGGCCTATGTTGCCGCCAATGTCAGGTAACGATCGCTGATCGGTTGCAATGACTTTCCGTTCCATCCGCCCCTATCGCGGCCAGAGCTCAAGCCGGGCGAACTGGGCCGTCATCGCATCAAACCGGGAGAAATCGCCCGCCCCACGCGCAATCATCATTGCCCCTTCCATGGCAGCGAACAGCGCCATCGCATGATTGCGGGTGGCATCGCTTGGAGCGGGTGCCCCCGTCGCGCGCGCGATCGCGTCGGCGATCCAGGCAATGTTGAGATCGATGAACCGCCGCACCTCTGCCTTCACTTCGGCTGGCACCGCATCGATTTCGGCGGCCAGCATCCCGCACAGGCACATCTTGCCATCGGTCTCCAGTGTCGTTCTGATCGTGGCCACATAGGCGGCAAGCGCTTCGCGCGGATCGGCGCAGGACCGATCGATCTCCGCCATATGCGTCACCAGGAAATCGGTATAGCGCCGCGCCACCGCAGCGCCCAGCTGTCCCTTGGTGGGGTAATGATAGTGCACGCTGGCGCTCTTGATGCCGACAGCGGCCGCGACATCGCGAAAGCTAAGGCCGTTATAGCCCACCGTCATCATCATCTGCTGGGCCGCATCGAGTATTGATGATGCGGTCGCGGTCGGCATGGTCGTCATCGAATAATTCTACCTATCGTTAGATAGCCCTTGACGCATCGAGCCGATTGCATCACAAAGCCTTATCTATCTATCGATAGGTAAAAAATCCCGCGAACGCAACCGACAGGAGTTTCCATGTATTTTCATGTCATGGTGGGTGCCACCGATCTTGAAGCCTCGAAACGCTTTTATGACGCCACGCTGGCGACGATCGGCATCCCGAGCAAGGGCAAGTTCCGCGACCAGCCGAGCGCATACATGTACGGTGATCCCGCGACCGGCCTGTTCTTCATCTCCGATACCCTGGACGGAAATCCCGCCACCCACGCCAATGGCGGCACCATCATGTTCAAGGCTGCATCGAAAGATCAGGTCGATGCATGGTACGCCGCTGGCATCGCCAATGGCGGCACAAGCGAGGACGCGCCTGCCCCGGCCCCGATCCCTGGTGCGACGGCAGCACGCCTGCGGGATCCGACCGGCAACAAGATTGGCGTCATCGCTTTCGCTTAACCCGTCCCGGACGGCGGTCGCTCTTGGTGCGACCGCCGCTTGCGGCCTCAGGCGGCGGCCTTCGCCTTAGCGCGATAGGCATGGAGCAATGGCTCGGTATAGCCACTCGGCTGGCTCACCCCTTCGAACACCAGCGCGCGAGCGGCGTTGAGCGCGATACTGTCGGGATTGCCCGCCATCGGGCAGTATAGCGGGTCGCCCGCATTCTGCGCATCGACCTTTGCCGCCATCCGCTCGAATGCGGCGTCAACATCGGCCTTGGTCGCGACGCCGTGGAGCAGCCAGTTGGCGATATGCTGCGATGAAATGCGCAAAGTTGCGCGGTCTTCCATCAGACCGATATCGTTGATATCCGGCACTTTCGAACAACCGATGCCCTGATCGATCCAGCGCACGACATAGCCGAGAATCCCTTGCGCGTTGTTGTCGAGCTCGCGCGAGACTTCCTCTGCGGTCCAGTTGCGCTCGCCCGCGAACGGTACGCTCAGCAGCCCGTCGAGAGCCGGAATCGCCTCATGGGCAATCTCCTTCTGCCGGGCAAAGACATCGACCTTGTGATAATGCATCGCGTGCA
>CAZWAL010000245.1:0-3745 GCA_964631905.1 uncultured Stakelama sp.
TGAGCGGCTCGAAGAAATCACCGGGGGCATTTTCAGAGCCATTGAACATCAGATGCTCAAACAGATGCGCAAAGCCGGTGCGGCCCTTGGGCTCGAACTTCGACCCGATATTGTACCAGACGCTGACCGCGACCACGGGAGCCTTGCGATCGGTGTGGACGATCACCCGCAAGCCATTGGGCAGGGTGAAGCGCTCAAACGGCACGTCGACCTTCTTGATCAGCGACGCGACCGGGGCGGGCTTGGAGGTGGTGCTGGCCGGGGCAGGTTCCGGTGTCTGGCCACTTGCGGCGGCGGGCATCATCAACGCGAGCAGGGCGACGCTCGACAGCGCGGTGGACCTGGATTTCATGCGGGGCATCCTTCGTTTGGGGCAGTTTTAACGATGTATATCATGTGATTACGGGCTGACAATTACGGGCGGTAGGCACGTTCCTGATGCTGCGCGAGCAGCGCTGGATCGAACCAGACCGGTTTTGTCTTGTGCGCAACGAAAAGCGGCATCTGATCGGTATAATGTTTGGATTCAGGGCGCGTGGTGGCCGATCCATAGGGCTGAATCGAGGTCGAACTGACCTTGCCTGCCTTGTCCCAGGCGATGAACATGATGAAGCTGTCGCCATGTTTCACGACCAGGCGGCCATCGGGCGCCTCGTCCCAGTTCGATGTCGCCCGCAGCACATCCGGACCGCCATCCATCGGCAAGTCGACCTTGCCCTGCCGCAGCCGAAGCGCGGTGCCGAGCGGGGGATCGAGTGTGCCGAAATGCTTGATCAGATAGTCGGCGGCGATTTTCAGCTCGTCGCGCGCCACCGGCCAGGGTTTGCGTGGGTAATGGATGCGGTTGCCACTGCGCAGCAGCATCACCGCGAGCGCATCCCCCTTGCCCTTGCCGTCATAATTCCAGTCCCATTGCCGCATCAGATCCCGCGCTTGGGTGATCAATTTGTCGCCCTTGGGGTCGACCGCCGCAATCTCGTTGAACCAGCGCGCCGCCCAGCTGACCCGGCTGATCGCGGTATCATATTTGATCCGCTCCAGATCCTCCGCGGTGATCGACGTATCGGCCCCCATCAGCTCGATCGAGCGCGTGCCGCGATTGGTGGTGTCGGTCTCGATCCCCAGCAGGGGTGAGAAGTCCTTCGGGTCGAGTTCCGATCCGATGCCAGCCGCCTGAAACGGCGTGTTGTTGGCATTGGTGAGGAAACCCGATGCCGGGTTGATGTTACGCGGAATATTGGCCCAGGGGACCGTGCCGCTGTCTAGGTTCCGGGACGTGTCGCCAGGCAACACCTTGGCATAATCGAACCCGGGCTTCCGCTTCAGGAACGCGGCATTGTAGAAATGGGCGATGTTACCCGCCGCATCGGCATAAAGAAAATTGGTCGCGGGCACCGCCTGCTTTGCGAGCACCGCCTGCCATTCGGCAAAATCGCGCGCCTTGTTCAGCCGGTAATATTCCTCGACCATGCCGAGCTGTTCGGGCGCGGCATAATGGATCGCAAAAGCACCCTCGTCATTCTTGATCACTGGGCCGTGGACCGAACGATAGGCCATGCGCGGCACCGGCAGCACGAACGGGCCCCACAGCTTCACCCGCAACCATACACGCTGCTGCTCGAGCGGCAGCCATTTGCCGTCGAATCGGTACTGCGTGCCATCGTCGTTCAGCACCAGCTTGTAGATATCGATGAGATCGGGGCGGTTGACGGTGTTGGTCCAGCCGAGCGTCTTGTTGTGGCCAAGCAGCGGATAGGGTGCACCGGGGAAGGTGGCGCCGGCAAAATCCCAGCCCGCCTTTGAATGGACGACCAACTCATACCAGGCGACGCCGCCACGATAGGGCTGATGCGCGTTTGATACCAGGCGCGTGAATCCATCCGCCGATCGCTTCGGCGCGACGATGAAGGCGTTCGATCCATTGAGATTGCCTTCATTGTCATCACGCGCGGCGACCTTCTGCCCGGCGGCGGGCAGCGGCGCGATATTGGGGGAATCGGGCGTTGGCCCGGCATTCTCGATCGGCAGCGGCTTGTTGCCCACCAGCGCACCGAGCACAGCATCGAGCCCGAAGAAGAATGGCGATCGAAGGACGAATCCGGCGGCGATATCCTCGCCATTAACGGGGAACAGGTTGCGCAGGCGGACTTCTTCGGGGTGCTTTTCGGCAAAGCGGTTGAGCCCGGCGGCGTAGCCATCGAGCAGTGCACGGACATCGGCGGGCTGCTTCATATAATCGCGCGTCACCGTTTCGCGGGCGCGCACCAGCCGCAGCGCAAAATCGACCCCGGCGCCTGCCTGCCCGTTGAGCGCGCCGAAACGGCCGCGGGTCATGGCGATCACATCCTGCAGGGTCATGAAATCATCTTCGGCATGGGCATAAGCGATGCCATAACCGACATCGGCGTCGGTGGTGCCGAAGATGTGCGGGACGCCGAAAGTGTCGCGAACAATGCGGACGTCATAGCTGCGGGCGGGCGGCGGTGGCGCAGCGGTTGCGGCCAACGGCTCCCAGATTGCCAGTCCGATCGCCACCACAATGACGAACACGAGCACGCCTCCGCCCAGGCGCCCTAACAACTTCCGCATCCACCACCCCAGTCTTTATTTGCAACTAGCTTAGCGGCGATGGGGGCGTGATGCGAGCGTATTTCGGGGAGCCTCTCACCTGGCCTTGTGTTGCAGAATAGCAACACTACATCATGGCTATATTGCAGCGGGCTATGGGCCCGGATTAGGACTGGGACTGGGCATGAACCTCGAAAAATTCACTGATCGCGCCAAGGGTTTTCTGCAAAGCGCGCAGACCGTGGCGATCCGGATGAGCCATCAGCGGATCGGACCGGAGCATCTGCTGAAAGCGCTGCTCGAGGACGAGCAGGGGATGGCATCGGGCCTGATCACGGCAGCGGGCGGCAGCCCGGCAATTGCATTGCGCGAAATCGATGCGGCCTTGGCAAAGGTGCCCGCCGTATCGGGTTCCGGCGCGCAGCAGACGCCCGGCCTTGATAACGATGCGGTGCGCATCCTCGATCAGGCCGAACAGGTCGCGCAGAAGGCGGGCGACAGCTATGTCACCGTCGAGCGGCTGCTGGTGGCGCTTGCGCTGTCGCTCAACACCGTGGCGGGTAAGGCGATCAAGGATGCAGGCGCCACGCCCGAAGGCCTGAACAGCGCGATCAACGATCTGCGTAAAGGTCGCACCGCTGACACGGCCGGCGCGGAGGGCAGTTTCGATGCGCTGAAGAAATTCGCGCGCGACCTGACGCAAGCC
The DNA here is from genome assembly GCA_964631905.1 of uncultured Stakelama sp. Taxonomy (GTDB): domain Bacteria; phylum Pseudomonadota; class Alphaproteobacteria; order Sphingomonadales; family Sphingomonadaceae; genus Sphingomonas. The sequence goes on from CAZWAL010000245.1 coordinate 3,275, forward strand.
GCGCGTGACGGCAAACTCGACCCCGTGATCGGCCGCGACGAGGAAATCCGCCGCACCATCCAGATTCTCGCGCGCCGCACCAAGAACAACCCCGTACTGATCGGTGAACCCGGCGTCGGCAAGACGGCGATCGCCGAGGGGCTGGCGATCCGCATCGCCAATGGCGACGTACCCGATACGCTGAAAGGGCGGCGGCTGATGTCGCTCGATCTCGGCAGTCTGGTGGCGGGCGCGAAATATCGCGGCGAATTCGAAGAGCGGCTGAAGGGCGTGCTCGATGAAGTGCGCGGCGCCGAGGGCGATATCGTGCTGTTCATCGATGAGATGCACCAACTGATCGGCGCGGGCAAAAGCGAAGGCGCGATGGACGCCTCCAACCTGCTGAAACCCGCCCTTGCGCGCGGCGAACTGCACTGCGTCGGCGCGACCACGCTCGATGAATATCGCAAGCATGTCGAGAAGGACGCCGCG
>CAZWAL010000246.1:0-3713 GCA_964631905.1 uncultured Stakelama sp.
GCCGCCGACCTTTTCTAGTGCCTGATAGATGGGGACGGTGCCGATTGGCACGGGCGAATTGCGGAGGATCCATTCGCGCGTGTCATGAATGTTGCGGCCGGTGGAGAGATCCATCACCGTGTCCGCGCCCCAGCGGATTGACCAGACCATCTTGTCGACCTCGTTCGCCACATCCGATGCGACGGCGGAGTTGCCGATATTGGCGTTGATCTTGACCAGGAAGTTGCGGCCGATCGCCATCGGCTCGGATTCGGGGTGGTTGATGTTGTTGGGGATGATCGCGCGGCCGCGCGCCACCTCGTCCCGCACGAATTCGGGGGTAACGTAATCGGGGATGCTCGCGCCGAAGCTCTGCCCGTCGCGGATCAGCGCTTCCTTGGCCTGGGCGCGGCCGAGATTCTCGCGGATCGCGACATATTCCATCTCGGGCGTGATGATGCCCGCCCGCGCATAATGCATCTGGCTGACGTTCATGCCGGGTTTGGCGCGCAAGGGCCGCTTCACGACATGCGGGAATTGCGGCACGCCGGCGGAGCGATCAGGGCCGGTCAAGCCGTTATCCTCGGGCCGGGTTTCGCGCCCATCATAGCTCTCCACGTCGCCGCGCGCGAGAATCCAGTCGCGGCGAAGCGCTGGCAGGCCGGCGGAGATGTCGATCATCGCATCGGGGTCGCTGTAGGGCCCGCTGGTGTCATAGACGCGCAGCGGCGGCTCGCCGGACGATGGCTCGAGCATGATTTCCCGCATCGCCACGCCCGCGCCGGGGATGTTGGGCGACGTCACATGGATTTTACGGCTGCCGCGAATAGGGCCGGTGGTGACGCCAATTTCAGTGCGGGCGGGGATATCGGCCATCAGACATGCTCCAAAAAATCGGAGCAAGGTCACGGTTTTCGGGTGAGAAAGCCGTCCCTCCCTCCGCCGGTGCTAACCGGATCAGGTTCAAACGGGTCGCAGGCTGCAGCCTGCCTCTCAGCCGCAGCAACAGCGGCCCCCCGGGGATATGGCGTTGATTACCGCCGCTGCGTCAGAAAGTATAGCCGATGCCGAGCGCGGCATAGAACTGATCGGGGCTGCCCGCGACGCTGGTGACCGGCGATCGGGCAAAGTCACCCTGCAGGCGGCTGTATGAGAGGATCGTGAAGAGCTGCAGCCCTTTGAGCAGATCTCCCGACAGCGCATAATTGCCGAGCAGCGTGCCGCTATAGCTTTTCACGCCGCCGCGCGGATTGGCGAACACGGGCAGGCCGCTGGCGAGTGAGCCCGCAGGGTCAACCGCGAAATAGGACTGGGCATAGCCATCCCCCGCAATCGATGCCGATGCCGCCACCCCGATATAGGCGCGTTTGCTGAGCGGGGTACCATATTCGATCGATGGTGTGATGACATAGCTTTCGTGAATGCCGGCCACGTCGTGAACATAGCTGACGCGCACGGCGAGCGTATCAAAGTCGCTGGTGATCACGCCCGTTTTGCCGATGCCGACATAGCCGCCCACTTCAACCGCCGCCCGGCGAATGCCCAAGGCGCGCACTTGTCGATCCACAATGCGGTTGGTGCGATTGAGATTGAGGCCGACGACCGGGCCGAACATCAGATCGATGCCGCTGTCGCTGCGATCGCGCACCGCATCCACCGACAGCTGTAGCCCGCGGGACTGGAAATTGAATCCGCTCACCTTGCCTCGTACGGCGCCGACCGGGATGACGACATAATCGTCCGATCCTTCGTAGCTGGGGATATAACCGACGCCGCCGCCAATCGTGACGGTATCACGGTCAAGCGCTGCCTGATCGACATCGATCCGCGGCGCTGACTGACGGTCAGGCTCCTGGGCGATCGCGGGACCGGCAATCCCCGTGGTCAACAATACACACAGCAGGAAACGCACAGATGCGGCCACGATTCTCTCCTCACGGATGGTTAATGCCTACCCCGCCAACAACGCCGGGCAAGCACAATATATCCCGCAAAAGACGAAACTGACCCGTTTAGAGAAGATACCGCATCTTGATCGCCTGCAGGTGCGGCGTTTCATCAAGATCGAACCGCGCAGCAGCAAATCGCGGCGCACCAAAGCCAATCACCGGGTTGCGTGAGAAGCCAAACCCCTCGCGCGGAATGCCAAGCAGCGTATCGAGCTTATTGTTCGAATTGGCATCGTGAATCACCGCAACGGCATAGCTGCCATAAGGCAGTCCGTCGAAATGGATACTGCGCGCCGATGCAGGGACTGATCGTGTCACGGCGTGCGCATCATCGACACAGCCAGGGAAGTTTTCAGGATCGGCCGTCAGGCAGAACCGCAATACACCCTTGTCAGAACGAAGCTTGTCGATCGTGACATCAAGCGTCGTGGTCGGCGCTGCGCCGGGCAACAGGGCGCCCAGAAGAAGCGCCGCGCCCAATCGCTGCATCAGACTCGTGTAAGGGCTTGTCCCTGCTCGGGCGACCGGCAAAGCCCCCGATACCGCGATCGGTGCCACAGACATGGTCCCAAAACCGAAAGTAAAGCCCATAATTGCACCTGTAGTCAGAGTGATGCCGCTGATGATGGCTAGCGGTGATCAGCCACGCACCCAATGGCCCACCCCAGATGAACCTCGGGAAAACCTCCCATCCCATATGATTGGTTACCCCCATAACCGTCATTATGGTCAGAACCAAGCCAAGTGCGCCCAGATGGATCGGAATTAGGAGGACGAGTAACGGGATTACCACAGCGCCGGTAATCGCCTCGATCGGGTGAAACGCCATTGCAGCCCATGCGGTGGGCGGACGACTGGCATGATGGACGGCATGGGCAAGCTTGAAGGGCTTGGGTTCGTGCATCCAGCGATGCGTCCAATAAAACCAGGTATCGTGCGCAAAGAGGTAGAGGAAAACGGAAAGCGGCCAGTACCAGAGCGGGTAGTCGCCGATGTTGCTGTAGACGCGGGTCCAGCCGTGATTTTCCCAGCCCCAGGCCAGAATGCCGGCGGGAATCCCGTAAATCGCGGCGCTCGCCAGGCTCCACCCGATCTCCCGGCGGATCTGACGATCAAGCCCATGATACAAGCCGGGGTGCAGCAATCGGGTGGCGCCGGCAAATGCGCCGCTGACGATCAGATAGCGGATGCCGACGATCAACGTCATCGTGAAGGCGGAATAGGCAAGCGCCAGACCGGCGGAAACTGCGATGTCCATGCCCCGTGCTTAGCCGATCCGGGCCCCCTGCGAAACCGGGCTTTGGTCTATCGCCCGTACCGAATGCGCCAAAAAATATACGGCAGGGTTTCGCCCGCCTGCAAAAATCGGTTAGGCGACCATATGGCTACGACGATCAAGTGCGATCTCGCTGTCGTCGGCGGGGGGCTTGCCGGCGGGCTCATCACGCTTGCGCTGAAGAAAAAGCGCCCCGATCTCGACGTCCGACTGATCGAAGGGTCGAACTCGGTCGGCGGCAACCACCTCTGGTCGTTCTTCGCCAGCGACATTGCCGATGCCGATCGCTGGATCGTCGCGCCGCTCGTCTGCTATGGCTGGACGTCCTACGACATCCGCTTTCCCGCTCATGGCCGCGCGATCAAGGCAAGCTATTACTCGATCGAATCGGAGCGGCTGGACGCGCTGGTCCGCGCCGCCCTGCCCGAAGACGCACTGATGCTGGGGCGCAAGGTGCTGGGCGCGAGCGCCAAGGCGGTCGTGTTCGCCGATGGCGACCGGGTGGAGGC
>CAZWAL010000247.1:0-3633 GCA_964631905.1 uncultured Stakelama sp.
AAGCCGTCAGCCTGTTGCTGCAGATCGAAAAGACCGTGGTCGAAGGCGCGGGTGCCGCGGGCTTGGCTGCGTTGCTTCAACATCCCGAGCGATTCCAGGGCAAGACCGTGGGGATCACGCTATGCGGCGGCAACATCGATACGCGGCTGCTCGCCAATGTGCTGCTGCGCGATCTGGCGCGATCGGGTCGCCTCGCGCGGCTGCGGGTGCGGTTGCAGGATCAACCGGGCGCGCTGTTCAATCTGGTGCGCGTATTCGATGCCGAACGCGTCAACATCATCGAAGTCTATCACCAGCGTGTCTTCACCACATTGCCCGCCAAGGGGCTGATCACCGATATCGAGTGCGAAACACGTGACCGCGCCCATCTCGACCGGCTGATCGCCGCGATCCGGCTGGCGGGCTATGAAGCGAGCCTGGTCGAGCTCGCCTGACGAAGCGAATCCGACGCACGACGAACCGAGTCCCCCGACTCTTTCGTGTTCAGAACAATCGACTAAACTGGTGCTTGCTCGTGCCGGGCCGGGACGCTTTGACTCCCGCATTTCACCCGTTAACCTTCTTTCATGGTAAAGCCGCTTTTCATTATGATTGCGGCGATTCATAAGAGCGACTTCGGGGTGCCGGCTATCGGCAATTTTGGGAGGATCAGCGGCAGTGTCAGCGCCTTTTCGCTTTCCGCGATTCTTCGTCACCAGCCCGGCACCCTGCCCCTATTTGCCCGATCGGCTTGAGCGCAAAGTCTTTACCGAGCTGAACGGCCCCCACGCGATCGAGCTGAACGATGCGCTTGGTCGGATCGGTTTTCGCCGCAGCCAGTCGGTTGCCTATCGCCCCAGCTGCGCGGGGTGCACTGCCTGTGTTTCGGTGCGCGTCGTCGCGAACGAATTCAAACCCAACGCGACCCAGCGCAAGCTGATCCGCCGCCACGCTGATCTTGAGGTGAGCGCGTGTCGGCCGTGGGCGACCGACGAGCAGTTCGATCTGCTCCGTCGCTATCTCGCCAATCGCCATCCTGGCGGCGGCATGGCGGGCATGGATGACGGCGATTATGCCGACATGGTCGAACAAAGCCCGGTCAACAGCTTCGTCGTCGAATATCGCGAGCCGACCGTGGATGGCCGTCGCGGTCGCTTGGTCGGGGCGTGCCTGACCGATCAGCAGGCCGATGGGCTGTCGATGATCTACAGCTTTTTCGATGCGGCGGATGAAAGCCGCCCGGGCCTCGGCAATCTCATCATCCTCGATCACATCATGCGCGCCCGCGCGATCGGCCTGCCCTATGTCTATCTCGGCTATTGGGTGAAGGGTTCGGAGCGGATGTCGTACAAGACGCGCTATCGCCCGATCGAAGTACTCGGCCCTTCCGGCTGGCGCGTGATGGCGGATGAAGACATCGGCACGACGCGGTTGCCGGCACTCACTGACGAGCTGGTTTGATCGCGGTTGAAGGGCGCTCAGCCCTCGGCAATGGCGTCGATGCTGATATCGACGTCCAGCTCTTCATTGCCTTCACCCAGCCGCGATCCGGCGACGGGTGCGGCGCCTGCAGCATCCAGCCCGATGCTGACGCGCACATAATCCTGTGTCGCGCAAACGCCCGTGCTCGGATCGAACGCGACCCAACCCAACCCTTCGACATGCGCCTCGGCCCAGCCATGCGGCGTGGGCTTTTGCGCGTCGCCGCCGATCCGCAGGCTATAACCCGAAACATAACGTGCCGGGGCGCCAACCGCGCGCGCACAGGCAATGAAGATGTGTGCCAGATCGCGCGCCGGGGCACGGTCTTCAACGAAAGCTTCCGACGCGCTGCGCCCCTGCACCGGCCGACGGTGGCATACCGTGAACCGGCCGAACACGGCGCGGTTGAGCGCGTGCAGGCGATCGAGCGCAGGTGAGCCGCTGGTCGCGTCGAGCGCAAAGGCCGTCAGGGCCGGATCGGCGTGCGTCAGCAGCGTAGCCCGCAGGAACAGATCGGCCGGAAAGCGCTCGACCGATCCGTCGATCACGCCGGCGTTCGGCGCGGTCAGCACCTCGCCTGCCACGCAAATCTCGATCTCGCTGATCGGCCCTTCGGCGTAGAGCATCGTGACCTTGTTGCCAAAGCCGTCCTGCGCGTTTTTCAGCCGCGCGTCGCAGTCGATATCGATCCGCCACGACGCAATCGTCTGATCATGCGTGTCGCTCGGCGTCATCCGCAGCATCTGCACCAGTCGCGTCTGCGGGGCGGAAAAGCGGTAGAGCGTGCGGTGATCGATCGACAGCCTCATGACGCTTCACTCATCCCACAAATCGGAACTGGCGGGCGATTGCGGCGCTCAGCAGCGCATTCTCCGCGTTGAACGCTTTCAGATACTGGTGCAGCCCATTCGCAATGACTTCCTTCGACGTCGTTTTCTGCATCCGGGCATAGCGCATTCGCGCCATCCGGTCGGCCTCGCCCTGCAGGCCGGTGCGCTTGGCAAGCAGGCTCAGAATATCGACCGTTTCCTCCACTGCGCCCGCCAGTGATCGCGGCATTTCCTGCCGGCTGAGCAGCAGATCAATCACATTGGCGGGGGTCAGCCCGTCGCTGTACAGCCAGCGATAGGCGGTGACGGCCGACACCGTCTGCAGGATCGTCGTCCATTGATCGCGGTCGACCAGCCCGCCGACCGCCTCGCCTTCCGGCAGCAACAAATGATATTTCACGTCGAGCAGCCGCGCAGTGTTGTCCGCCCGCTCGATCAGCTGACCAAGCCGGATGAACGCGTTCGCCTGATTGCGGAGCATTCGGTGGACCGCGCCCTCGAACCCCAGCGTCTCGACCTTGATCGCCTCGACCATGTTGAGTGTCGCGACGGTGCCACCCGGACTGGAGCGATTGCTGAACACCAGCCATGCCCGGTTGATCGATGTCCACGCATCCCGCGTCAGCGCGGTGCGCACTGCCTTGGCGTTCATCCGCGCCATATCGAGGCAGCGGACCACCGATCCCGGGTGACTGCTATCCACCGTCAGGAAGCGCGCGACATGCGCCTGGGTGATCGTCTGTTTGGTAAGGGCAAAGGCCTCGTCGGTTTCGGAAACAGCAAGCGCACTCGCCCACGCCGCTTCCCCTGCAGGCCGCGCCGACAACGCATCGAGCCGCACCGTTGCCTCCACCAGCCGTGCGACGAAATCGGCGCGCTCGACATAGCGCCCGAGCCAGTACAGCGATGAAGCAGTGCGCGAGAGCATCAGTTCTGCGCCTGTTGCTGTTGCTGGCTCTGCGATTGGGTAGCCGCCGCACCCACTTCGCCATTGTCGAGCAGCACGAAACTATCCTTCGTCCCGCCGCCCTGGCTCGAATTCACCACCAGCGATCCCTGCTTGAGCGCTACCCGCGTCAAGCCGCCGGGCACTACTTGCACGCCCTGCGATCCGGTCAGCACGAAGGGGCGGAAATCGACATGGCGTGGCGACAGGCCGTCCTCCGCCAGCGTCGGCACCGTCGACAGCGCGAGCGTTGGCTGCGCAATATAGCGGTGCGGCTCAGCGACCAGCGCCGCACGAAATGCCTCGATCTCCGCCTTGGTCGCGGTGGGGCCAACGAGCATCCCGTATCCGCCCGATCCGTCGACCAGCTTCACGACCAGTTTGGCGAGGTTATCG
>CAZWAL010000248.1:0-3633 GCA_964631905.1 uncultured Stakelama sp.
AACCCCGGCGGATCGATCAAGGACCGGATCGCGCTCGCGATGATCGAAGCAGCTGAGGCTTCGGGCGCGCTGAAGCCCGGCGGGACGATCATCGAACCGACCAGCGGCAATACCGGCGTCGGCCTGGCGATGGTCGCCGCCGTGAAAGGCTACAAGCTCGTCCTCGTCATGCCCGAAAGCATGTCGATCGAGCGGCGGCGGCTGATGCTCGCTTATGGTGCTACCTTCGACCTCACCCCGCGTGATAAAGGCATGCGCGGCGCGATCGAACGCGCGATGGCGCTGGTCGATGGCACCCCCGGCGCCTGGATGCCGCAACAGTTCGAAAATCCCGCCAATATCGATGTTCATACGCGTACAACCGCGCTCGAAATTCTCGCGGATTTTGCGGACACCCCGATCGATGTGATCATCACCGGGGTCGGCACGGGCGGACACATCACTGGCATCGCCGAGACACTCAAAGCCCATTGGCCAAACCTGAAAGTCTATGCGGTCGAACCCGAAGCATCGCCGGTCATCTCAGGCGGTGCACCGGGGCCGCACCCGATTCAGGGGATTGGTGCCGGGTTCATTCCGGCCAATCTCCACACCGCGTCGATCGACGGGACCATCAAGGTCGATGCCAATGTCGCCAAGGAAATGGCGCGACGGGCAGCATCGGAGGAAGGGATGCTGGTCGGCATCAGCTCCGGTGCAACGCTCGCCGCGATTGCGCAGAAACTGCGCGACCTGCCCGACGATGTGCGGGTGCTCGGCTTCAATTATGACACCGGCGAACGCTATCTTTCTGTGCCCGATTTTCTGCCCGAAAGCTGAATCCTGAATATCGCCTTTACCGTGATTTAGCGGTATCATGCGCGAGTCGTGGGGACTGTTCAGGGGGGCGTTAATGCGCAAGGCGATGATCTGTGTCAGCGTGATGTTGGCCATTTTGAACCTGTGGCCATTCGTTATGGGCAGCCAGGTAACGCCCCAGCAAGTCGCCGCAACCGCCGCGCCAAGCGCCAAGGCAGCGACCAATCACCCCGTAAAGGTGGCCGCTTTTGTCGGCGGAAACCCGGTCAACCCGATCAAGCGCGCTAATCAAGTCGCTGTAACCCCGGGACAAGTTACCTGCTATCGCCATTATGAAATTGCGTTCGCTGCGTGCGCACCCTCCGATCGCGGATGTCGCATGAAGGCCGCGGATCAATGGGACCTGTGCGAGGCAACCGGCTTCTGGGGCAACTGAGTAAGGCGTTTCGTTCACTTCATCGCCCCCTCATCTTTGGCCGAATCGGCATCGCCAACAGCCAGCGCGACTCGGGCGTTTTCAAAATTGTGATTCTTTCTCGCTCACACATCGTCCCGATGTGATTGTTTCAAGGTGAGACTCGGCAGGCGCGCCCGATCCTGCCGCGCGATCAATGCGGTTCATCCCGCTCGACGCTTCGCGCCCTGGTGAAACTAGGCTAAGGGCCGGGACCATTTTTGTTCCGAGCTCGTTATCCGGCCCATGTCTGTATCCTCGACCCCAGCGACTAATTCCTACTTCACGCAGCTTTCCGGCCAACTATCCGGCTTGCTCGGTAATCCCGGCAAGAGCGCGTCGATCGTGCTGGGCGTAGTGGCGGCCTTTTCGGTCGCTATGCCCTCGCTGATCGTCACGACTGCAGTCGGCAAGCGTTCGCCCGCATCGATTTACGCCGCAAAACGCCCGATCGTCCCGTCGCAGGAGGTTCCCCCGGTCGAGCCCGTCAACCTCGTCGATCTCGCGCCGCAGGATGCCCGCGCCATCAACGCGGCGGTACCATTCTCGGTCGCGCCCAATCCGGCTGCGCGACCATTTATGCTTCCCGACATGGGTATTGCGTCGGCACGGGCGCTTGATTGCCTTGCGACCGCCGTTCTTTACGAAGCAGGGGACGATACGACGGGGCAACGCGCCGTTGCGCAGGTGATCATCAACCGCGTGCGCCACCCGGCCTTTCCCAAGTCGATCTGCGGTGTAGTATTCCAGGGCGCGGAACGAAGGACCGGATGCCAGTTCACGTTTACCTGCGATGGTGCGCTGTATCGTCACCGCTGGTCAGACGCGGCCTGGGCGCGGGCACGCACGGTCGCCGGGCTGGCGTTACGCGGTCAGGTATTTGCGAAGGTGGGCCATGCGACCCATTATCATACCGATTGGGTGGTCCCGTACTGGAGTGCCAGCCTCGACAAGGTAAGCGCAGTCGGTACGCATTTGTTCTTCCGCTGGACCGGTTGGTGGGGCACCCCCGCAGCGTTCAATCGGCGAGTTTCCGGGCTTGAGCCCAATGTGGCGCAGCTTGCCGCCTATTCCCCGGTTCATGGTGGTGGCCCCGGTTATCTGCGGCTGAATGCCGATGATGATCCGCTGCCATCGCTCGGTGTGCCGCGTGCCATGCCGGGCGACCCGAATGCGTTTCTCGTTACCGTGGATTGGCGCGCCGATCCCGACAGCTTTCGAGGGCTCGCAGAAACGGCCTGTGGCACCCGGCGTTATTGCAAATTCATGGCCTGGACCGAGCGGTTCGAAACACCCGGTGAACTGCCGCTCGAACCCTATCAGGTCGCGACAATGGGCTTCAGCTATCTGCGCGATCGCGCGCGCGGTTTCGAAAAGGCATTGTGGAGTTGCACCCAGTTCCCTCGCGCCGATCGCAGCCAGTGCATGAAGGCACAAACCTTCGTGCCGGGCGGTGCTGGACCGGCAGCATTAGCGAATCAAAGCGGCGATACGGATGAAGATGCTGTTGGCCGAGCAGCATTCACCAAAGCCGCTAGCGATGACGATCAAAACCCCCCGCCGTTCCTGCCAACGGCGGGTACAACCAAGTCCAAGCCACGGGTATCGGGGACGTTCAAGGCGTTGCCGCCCGGCAGCGACACCAGTGATCCCGCGGCGCGTTCAGTCGGCACCGCGGCAAAGCCGCCCGCACCGTGACGGTGCGCGCGACTTTGGACGAATAGATTACCCGAACGTTCAGGCGGCTTCGAACATTTCGGGCGAGAGCGCCATCACCGCTTCGGCCCCGCCCTCGATCTTGCGGCGTAGCGATCCGGTATCGGGCAGGATGCGCTCGGCAAAATAGCGCGCCGTCACGAGCTTGGCTTCGAGGAAGGCCCGATCGGCATCGCCTTTGCCATCGGCAAGCGCGCGCGTAGCCGCGGTCGCCATGCGCAACCACATCAGGCCAAGCGCGACAATGCCCATCAGGTGCATATAGCTGTGTGCGCCCGCGCCGACATTGTTGGGATTGGCAATGCCGTTTTGCATGAACCAGATGGTCGATGCCTGCAGATCATTGGCTGAGCGCTCGAGCCGCGTAGCGAAATCGGCAAGGCTTGCATCTTCCTTGGCGACCGCAATTTCTTCGGCGAGCATCTTGAACAAAGTCTGCACCGCGCGACCGCCATTGGTGGCGAGCTTGCGGCCGACCAGATCCATCGCCTGCACGCCGTTGGTACCTTCATAGATCATCGCGATCCGTGCATCGCGGACATATTGCTCCATGCCCCATTCGGCGATGTAGCCATGCCCGCCATAGACCTGCTGGGCGTTCGTGGCGATTTCATAGCCCTTGTCGGTGCCATAGCCCTTGATGACCGGGGTCAGCAGCCCGATCA
>CAZWAL010000249.1:0-3608 GCA_964631905.1 uncultured Stakelama sp.
CCCCGGTATGGCTGGCGGCGTCCATTTCGATCACATCGATATGCCGCCCCTCGGCGATGGCACGGCACGGCTCGCAAACTCCGCACGGATCGATCGTCGGGCCACCTTCGCCGTCCGGGCCGATGCAATTCAGCGCCTTGGCGATCAGCCGGGCGGTCGACGTTTTGCCGACACCGCGTACCCCGGTAAGCAAAAACGCATGCGCCAGCCGACCACGCTTGATCGCGTTGCCGAGCGTGGTGACCATCGCATCCTGGCCGATCAGCTCGCTGAAATTCTGCGGGCGATATTTGCGGGCGAGGACGCGGTAAGCCTCGGCCTTTGCCGGCTGCGGGGGTTCGCCAAGATCGAGGAAGGAGTCGGCCATGATCACCTATCTAGGGACAGGTGCGGCGGTTGTCGAAGGGGTGTTGGTAAGAGAACCGAGTTGCGCTGTGGGGGATGCCGCGTCGAACGAGCTTTGCCCGCCGGCCGCGTTCAAGGACGCTTTTGCACCCGTTCGCGGTGGGAGCCGGGACGACCCGTAGCGAAATCGTTGTGGCTGCTGCCTTCCGGCCCTGACCAGGTTGGCGACGACTACGCCCGCCCGACTCCCGTGGCGCATATGGGGGAGTAACGCGTCGGGATCAAGGATTAGCGATACGCGTCCCGCGGAACGCGCTTTCACAGCCGATTAACGGCCCTGCATGTTCCGCGTTTCGCGCGGCATCTTCACTGTCAGTGTGTCCCACGCAGCGTCGAGCCAGATCTGGCAGGCGAGCCGACTGTTCCGTGTCGCGCCGAGCGCGAGATCGAGCATATCTTCCTCTTCCTCACGCGCAGGCTTCAGCTTGGCGAAATCATCGGCGTCGATAATCACGTGGCAGGTCGAGCACGCCATTTGCCCTTCACACGTGCCCTCAAGCGGCTGACCATCGACCTGCGCGACATCGAGCAACCGATCGCCGGGTTGGGCTTCTACCTCGCGCACGCTGCCGTCGATCGCGACAAAGCGCACCCGGATCATGCCAGTTGGTCCTGCGCGGCGGCGGCAGCCTTGATACGGTCAATAGCGGTCATCAACTCTTCCTGTGTGGTAAATCGCCCAAACCCCAGGCGAATGCTTGACCGTGCCTGCGCCTCGGTCAAGCCCATCGCGCGCAGCACATGGCTCGCCCTGCCCGACCCGCTTGCGCATGCCGAGCCCGCCGAGAAAGCGATATCGCGCAAATCGGATATAAGCCGGGCAACGTCCAGCCCCTCGCGCCGCAGGTTGAGATTACCGGGATAACGTCGTTCGATCGATCCGTTGATCGACCAGCCCGGACCAAGATGCTGCCGCGCGATACTGGCGAGCTGCTCGACATGGTTTTGGTCGGCTTGAGCATGATCGGCCATCAACTGCGCCGCAACGCCAAATCCGGCGCACAGGGAAGGCGACAGCGTCCCCGATCGGCCGAGTGCTTCCTGCCCCCCGCCGTGCAACAGCGGCTCGAGTCCGATGTCGTCGCGCACCCACAGCGCCCCGATTCCCTTTGGTCCGTGAATCTTGTGTCCGGAAAGTGCGATCATGTCACAGCCATCGGGGATCGGTACCCGGCCATAACCCTGCACCGCATCGCACAGCATCAGCGCCCCCGCCGATCGGGCAAGGGCCGCCAGCTCGCCGATCGGCTGGATGACGCCGGTTTCGTTGTTGACGAGCATCGCTGCGACCAGCCCAACGCCCGGCACAATCGCCCGGGCAGCGGCATCCAAATCGATCAGCCCGTGGCGCTCGACCGGAAGGATCGTCACAGCCCGCCCCTGTCGGCCCAACGCTTCAACCGTATCGAGAACAGCGGCGTGTTCCGTTGCGATTGTCACGATCGGGCCGGTCGTGCCCTTAATCGCCCAATTGAGCGCCTCGGTCGCGCCACTGGTGAAGGCGAGCGACCCGCCTATGGGGAGCAACGCCGCGATCCGTTCACGCGCAACCTCGACCGCTGCTTTCGCCGCCCGCCCTGCACTATGCGCCGAATGCGGGTTGGCGTGCTGATCACGAAGCCACGGCAGCATCGCGTCAAGCGCCTCGGGCGCGAGCGGGGTAGTCGCCTGATAATCGAGGTAGATCATGCGGCGCGCTTCGCCGCATCATGCGCGACTTCCAGCCAGGCTTGGCAAAACGCGTCGAGCTCGGTGGGGGTGGTGTTCCAGCCAAAACTGACCCGGATCGTTCGGCTGGCGGTATCCTCATCCACCCCGAAAGCGGCCAGCGCCCGGCTGCGTTTCAGCGTCCCCGAAGAACAAGCGCTGCCGGCGGAAACGGCGAAGCCCATCGCGTCGAAGCGGATCAGCTGCGCGGCGGCGGAAAGATTGGGCATCGCCACCGCAAAAATATGCGACGCTTGCGCACCGGGAGCAATCAGGTCACCCGCCGCTGTAAAAACATCGGTCGGTCCAAAGCGCTGGTCGACATCGGTTTGCCAGCTGTCCAATCCCCCTGCCTCAAGAGCAGCGGCGAGGCCAAGCACGCCGGGCAGGTTCTCCGTCCCCATGCGATAGCCGAATTCATGTCCGCCGATTGGTTCAAGCGCGCCAAGATCGCGCACCAGCAACGCGCCCACACCAGGCGGACCACCCAGCTTGTGCGCTGACAGAACGATCAGATCGGCGTCGGGAAGCGGATATCTGCCCGCCGACTGCGAACAATCGCTCAGCAACAATGCGCCTGCGGAACGGATGGCGTCGATTATATCGGGGTGCTGATAGGGGATGATCTGCGTGCCGGTTTCAGAATTGGTTTTCTGGATCGCAACGATCGCCCGACCGGACATGGCGAGCAACGCAGCCAAGGCATCTCCGTCGATTGCGCCGCCAGTAATTGGCACGACGTCCGCCCCCGGAGCTGCCCGAAACACCGCGTCATGCTCGACCGCGCTTACGATGCGCCGCTCGACCTTTGCGCGGTTCAGGGCAATCCACAGCGCCTCGCTGGCGCCGCTGGTGAAGATCAGTTCCCCCGTCCAGCCGAGCGCCGCTTTGATCCGTGCCCGCGCGTCCTCCAGCGCGGCACGGGCCGCGCGTCCTTCCGCATGCGGGCTCGACGGATTGGCCCAGCGCGTCATCCCTTCGGTCACCGCCGCGATCGCTTCGGGGCGCATCGGCGTGGTCGCGGCATGATCCAGATAGATGCGCTTTTTCACGCGCCCAGCCCTAGCCTTTCGGCATGGCTGCTACAATCATTGCGCCGGGGCGAGGCTTTCCTCTATAGCCGCGCATCCCGCGTTCGGCGCGTCACCTTGATTGGTCAGCAGGTTTTCCATGCCCGAAGTCATTTTTCCCGGCCCCGATGGCCGTCTCGAAGGTCGTTTCTCCCCCCCGCCGCGCCCGCGTGCGCCCGTTGCGATGATCCTCCACCCGCATCCGTCATCGGGCGGCACGATGAACAACCGGATCGTCCAGGAGCTGTACAAGACCTTCCAGCGCCGCGGCTTTGCCACGCTGCGCTTCAATTTCCGCGGCGTCGGCAAGAGCCAGGGCACGTTCGACAATGGCGTGGGCGAGCTTTCGGATGCTGCCAGTGCGCTCGACTGGGTGCAGAGCATTCACCCCGAAGCATCGACCACGTGGATCGCGGGCGTCAGCTT
>CAZWAL010000250.1:0-3603 GCA_964631905.1 uncultured Stakelama sp.
GGATCGATACGCTGAAAACCATGTGGGAAAAGGGGCTGACCGCGAGCCAGATCGCTGAATCGCTTGGCGGGGTCAGCCGCAACGCCGTGATCGGCAAGGCGCATCGGCTGGGGCTTCAGGCCCGGCCGTCGCCGGTCAAGGCCAATGATCCCGAGGTAAAGGCGGCTGCTGCCGCGCCAAAGGCAGCCGCGCCGAAGGTTGAACCCGTCGCCCCTCCACCGCCCCCTGCGGCCAAGGCAACGCCCGCGCCACGCCCCGCTCCCGCCGCGCCAGTATCCGTCGAGGCTGAGCCGGTGGCGGATATCGTTGATGAAGAACCCGCAGTGGAAAAGGCGCCTGCCGTGATCATGCGCTCGGTTGGCCCCGGCGGATTTCTGCGCCAGGCTCCCGGGGAGCAGCAGGCACCAATCACCCCCGCACCGCCCCGTCGCCTCGTGCCGGCCCGGCCTTCCGCCGATATGGCGGGCAAGACGACCCTGCTCGATCTGAACGACCGCATCTGCAAATGGCCGCTGGGCCATCCCGGTGAGCCCGATTTCCATTTTTGCGGTGAAAAGGTGAACCCGGGCTTCCCCTATTGCATCGCGCATTGCGGCCATGCCTATCAGGCCCAACTGCCGCGTCGTGATCGCCGCCCGCCGCCGCCGCTGCCCTTTGGTGGTCCGCGTGTTCGGTAACGTCGCGCCAAGATTACCAGATTGAAGAAAGGGGTGCGTTGATCACGCGCCCTTTTTTCATGTTATCAACGAAAAAGGGCACCGGCGACATGACTGTCCCCGGTGCCCTGTTCAAAACGTCACCGCCGAAGCAGTGATGCGATCAGAAGCGATACGAGATATTCGCGCGCAGCGAGCTGTAGCGGAAATAATCCGACGACCGCTTGAAATCAGTGCCGCCAGCGCCGCCCAGGGTGAACGGGCTGGTTGCCGGACCACCCGAAACGCGAACGCGGTAATCATCGTCCTTCAGGCTCGTGTAGAGATATTCCACGCCAATCGACACGTTGCGCGAGATCTTCTGCTCAATGCCGCCGCCCGCAACATAGCCGAACGCGTTGCTGTTGCCGGTGTTGGTAAAGGTGTTCACGGTGTTGGTGGTCGTGAAGGTGTTGTTGACGCGGGCATAAGCGCCACCGCCGGTTGCGTAGAACAGCGTGTTGTTCGCTGCATAGCCGAGGCGCGCACGCAGACCGGCCGATACGTCAATCTGGCGGTTCATGACATAGTTGGCAGGCGTGATGCTGAACGCGGTCACCGAATCGCGGATTTCGCTGCGACCGACTTCACCGACGATGCCGACGACGAAATTGCCATATTGACGGTCATAGCCAATCCGGCCCGAATAACCGACGGTGTTGCTGTCGTTGGCGCAGCCCGTGCCGGTCGTGCTCGTGACGCCGCGGCCCTGGCCGTTGCAGAAACCGGTCGAAAAAGCGTTTGCGCCGGTGGTTGTGGTCAGCGTGTCGCCGAAAGTGCCGTCGAGGTTGCGATCGAACAGGATCGATTCACCCACATCGTTCTGCTGCAGATCGACACCGACCGAGGCAGAGACGTAAAAGCCGTTGAACGGTGCTTCGTCGTCAGACTGGGCAGCGGCTGGCGTTGCAAAAGCGAGTGCGGCGAAACCGGTGGAGACGGCGAGAAGGGTATTGAGGCGCATATATATACTCCAGGCGTTTTGATGACCGCGTAACAACGCGTTGAACGCCCATTGTATTCATAGCTTACGACATTGAATCTCAGTGTGATATAACCGCAACACTATCGCCAATCCGAGCGGTGCAGTCGGGGGTGCTTCCACCCAGCGATCGCAATCGATATAGCCCGTTCATGTCCGATGATCTGTTTGCCAACACATCCAAGCCCACTACCGATTACAACGCCTCCTCGATCGAAGTGCTGGAAGGGCTGGAGCCTGTCCGGCGGCGGCCGGGCATGTATGTCGGCGGCACAGACGAGCGCGCGCTTCACCATCTGGCCGCCGAGGTTCTCGACAATGCGATGGACGAAGCTGTTGCGGGCCATGCCACCCGGATCGAGATTTCGCTCGAGCCCGGCAACCGGTTGACGATCATCGATAACGGCCGCGGCATTCCGGTCGATCCACACCCGAAATTCCCGGACAAGTCAGCGCTTGAAGTAATCCTGTCGACGCTGCATTCGGGCGGCAAGTTCGACGGCAAGGCCTATGCGACCAGCGGCGGCCTGCACGGCGTGGGGGTAAGCGTCGTCAACGCCCTTTCATCTGAGACTGTGGTGGAAGTTGCGCGTAACAAGACACTGTATCGCCAGCGTTTTTCGTGCGGCATCACGATGGGGCCGCTCGAACAGGTCGGCCCGACCGCCAATCGGCGTGGCACCTCGGTCAGCTTCGTGCCCGACGACCAGATTTTCGGTCCCGAACTGCACTTCAAGCCTGCGCGCCTGCACAAGCTTGCGCGGTCCAAGGCCTATCTGTTCGCCGGCGTGGAAATCCGCTGGAAATGTGCGCGGGAATTGATCACCGACGACACGCCTGCCGAAGCCGTGTTCCAGTTTCCCGGCGGCCTGTCCGATCATTTGCGCGAGCAGATCGCGGGCCGCGAATGCGCCACCGCCGATTTCTTTTCGGGCACGCAGGATTTTCCGGGCGAGCAGCAGGGCCGGGTCGAATGGGCGGTCTCCTGGCCATTGTGGAGCGACGGATCGTATAGCTGGTATTGCAACACCATCCCCACCCCCGACGGCGGCACCCATGAGGCTGGCCTCCGCGCAGCACTGGTGAAGGGCATTCGCGGTTATGGCGAACTGGTGGGCCAGAAAAAGGCGAAGGAAATCACCGCTGACGACATCATGGCCGGCAGCGAGCTGATGCTGAGCGTGTTCATCCGCGAGCCGCAATTCCAGAGCCAGACCAAGGACCGCCTCACCTCACCAGACGCCGCGATCCTCGTCGAAAAGGCAGTGCGCGACCATTTCGACCATTTCCTGAGCAACAATACGGAACGCGGCAAGGCGCTGCTCGCCTATGTGATCGAGCGGATGGAAGATCGGCTCGCCCGCAAGGCCGAGCGCGAAGTGAAGCGCAAGACAGCAACTTCGGCCCGAAAGCTCAGACTCCCTGGCAAGTTGACTGATTGCTCGTCCGACGACCCCAAGGGCACCGAAATCTTCATCGTCGAAGGCGACAGCGCCGGCGGTTCCGCCAAACAGGCGCGTGATCGCAAGACCCAGGCGATCCTGCCGATCCGCGGCAAGATCTTGAACGTGGCATCGGCCACCGCCGCCAAGATCGGTGCGAATTCCGAAATCGCCGATCTGATCCAGGCGCTTGGCTGCGGTACCCGCAAGGACTGCGTGCCCGATAATCTGCGCTACGAACGCATCGTCATCATGACCGATGCCGATGTCGACGGCGCGCATATCGCCACGCTGTTGATGACATTCTTTTTCCAGGAAATGCCTGAGCTGGTGCGACGCGGGCATCTCTATCTCGCGCAGCCGCCGCTATACCGGCTCACCGTAGGGGCGAAGTCGCTCTATGCGATGGACGACGCGCACCGGGCCGAGATCGAGGCGGGGCCTTTCAAGGGCAAGAATGTCGACGTTTCGCGCTTCAAGGGGC
>CAZWAL010000251.1:0-3560 GCA_964631905.1 uncultured Stakelama sp.
CCGGCGAGATCACCGGGGTCCAGAATACCTTTGGTGCTTCGAAGCCGTCACCCGGGGCATGAT
Source organism: uncultured Stakelama sp. (assembly GCA_964631905.1). GTDB lineage: Bacteria > Pseudomonadota > Alphaproteobacteria > Sphingomonadales > Sphingomonadaceae > Sphingomonas. The sequence continues at coordinate 64 of CAZWAL010000251.1, forward strand.
CGGGAATGTCGCGACCGTCATAATGGCTGCCGTTCGACACCTTGGGATAGCCGTAATTCTTGCTCGGCTCGATCAGGTTGAGCTCGTCGCCGCCCTTGGGGCCCATTTCCTGTTCCCAAAGATTGCCCTTCGCATCGAAGGCAAGGCCGAGGATGTTGCGGTGACCGTACGACCAGATCGCAGGATCGAAACCCTTCGCCGCGAGCGGATTGCCCGGTGCGGGCTTGCCGTCGAGCGTCAGCCGCAGCACCTTGCCGAGCGATGCCTTGGGGTCTTGCGCGGGATCGAACTTCTGACGCTCGCCATTGGCGTAGAAAAGATATTGGCCGTCGGGCGAGAAGGCGATGCGGCCCGAATAATGGCCATTGCCGGGCACATAGGGGCTGGCGCGGTGGAGCACCTCCACCTTGTTCAGTCGCGCCACTGGGGGGCACGGTGCGCGGACGCACTTGACTTGCGCGACCTCGAGTTCGCCGCGCGCCAGCACCACACCCTTGCCACCCGTACCGCTTTCCGAAAAACTGAAATAGACTTGGCGATTGGTCGCAAAACCGGGGGCGAGGACGACATCCATCAGCCCGCCCTGCCCGGCGCTATCGACCGGCAATGTTCCGCTCACCACCGCGCGCGCCGAGCCGTCAGCCGAGACGAGCAGCAACCGACCGTCCTTTTCCGTGACCAGCATCTGGCCATCGGGCAGGAACGTCATCGCCCAGGGCGCGTCGAAATCAGCAATCACGGTTTCGGTGAAGGGCTTGGCCGAGGTGGACGGGCTGTTCTGCTGGGCATTGCCGGCACAGGCGACGAGCAGCAGCGGCAAGGCAAGATAAGGGCGCATTTCAGTTCTCCGGAGAAGTAAGACACTGGTTGGATGCCTGACTTTCTTCATCGCATAACGCAATCACCACGGGAATGTTTCGACCCGGGTGCGCGCTATTGCGTGCCACGCTTCTTCATATACAGCTTGGCTTGTGGGGTTTGGGGGGCAAACAATGCGTATGAAATCCATTGCCTTATTGGCAGGCTTGCTGCTGCTCGGCGGAACATCATCGGTTACCGCAAGGGCGCCTGCAGACACCGGACCGACGCGCCCAACGGCAAGCGATTTTGGGACGTTGCCATTCATCAATTCGCCGCGCATTTCTGCCGATGGCGCTAAATTCGTCGCACGCGGCCGATGCGGCGGCATGCCGTGCCTGATTCTCGGCGCGATCGGATCGGGCGCAGGACCGGTCGAGTCCTATCCCATGCCGGAAAAATTCAATCTGGAATGGTATCGCTGGGCTGGCCCTCATCTGGTCCTTTTCAGCGTCAGCCGAACACTTGTCGACGGTAGCGGTCAGGATGCGCGCCTTACCCGGATGATCGCGCTGGATACGCGTAAATTGACGGCCAAATTCATCGGCGTGAAGGCGCAGGGTAATGATGGCGACGACGTGATCTATGTCGACCCGGCTGGCAGCTTCATTCTGCAGAATACCCAAGCCACCATCTATGATTACCCGTCTGTTTTCCGGATCGATTTAGCGACTGGATCGGCAAAGGAGATCACGCCGGCGCGCGAGCAGGTGTGGGATTGGTACGCCGATTCCGCCGGTGTGGTGCGCGTGGGCGTGGGATATGCCGGGGACAATTGGTGGATGTATTACCGGTCCGACGGGACATTGCCCTTTCGAAAGATACTGAAGGGCAAAATCGGCGAGGGCGACGTCCAGCGATTTGTACCGGTCGCCGGATCGGACAAGGGATATGCGATGGCGCAATCGCCCGAGGGACGGTGGGCACTCTTCAACTATGATTTCAAATCCGATTCGCTTGGGGAGATGGTCTATTCGAACCCCAAATACGACATCGATGACTTCGATACCGACTCAACCGGCGCACTGCTTTCGGTTTCCTATATCGATGATCGGCAGCAGACCGAATGGTTCGATCCAACGCTGAAATCCGTACAGGCCCGCCTGAACAAGGCTCTGCCCGGCCAGCTGAACCAGATCATATCGATGTCGAGAGATCGCAACAGAATGATCGTCGCGAGCGGATCGGCTGACAATCCCGGGACACTGTACGTATTCGACCAGTCGCGCAAAGAACTCGCCGCCCTCGCCTATCCCTTCGACACGCTGGTGGGCAAGCCGCTCGCCAAGATGCAGACCGTCAGTTACGCAGCCCGCGATGGACTGCAAATCCCGGCCTATTTAACTCTTCCCCTTGGCAGGCAATCGGCCACCGGCCAGCCGCTGGTGATCATGCCGCATGGCGGCCCCTTTGCCCGCGACAGCTGGGGCTTTGATCCCTGGGTGCAGTTTCTTGCATCCCGGGGCTATGTGGTGCTCCAGCCAAATTTTCGTGGCTCGACCGGCTATGGTCGCGACTATGTGCAAAAGGGCACCGGCGCCTGGGGGCGCGGAATGCAGGACGATATCGACGACGGGGTAAAGTGGCTTGTCGACAAAGGTGTGGTCGATGCAAAGCGTGTCTGCATCATGGGGGCGTCGTTTGGTGGCTATGCCGCGATGTGGGGGGCGACCCGCAACCCGGAAATCTATCGCTGTGCGATCAGCTTTGCGGGCATTTCAGACGTAGCGTCGATGCTGCGTTATGATCGCGGCACGTTTTCGGCACGGCGCTATTTCCGCAATTGGCGCGAACGCGTGCAGGGCGACAAAGCCGTGTCGATGGATACGGTTTCACCGCTGAAGCTCGCCGACAGGATCAAGGTACCGCTGCTGATTGCCCATGGCGAAGACGATGACAATGTTCCGCCCTATCAATCACGGCGATTGCACGACGCGTTGTTGAAGCTTGGCCACGCACATGAATTCGTGATCTACAAGGACGAGGGGCATGGACTGGAAAATCCGGCGCATGCGACCGATTTCCTCGAGCGCGTGGGCGCCTTTTTAGATAAGCATAATCCCGCTTAGGGCATCAGGCACCGCCAAAAATACCGGCACTTGCTCGATCGTGGCGTTCGGCCTATATCGCTCATGCGCTTTCTCTACATCGGTAACGCTGCAGAGGCTGGACCCCACCGGGGCCGGCGGCGCGGTTGCTTATCTGGAGAGTATTTTTGGCGGACCTCGCCCAAACATTGTCAGCCCTGATCGAACCCGAGGCGCGTGCGCTGGGTTTTGATCTGGTGCGCGTCAAGATGTTCGGCGGCGCGGGCGACCTGACGTTGCAGGTAATGGCCGAGCGTCCGGATACGCGCCAGCTGAACATCGATGATTGCGCCGAACTGTCGCGCCGGATTTCGGACGTCATGGATGCGCTTGAGGAAGCCGGGCGCGATCCGATTAAGGAAGCCTATCGGCTGGAAGTCAGCTCACCCGGTATCGACCGGCCGCTTACCCGCCTGAGCGATTTCGAGGTGTGGAAAGGGCATGAAGCCCGCATTCACCTGACCGCGCCGATTGATGGCCGCAAGCAACTGACCGGCGATCTGGCGGGCGTTGAGGGTGACCGGATCACGATCGACGTGAAGAAGCACAAGG
>CAZWAL010000252.1:0-3536 GCA_964631905.1 uncultured Stakelama sp.
TCGAGAAACAGCACGCCGAGATGCGCAAGGCTCACCTCCCCCGGCTTCACCTTCAACCCGCCGCCGACGAGCGCTGCCATCGACGCCGAATGGTGCGGCGCGCGGTAGGGCCGTTGCCGGGTGAGCCGCCCTCCCTGCAGCGTCCCGGCGACGGAGGCGACCATCGACACCTCCAGCGCCTCCCCCGAATCCAAGGGCGGCAAAATCCCCGGAAGGCATGACGCCATCAGCGACTTGCCCGATCCGGGCGGGCCGACCATCAGCAGATTGTGCCCACCCGCCGCTGCAATCTCCAGCGCGCGCTTGGCGGTTTCCTGGCCCTTCACCTGGCGCAGATCGGGGCCGTGATCGGCAAGCTCGGCCTCACCCGGCTGGGGTGCCGCGAGCAGGCCGTGCCCTTTGAAGTGATTGAGCAGCGACAGCAGGTCAGGCGCAGCGATCACCTCGATCGTGCCCGCCCAGGCGGCTTCGGATCCTTGCGCGGCGGGGCAGACCAGCCCTTTCAATTCAGCTGAGGCGTGGAGCGCCGCCAGCAGCACCCCCGGCGATGTCGCGATCCGCGCATCGAGGCCGAGTTCGCCGACCACGATATATTCGGCGAGCGTTTCCGCATCGACTACACCCATCGCCCCCAGCACGCCGAGCGCGATTGGCAGATCGTAGTGCGATCCTTCCTTGGGCAGATCGGCGGGCGAGAGGTTGACTGTGATCCGCTTGGGCGGCAGCGCGAGGCCGAGCGCGGCAATGGCGGCGCGCACCCGCTCGCGGCTTTCGGCAACGGCCTTGTCTGCGAGCCCGACGACATTGAAGGCGGGCACACCAGGCGCGACTTGCACCTGCACTTCCACCCCGCGCGCTTCCAGCCCCAGATACGCCACTGTCGATACGATCGCGACCATCGCCCTCCCCTCAGCAGCTGGCGGTCAAACTGTCGGCAGCCCGGCTAATCCTCTGTTCATACCCGCTTTCTTAAATGAAGGAAGCGCACGAAAGACTGTCTTGCAAAAACAACACACCCACCCCACATCCCGAAGTGTGACCAAGGCCCAACCTCTTCGCTCGCGCAGCGCCGCCGTCCGCACGGGGCTGACCATATTAGGCGCCTTGGTGATCCTGCTTTCTCCGGTGGTAGGCGTTATCCCGGGGCCGGGCGGTGTTTTCGTGTTCGCTGCCGGCCTTGCGCTGATGTTGCAGAACTCGGGGCTGGCCAAGCGCGTCTTCGTGCGGCTGAAGCGGCGCTGGCCGCAGCTGGGCAATGTCGCCGATCTCGGACTGCGGCGGGCGAGTGCGCTGCGCCGGTTCGAACGCGATCGGCCGCTGGGCAGGGATGGCAAGAAACTGTCGCGGTTGAGCCAGTTCTGGCGGATGGTGCGCAGCCTCATCACCGGACGCCGCGTGTAATGGTGCGTCATCGTTGACTTGCGCGCTGCCCTCGCTTAAGGGCTTTGGTCAACCGGCCGCCGTTATTGGCGGCCTTTTCCATTCTGTAGATCAGGGAATGAGTGATGAAGCGGACCTTTCAGCCGAGCAATCTGGTGCGTGCACGCCGCCACGGCTTCCGCGCGCGGATGGCGACGGTGGGCGGTCGCAACGTCCTGCGCGCCCGTCGCGCCCGCGGTCGCAAGAAGCTGTCGGCATAACAACGCTTACCGCACGCCGCGATTTTCTGGCGGCGAATGCGGGGAAGCGCGCGCCGATGCCGGGTTTCGTGCTGTTGGCGCGTGACCGGGCTGATGGCGCGCCCGATATGCGGATCGGCTTCACCGTAACCAAGAAAATCGGCAACGCCGTTGTGCGTAACCGGCTTAAGCGGCGTTTGCGGGCGCTCGCGCGCGCCGTGCTGCCGGTAGCCGGCTTGCCGGGCCATGATCATGTGCTGATCGGTCGTGCGGCTGGCTTGAGCCGCGGTTTCGTCGTGCTGGAGGCTGACTTAACCCGCGCGCTGGCGAAGGTCGCGCGGTGATTGCCAAGTTGCTGATCCTGATCGCGCGGGGCTGGCAACTTGGGCCGTCAGTGATCCTGCCACCGTCCTGCCGTTATGCGCCTTCCTGTTCGGCCTATGCAATCACTGCCCTTCGCCGCTATGGCGCGCTGAAAGGCGGGTGGCTCGCGGCCAAAAGGATCGCGCGCTGCCATCCCTGGGGGGGATCAGGCTATGATCCCGTCCCCTGATATTCCAAGACTGCACGATCGGGGCTGTTCCAAGTGAATCAAGACAATCGCAACATGGTGCTGTTCCTGGCGATCGCCGCGCTGATCCTGGTCGGCTGGCCGATTCTGTCGCAGAGCCTGTTCCCTCAGCCCAAGCGCCCGCCGGTGGCGCGCACCCAGCCGGGCACGCCCGCCGCGCCTGCTGCCACGGTCTCCTCAAATGCAACCGCCCCGGCCGTCGATGCGACCAAGGTGAAGCGTGACCGCGCCGTCGTGCTCGCGGAAACGCCGCGCGTCGCGATCACGACGCCCGCCGTGAAGGGCTCGATCAACCTGAAGGGTGCGCGGCTCGATGATCTGGTGCTGCTGCGCCACAAGGAAACGATCAAGAAAAACGCCCCGCCGGTGCGCCTGTTGTCGCCATCGGGCGCGGCGGACAGCTATTTCGCCGGGTTCGGCTGGGCCGGAGACGGCGTTGCGCTGCCCGACAAAAACACCGTCTGGACCACCGATTCGAACGTGCTCGCCCCCGGTAAGCCAGTAACGCTCAGCTGGGCGAACCCGCAGGGATTGCGCTTCCAGATCAAGATCGCGGTCGATGACGGCTATCTGTTCACGATCGACCAATCGGTCGGCAACGCGACGGCCACGCCGATTACCGTCCGGCCCTACGGACTGATTTCGCGGACCGGCATCCCAAAGGATGTCGACACCTGGGTGAACCATGTTGGCCCGATCGGCGTGTTCGGCCCCGGCGCCAATTACGATATCGGCTATCCCAATTTGAAGGGCACCGAACCAGGCCTGTTCGCATCAATCTTTGGCACAACCGCAAAGGCCGGGCCAAATTACATTGACGCGAAGGGTGGCTGGCTCGGCTTTGGCGATCTCTATTGGTTGACGGCGTTGATCCCTGATCAGGGCGCACAGGTCCATTCGGGATTTCGCGCGGCTGGTGACGTTTTCCAGGCCGATTATGCGGCGAGCCCCGTGAAGGTCGCACCTGGCAAGATCGCCCATACCTCATCGCGCTTCTTTGCCGGTGCCAAAGAAGTCCGCCTGATCGATAAATATCAGGACGACGGCAAGATCGAGAATTTCGACAAGGCGATCGACTGGGGCTGGTTCCACCTCGTCGAGAAGCCGATCTTTTACTATCTCGATTTTCTGTTCCGGCTGGTTGGCAATTTCGGCGTCGCGATCATCTTGTTGACGATCACGATCCGCGGCCTGCTGTTCCCGATCGCGCAGCGCCAGTTTGCATCGATGGCAAAAATGAAGGCGATCCAGCCGAAGCAAAAGGCGATCCAGGAACGCTACAAGGACGATAAACCGCGCCAGCAGCAGGAAATCATGGCGCTGTACAAGGCCGAAGGGGTGAACCC
>CAZWAL010000253.1:0-3532 GCA_964631905.1 uncultured Stakelama sp.
CCCTCCTTAAATCACAACCTCAAATCTGTGCCATTGGTGCTGACGGGGGACAGCCCAGCACATAAAATTTCGCCTCCTCCAGCATTTGCGTGAGCGAAGTGCTGATGCGATTGCGGCGTTGTGAGTTTTCCAGGCGCTTGTCGTCATGAATGCGCTTGGTTGTCTGTGGCAGTGAGCCATCAGATTTGAGGCGCAGGTAGGCCTCTGTTTTGATGTAAGCGGTGATCTCGTCTGACAGCTTCTGATCGTCGCGCAACTTGACGACGACCTGCCCGACGGAGCCATCCACACTCAACTCGATGCACCGCGCGTCGTTGAAGGTGCCAAAGTCTGGCGCCAGAGGGGTCAGAACCGAGAGGATCAAGCTGCCCTCTACCCGGTTGCCAAAGGGCGTCAGGTCGATCAACCGGGTGAGATCGAAATCCTTCCCGTTGGCGGCATGGCGATAACGGCGATCTCGCAATACGTCTTCGAAAATGACGTCGCCAAGCAGGCGGTTGAGGTCCGCTTGGCTGTAGTCCTGATCTTTGATCTCCTTGTTGATATCCCGCTCTTCGTTCGTCAGGAAGAAGTAGAGATCGCCATTGCGGCTGATCAACGTTTCACGCTCGAGCCGAAGCAGGCTCTGCTCAATCTCTGACCTCAGCGCTCGCTTGTCCGCGTCGACCTCGTCCACGAAAAACGTGACCAAATTATCGATATTTGCAGGGACTTCCTCGACATAGCGAATGAGGAACAGCGTCTTCAGAACTCGCGCATCAAAGTCGCTGCGGTCTGCAATGTTCTCTACCCTGCCGATCGCCGTGCGGACGACACCTTCCAGAAAGCTCTCAATTGCGGGGTAAAAGGCGTCCAGCGGGACGAGCGCCCCGATAGGCTTGTCCTTGATGGCCTTCGCAGCAGTCTGGAATGCATCCAGCATTGAGCGCTCACCCTTCGAAAGGTGACCGCCGGTCGCGCCGAATTGACGACTGGCTTCGAAAATCTTCTGGACCAGCAGGAATTGATATGGAGCGAATGGGTAGCATTCGACGAAACCATCCGCATCACCAAAGGAACGCAGCGTGATGCCTGAATCACGAAACGTGATCTGATTGCGTAGGATGTCTCCCTTTTCGCGGAACAAGGCTTTCAAGGCGTCTTGGGCAGCGGGGGCCTTCTCGAGCAGACGTCGCTGAATGACCTCATCCGCGTTTGCTCCCGAAAGTGAAAGGCGCGTCGTGAACCGACCCTGGATCTTCGAGAAGTCCTTGCTGCGATCCTTCTCGAATGCTCCTCCAACGACCGCTTCAATGTCCTCCTGCGAAGTGACCACAACCCAGGCCCGGCCATCGCAGACAGTACCAAGATTTTCCGTTATCGTCTGGAGGTTGAGCATGAGCTGGGACTGGCCGCCGATGAACTGGCCAACCTCGTCGGCAAGAAAGACCAAGCGCTTTGCCCCGCCCGATTGATCAAGGTACTGCCTGACCCACTTGGCGAAGTTCTCGATGGTCAGGGCCAGACCTTTATCGAGGTTGTCAATCCACGCTTGAGGGTCCTCGATCCGTTGGCTGAGAACCTTGCTCAGCGCCGCAGCGACCTCCGAGCCATAGAATTGGTAGGAATCGCGCTCCGCTCTCCAGTCAAGGTTATGGTCGGCGGCCAGCACATCGATAAATGCTTGGAACTTCCCCTTGCCATCCAGAAAACGCTCCATGTGGGCGACTTCCGGGTGATCCCCACAGTATCCGAGGTGCTCGTTGAAAACCTTCAGGAAAACTTGAAGAATGGCATCCCGGCTGTGATTTTGTTCCGCCTTGCTATCAATGTTGAAGAGTATAACCTCGGTCTGGGCGTTTGCCATTCGCCGCAAATCGCCCTGAAAGGCGCTGTCGCCAGCGGCCTTCTCAATGAAGAAGTCGAGGGGCACACGATCAGGTTTGCCGTCTTCCGTAACCGCATCATTGGCCAGCAGGTAGGACAAAATCTTGATGAAATGGGATTTGCCTGATCCGAAAAAACCGGAGACCCAGACGCCCATCCTTGCGGAAACCTCAGCGTCATTCCTGCTGTCAATCCCCTGAAGAAAGGCGTTTACGAACTGACGCAAATGCCGATCCACCTCTTTGGTGATCACGTACTCTTCAAGTTCGTTATAGGCTTTGTCGCGCTGATCGGCCTTGATAACACCATTGATCGGACGATTGATGTCTTTGGTGAAAATACTTTCGATATTCATGAGCATCAATCCACCAATCTAAATGCGCGATAGTACGGCGTTTCTTGCATATCACCGAACAATTGAAGGCTCTGGCCGCTAAATCGCCCAGGAAAGAATAGCACTAGAGGGACGCTACCCAACAGAGGTTGAAGGTTGTTGAGAAGGCTATGTGTCCTAATCAACGGGTATGCCGGGCCCACGCCTGTCAAAAACAGCATGTCGAGCGTCATGCCGCCAAATTTATCCAGCAAGGCAGCCGCCATTTTCCCGGGCTCGAGTGGACCCTTGAGCGCACTGAGCAACGAGCTAACCCCTTTGGCTTTCTCCATTGCCAATGCCTTCGCATAAAGGTCACGCTTCTTCAGTTGCTCAACGGCCAACTCGAACATGTTGACCACGCCAATCTTAAGTCCAGTTTTCCGGGCAAGATCCTCAAGCAGCCATTCGATGTGATTGTTGACTTGCTGCTCCGACACGCTGGGATAATCGAACGCGTAGAAAGGCACATCATTACCGAGGCCGCGACCGTGCAGAAATTCCTCGGACGTGATCCTATCTCGAATACGATCGAGCCGAGCCTGTAAGTTTGTCATATGAAAGCCTGCATAGCGCGAACGACTTCGTCGCATTTATGCTCGTGAAGATAACTCATTATTTCAGGCTGGTAATGAACCCGCTGGAGCAATGGTTTAGAACCATCGGAAAGCATTCCAACCTCCGTCAGAATCTGAAAAACACTGTCGCCCAATTTGTCAGTGGTAGATTGTGTCCAGATCGGCATTTCAGGATCACGCTCTCGGCACGAAGCTACAAACGTGCGCCAATGGCGACGGGTCAATTCCAGGTTGCCAGTGCGAAATTGGTCGCAAACAAAGAGCAGCAAAAAATCCTTCAGCAACTGGCTGTGCGAGATTGCTGCCGCAAACACGGATTGGGTGGCCAAGGGTTTCGAACCATCTCGAACCAACCGCCAATGGTCAGGCGTCATTGTTTTGAGGCGTGTTCGAATAAGGCTGGCCTGGCGCTTTGCTGTCCCCAGAGATGTTTTCTGCAGCACATTCTCGACTTCGATCGCTTGCTTCCATTTTTCCGCTGAAACAGATTCGAGCAGCAACCCGGCGATAACTCTTGATTCGTAGAGCTTTAGGGAGCCTCCTGCGATGTCTGCTTTGTAGCGCAAAATGATATCCCATTAGAATCTCAGCCCAACGTTCATCTAGCAGATTCGTAGCGAATCTGAACAGCCAATGTGCGGAGGTGACGATACTAGTCATCCCACATTCCCCAAGTAAATCGCTGATTTTGCTGTCAGGATCTCAATATTTCCGA
>CAZWAL010000254.1:0-3509 GCA_964631905.1 uncultured Stakelama sp.
GGTCCATCTATCCGTCAGCTGCCATCCTTCGCCAACGCTATGCCTTGGTGTCGTCATTGCGGACGCAGGGTTTTACGATCGGATCGGCTGAGGATGCGCGGCCGCAGCCCGGCGATCTGTTCCTGATCGCCGAGGGCGAACTGCCGCAATCGCCAGCGCGTACGGTCATCCTGGGCGACGAGGGTCGCTATATCGTGCCCGCCCGCGACGGCAGCCCCGCCCGCATCGCCTATACCGCAGACGATAGCGCAATTGGCGACGGCTTCGCCCGTGCGTTGCTCGCCGGTCCCGAAACACCTACCGCTGCAGACCCCGAAAGCCTGGCGCTTTACGCGCTTGCCGAACGGGTCGCTGCTGCCGACATCACCGTCCTGATCAATGGGCCGACCGGTACCGGCAAGGAAGTGCTGGCACGGGCGATCCATATGGGGTCGAGCCGCCGCGACGGGCCGTTCATTGCCATCAACTGCGCAGCCCTGCCGGAAACGATGCTCGAAGCGTTGCTGTTCGGCCATCAGAAGGGATCGTTCACGGGCGCATCATCGGGCGGCGAAGGGTTTTTCCGCGCTGCCAATGGCGGTACGTTGCTGCTCGACGAAATTGCCGAAATGCCGCTTCAGTTGCAAGCCAAGCTGCTGCGGGCGCTGCAGGAACGCGAAGTCGTGCCACTCGGCGCATCGGTGCCCGAGGCGATTGACGTGCGCGTCATCGCATGTGCGAACCGCGATCTCCAGACTGAAGTCGCCCAAGGCCGGTTCCGCGCCGATCTTTACTACCGGCTGAGCGTGTTTCCGCTCTCGACCAAGCCGCTTGCCGAACGCCGTCAGGACATTCCGGCACTGACCGCGACGATGGTGCTGCGCCACGCGGTTGGTCGTGCGACGATCCCCTGGCCCGATGCCTCGGCCATCGATGCCCTGATGGGCCATGACTGGCCCGGTAATGTCCGCGAGCTGGAAAATGTCGTTCAGCGCGCACTGTTGTTCGCCGCGGGCGATACGATCAGCGCCGCGCACATCCTGTTTGATCGGGCACCGGCTCCAGCATCTGTCGCCGTGCCAATGCCCTTGGACGACGCGGTGCCCGCGACGCTGGGCAATATCGTCCAGATGTCAGAATTTCAGGCAATCCGTGAAACGCTGGCCGCCTGTGGTGGCAGCCGGATCGAAACCGCGCGGCGGCTGGGCATTTCGGAACGCACGTTGCGGTACCGGCTCGCCAAGGCACGCGAACAGGGCGAGATGATTGCGCCCGCCTATTCGAGCAACTTTAGCAAGGTGGCTTCAGCATGAGTGGGATCGGTGGAGTCGGCGGCCCGATGGGGGTTGACCGCGTGCTCGCGTTGCGGGCGCAGATTCTGGAAAAGAACCAGGCGCTGCAACGCGCCGGCGCCAATGCCGGTACCACGGCGGCACCGGCGTCGACCGACAAGGGCAGCTTTGCCTCGACGATGCAGCAGGTGCTGAACGGCGTGAACGCCGCCCAGGCCAAGGCAGGCGACATCAGTGCCGCTTACGAGCGCGGCGAGAATGTCGACATCGCCAAGGTGATGCTGGCGCGCCAGGAAGCGGCGATCGGTTTCGAAGCGACGCTGCAAGTCAGAAATAAACTACTGTCCGCCTACAAGGACATCATGAGCATGCCGGTCTAAGCCATGAGCAACCAACTCACCCCCGCCACGCCCGTTATGCCGGAGCGTTTTGCCAATCCGCTGCGCCAGATCGGATCGCTGCTGCAACAGCCGGCGGTGCGCCGCAGCCTGCCGATGGTGCTGCTCGTCAGCCTGATCGCGGCCGCGGCTATCGCGTGGATGACGCTGGCCAGCCCACAGCAGAAGACATTGTTCTCGGGTCTGCCCGATGCCGATAAATCGGCGGTGACGGCGGCGCTCCAACAGGCAAACATCGCCTCGCGTATCGATGAAGGCACCGGCGCGCTGACCGTGAACGAAGACGATTATTCCCGCGCCCGCATTCTGCTTGCCGGGCAGGGCCTGCCCAAGGCAGCGCCGGGCGGATACCAGATCCTCGACAATCTGCCGATGGGGGTTTCCCGCGCGGTAGAGGGCGAACGCCTGCGTCAGGCGCGCGAGACCGAACTTGCCCGGTCGATTCAGGAAATCGATGCGGTCGCCGAAGCGCGCGTGCACCTCGCCATGCCCGAAACCAGTGTGTTCGTGCGCGACAATGCCGCGCCATCGGCCTCGGTGATCCTGAAGCTCCAGCCGGGCCGCAGCCTTGCCGAAGCGCAGGTCAGCTCGATCATCAATCTTGTCGCCTCCTCGGTACCGGGATTGAAAACCGATGCGGTGACCGTCGTCGACCAGATGGGGGCGTTGTTGACGCATGTGCAGGGGCAGGATTCGACGACGCTTGCCGGCGATGCGCGGATCGATTTCCAGCGCCGCATCGAAGACAAATATCGCGCCCAATTGACGCAGCTGCTCACGCCTCTGGTTGGCCCGGGCAATTTCTCGGCTGAAATCCAGGCCGATGTCGACCTCGACGAGACCCAGGCGACGCGTGAAAGCTATGACAAGCAAGGCGCATTGCGCGCCGAACAGGGCAACTGGACGGGCGTCGGTGCGGGTGCGTCCGGCCAGCAATCGCCGGGCGGCATTCCCGGCGCACTGTCCAACACTGCGCCGGCCGCCAGCACGGTTACCCCGCAGAGCCAGACGCCTGCGGCCGGGGCAACGCCCGCGCCCGGCGCCACGCCGACGCCTGCTGCTGCCGCAGCAGCTGCTCCAGCCAAGGCTGCTGAAAACTATTCCCGTGCCTATGATCTGGGCAAGGAAATCTCGGTCACCCGCGCAATGCCCGGTACCGTCAAGCGCCTGTCGGTGGCGGTGCTGTTGCGCGATCCCGAAACCGGCAAGCCGCGCAGCCCGGTCGAGATTCAGCAGATCACCCAGCTTGTCCGCGCTGCGGTTGGCTATGATGCCGCGCGGAACGATCAGGTCACGGTGATCGCGCGCAAATTCGCCAAGTCGACCGTGCTCGACGACGAGACTCCCTGGTACGAGGCCGGGTGGCTGCCGATTGTCGCCCGCAACGTCACTGCCATCCTGATTGCAATCATGGTGCTGATGCTCGGCATCCGTCCGCTTGCCAAGGCGGTGCTGAAGAAGCGCGATGAAGCGCCGCCACTGCGCACGGCCCCCGGCACGGCTTTTGCTGCGGCCAGTCGCGCACCCGGAGCCGCTGCGCCGCAGATGCAGGACGGCGTGCCGATCCCGGTCAGCATCGAGATGATCGACAATGCCCGCAACTTCGATGACCGGATCGGCATGGTGCGCGGCTTTACCCGGGACAACCCGTCGCGCGCGGCGCTTGCGGTGCGTGACATGATCAAAGCGGATGCAAGCTGATGGAACAGCCGACACGCAGCTATACAGGCGTCGAACGCGCCGCCGTGCTGATGATGCTGGTGGGCGATGACGAAGCCGCCGCCATTCTGCAAAAGCTGGAGCCCGAAGAGGTCCGTCAGCTCGGCAAGGCAATGTTCGC
>CAZWAL010000255.1:0-3467 GCA_964631905.1 uncultured Stakelama sp.
CGATACGATCACCAAGTTCATTCGTGGCTGACGCAACGTCATGATGCGTCGAGTGTTATTCCGGAAGTGTACTCAATTATTGGTCTGGGAAGTAAAATGAACGCTTATGAAAAACGCATGCTGGCAATTCTCGAGGAGGGAAAGGCGCAGTGTGGCTTCGTGTCCGTTAAAGCGGAATTCGAAGCAGAGGGAACGCGGGTCGATGAGCTGCTGAGACTGTTGGAAATTGCGCGCCGCGCTGGTGTCAACGTCGGTATCAAGATCGGCGGCTGCGAGGCCATTCGTGATCTCATCGAGTGTCGACAGTTCGGTGTCGATTACGTTATCGCACCGATGGTAGAAACACCCTACGCCCTTGGCAAATACGCGGATGCGCGCGATAAGGTTTTCCCGGCGGACGAACGCGCTGATGTTGGGTTTCCGTTCAATGTGGAAACGATTTCCACTTATCGGGAACTTGACCAACTGGGAGCCATCGCAGGTAAAAAGAACATCGGCATGGTTTTTGGCCGCGTCGATTTTGCTGGTTCGCTTGGCCATGACAGAAAGTTCGTGAATTCGGACGAGATGACCGTTTATGTCGAGAACGTTGCCAAGGTGGCTTCGGCGCAGGATGTCGAGTTGGTTGTAGGCGGCAGCGTTAGCCCAGACTCGATCAACGCACTTCGGCGTATTCGCAAAATCCGCCTCGATCGCTTCGAAACACGTAAGATAATTTTCGACGCCGGCATTCTTGACGGTGATGTCGAGCGCGGCATGGCGCTTGCGATCGAGTTTGAGCTGTTGTGGTTGAAGAATAAGCGCGATTATTACGTCGCGATCGGCGCTGAGGATAACAAGCGCATTGAGATGATGGAGCACCGTAGCCACGTAAAAGTAACTCAGCCGGTTCAGGCCTGAGTTACTCCATCATGGGTAAAATCAGGGTCGCCGATGTAATCGCGCAAATGCTTGTTGATGCAGGGGTGCAGCATGTCTTCATGCTCACCGGCGGCGGGGCAATGCATTTGAACGATGCGCTTGGCCGCGCAGCAGGGCTGTCTAAAGTCTTCATGCATCACGAACAGGCATCGGCTATTGGGGCAGAGAGTTATGCCCGCCTTTCAGGAACAATGGCCGCACTTAATGTGACGACTGGACCCGGCGGCGTAAACGCGTTGAATGGCGTTTATGGGGCATATGTGGATTCTGTCCCAATGATCGTGATATCGGGCCAGGTTAAGCGTGAAACCTACGCACCGAATTTTGACATTCCTCTCCGACAGCTGGGTGATCAAGAAATTGATATCGTCAGCATGGTGCGTGGCATAACAAAATATGCCGTGGTTCTGCAGAACCCTGCCGATGTCCGAAGAATTGTCGGCAAGGCATTGTGGCTAGCAGCACGCGGCCGACCAGGGCCTGTGTGGATTGATGTCCCCATCGATGTCCAGGGTAGCCTGGTTGATTATGACACCTTAGAGGTTTTCGATCCCAACAACCAGCCAGATCGCGACGGCGAAGCTCTCAACACGGCTGCCGAGGAACAGTCACTCACCGGAAGTGCTCTTCATGTCGCTGTAGAACGGGTCATCGCTGATCTGTGTAGCGCTTCTCGTCCGCTAGTTTTGGTTGGCGCGGGTGTTCGTTTGTCGGGACAGCATCAAGAGTTTCTGTCGTTTGTGGATCGATTTGGGGTTCCGGTCGTTACTGGTTGGAATGCACATGATGCGATCAGCAACGATCATCCGCTATATATTGGCCGCCCGGGAACAGTGGGCGATCGGGGCGGCAACTTTGCTGTGCAGTCGGCCGATTATCTGTTGGTGCTTGGTTCCCGGCTGAATATTCGCCAAATCAGCTATAACTGGTCGTCCTTCGCAAAGAATGCGTCGGTGACGATGGTGGACATCGACAAGGCTGAACTCGCCAAGCCGACGCTGAGGATCGATCATTCGGTGCATGCCGATCTGCGCGACTTTTTCGACTCGGCTGCAAAGATCGCGTTGCCGGACGTCAATCAGGCGGCATCGCGGGCCGCTTTTCTGGCCCGGTCGCGTGAGCGCGCTGCACAATATCCAGTCGTCCTGTCAACCTATTGGGAAACTGCAGCGCCTATTAACCCCTATTGCTTTGGCCAAGCATTGTTTGATGCGCTCGATCCCGATGACATTGTTATTTCCGGCGATGGAACGGCGTGCGTTACCATTTTCCAGGCAGCCAACATAAAGGCTGGCCAACGACTTTATACCAATTCAGGCTGTGCTTCCATGGGCTACGATCTGCCAGCCGCGATTGGCGCTTGGTACGCATCGCATGCGAAGCGGATCATCTGCCTTGCTGGTGATGGCAGTGTCATGATGAACCTGCAGGAGCTTCAGACGATCGCAGGGCTTGAATTGCCTATCAAAGTATTTGTGCTCAACAACGACGGCTATCACTCAATCCGCCAAACGCAGCAGAATTACTTTTCGGATAACATCGTCGGCTGTGGTCCTGATAGCGGACTTACATTCCCTGATTATTGCCGTCTTGCTGACGGTTTCCGTCTCAAATCGTCGCGCATCGATAATCACGCCGATCTGGCAGCGGGCATCGCAACGGCATTGTCGGGCCCCGGGCCGCATTTGTGCGAGATCATCCTCGACAAGCGACAGGATTTTGCGCCGAAGCTTGCATCGCGCCGGTTGGAAGACGGTACGATGGTCTCGCCGTCGCTTGAGGATATGGCACCCTTTTTGCCGCGTGATGAGCTTGCTCAGGCGATGACAGTTGACCAAGCCTGATGTCTATCGAACACATCATCTTTGATCTCGACGGCACGTTGGTGGACAGTGTCAACGTTTGTACTGAGATCATCAATACGATGCTGGTCGATCGAGGATCGGCCGTGCTGGTGCAAGGTGAGGATGTTCGACCTTATCTCAGCGTTGGATCAGCACCCATGATGGCTGCGCTGCTCGGCGGCTTCTGTTCCGACCCTGAGGCGGACATCGCTGAGTTCCGGCGGCGTTATGCCGAATTGCGAACCCCACTCGATTGCCTGTTCCCTGGGGTTGCCGATGGTCTTAAAGCGCTCGACGATGCCGGGTATCGACTTGGTATCTGCTCTAACAAGCCACAAAACCTATGTGAGAAGGTTGTGACTGAAACGGGTATTGCGCATCATTTCGGCGTCATCATTGGTGGGCGCTCCGGGGTGCCTGCCAAGCCAATGCCCGACTTGCTCGATCTGACGATGCGCAAAGTGGGCGCGTCGGCATCGACTTCAATTTTCGTCGGCGACAGCAATGTCGATCAAATGGTCGCGAATGCTCGTGGGTTGGCCTTTGTCGCTGTCAGCTATGGGTATGGCCACGATGGATGGGCAGATACCCAGCCCCATGTCTACGACGATTTCAGCGTTTTGATCGGCTCGATCCTAAATCAACCGGGTGCCGTGTGCCGGACCAGGACCACCCCCCAAAAGTACCATGTCAGCATTTGAT
>CAZWAL010000256.1:0-3443 GCA_964631905.1 uncultured Stakelama sp.
GCAGGGTAACGGCCGAAATGTGGATCGAATCGCCCACATCGAACCCGGCGAGCGAGATTTCGACATCGTCCGGAATTTCCGACGCGTCGCACACCAGTTCAAGGTCGTGACGCACGATGTTGAGCACGCCGCCGCGCTTGATGCCGGGCGATGCGTCTTCATTGGTGAAGCGCACGGGCACCTGCACCGTCACCGACGAATGCTCGCCGATGCGCAGGAAATCGACATGGACGGGCCGGTCGGTGACCGGATCGAACGCGACATCCTTGGGCAGCGTCAGCGCCGGCGTGCCGGCGACGTCCAGGATGACGGTGGAATTCATGAAATGCCCGGTCATCAAGGCGCGCATCAGCGCCTTTTCCTCAAGGTGGATCGAGACGGGGTCTTGCTTGTTGCCGTAAATCACGGCGGGTACGCGGCCTTCGCGACGTAGCGAACGGGAGGCTCCCTTGCCAACCTGTTCACGCGTCTCGGCTGCGAGCGTCAATTGTTCGCTCATGTCAGTCTCCGAGTGTGCTTGGTTTTAAAATTCCGGCCAAGCCTCCAGGGATGACCCTGACCGGAAGCGGCGGCGCATAGCGGACAAGGGGGCAAAGCGCAAGCAATCCCCCTATTGAACGCGTCGTACCGTTAGCCCGCTCGCGCGCAGCATCGCCACCACCGATGATGGCCCCGCCAGATGCCCCGTGCCAACCGCGATCAGCACTTTGCCGGGCTGGCGCATCCGCGCGGCGATCCAGCGACTCCAGCGTGTGTTGCGCCCGGTGAGCAGCGCCGTCTTCATCGCGGGCGCGCCGCTGAACAATTCGTCGTTGCTCCGCGCGATCGTCGTCATATCCCCGGTCGACCACGCCGCCAGCGCGCGGCGATAGCCGTCGCTATCGGTCGCCGCCAGAGTTAGCAGGCGGCGTTGATCGGGCTCGCTCAAGCGATCGAACAAAGCGAGTTGGCTGCCCGCCGTTTCGAATGCGCGCTGCGGGCGGCCGGCAAAGCGCTGCGCCAGTACTGCTTCAACGCCATCGGCGGGGCTTGCCCCGGCGGCGCGCGCCCGCCCGTTCTCGATCACCAAGGCCGCTGCCCATGTCTCCAGCTTGTCGAGCGTCGAGGCCGATTCATCCACCGCATCAATTGCCCGGCGCAGCGCAGGCCGCACTGGTGCGGCAACCCGCGATGTCACCGGCGGCAGGCCGTCGCTGCGGGCGAGATCCATGAAAATCTCGCCCACCACTCCCGGCGCGGAGCGGGGAATTTCGGTGACGAGCACGTCCGCACTGTCGATCGCGCGGGTGATGGCGGGGGTTTCCCAAGCCATATGGGTGGGCAGCGCGTGGATCGTCCCCAGCACCCAAATCACCGTATCGGCATCACGCACCACGAAAAGAGCCGGCCGCGCCTGGGCGGGGCGCGGCCGGCTGCAACCGGGCAGGGCGATCAGCGCGGCGATCAAAAGGGGCGTGATCAGCCGCAATCGCACCTGCCCGAAACCGTTGCGTGCTTGGCGATCAATAGCTGACCCGCGTCGCGGTCAGCTTGCGGGTGCCGAGTTGCACCTGAACGCTGTCCTTGCCCGCCAGATGCCCCGCGCCGACGGCCATGAACACCGTCCCGGGCTTTTTCAGGCGATTGTCGATCCATTCAGCCCAGGCGATGTTGCGCTTGGTGAGCAGGGCATTGCGGAGTTCGGGCGCGTCGAGCCCTTCGTTCATCGTGATCGCCAGCGCATCCGGATCACCCTTTGCCCATTGCGCGACCATCCGGTCGAGCGTCTCGCCGACCTTGCCCAGGTCCTTCACCGTCTGCTGCAGATAGCTGATCTGCACGCTTTCGGGCAGCGTATCGAACACGGCGAGCTGGCCAGTGAATGTTTCCAGTGCCCCGACGGGCTTGTTGGCTGCCTTTGCCGCCGCGGTCAGGATCGTTTCGGCGCCGCTATTGGGATCATAGCCAAGCTTGGGCAGCGGTGCGAGCGACAGGGTGAGCGCCACGAACCAGGGCTTGATCACTTCGAACTGTGCGGCCGGAATGCCATTATCGGTCAGTGCCTTGGCGAGTGCAGGACGATCGGCTTCGGGCAGCTTTTGTGACAGCGGCGGGCCATCGGTGTCGATGATCACCGAACCCAGTACCTTCTGCGCTTCGGCCTGTTCGGGCTGGATCAGCTCGAGCACCAGCTCGTCGCTCTTGTCAAATGCCGTCTTCACCGCTTCGTCGAACCAGCTCAGACCTGGCTTCAGGACGTGCACCGTGCCGAACAGATAGATCGTCGTGTCGGCATCCTTTACCACCCACAAAGCAGGATCGGCATCGACCGTTGCGGCGGCGGGGGCCGGGGAGGGGGCGGGCGTTGCCGTCTGGGCCAGCACAGGCGTGCTGATCATCAGGCTCATCGTCAGTCCAACCGGGGCCATCGTCGCCAACAGGCGCGACTTTATGTTCTTGATCATCTCAAGTCCTTTCATGATCTTGATTTATAAAGAAAACTTACGAAAAACGCTTCCACGTAAAGATTATCAGAGTCACGATCATCGTCGTGACGAAGATTGCGTCATGTGTCAGCGGCAGCGTGATGCCCGCCATGTCCGCCAGAAACTGCGCGCAGAACAGCGTCATGTACACCGTCAGCCCGCCATAGGTGGCCCACAGGTTGGCGTCTCGCTCCTGCTCGTCGATTACCTGCATGTACACCAACGTGCCCCACAACAGGCCGATCACGATCAGCGAGAGCCCGGCCAGCATCAGCCCGCCCCGCACCATGCCGCCCGCCTGCGTGCCTGCCCCGAACAGCGCAAAGCCGATCGCCATGGCGATGATTGTGCCGATCCAGGCCGATCGCTGTCGACGCATCATGGCCTTGGCGCGGGTCTGCCAGTCATCAGGGGTACGCGTGTTGGTCACTCAACCTCTCTCGATCAGGCGGGTCAGCTGCGCCATTTGACGATCAAAAACGTTACCATCGTCACCAGATACCCAAGCACGAAAATGCCCGCTGCGTGGGGTTGCTCGGCCCAGCCGCCAGCGGCGAGTGCCTGCCAAACCGGAAAACCGCCGAGCATCGCAAACCACCCTGCGCACATCGCCCGCAGATTCTGCTGCACGGCGAGCTCATCCACCTTGCGGAACATATAGATAGGCACCGCGACCAGCACCAACGCCAGGATGATCGCGAGACCAACCGATACCGCCGGGTCGAGCGTCATGCTGGTAAAGCTGATGCCCGCCTTGCCGGTTGATTCCGGATTTCGGTTCAGCAGCGCCAGCACCGTTGGCAGCATCGCCCCGAACAATGCTGCGCCGGCCAGATACACCAGCTTGGTGCGCCGCCGGGCGCGGGTGATTTTCTCGCCGGGGCCAATGGGCTTGGCCATGTCAGGCAGCCGTCCCATCATTCTCGCCATCATCGAAAATCTCCTCGATCCGCATGTCGAACAATCGGCCGATACGGA
>CAZWAL010000257.1:0-3440 GCA_964631905.1 uncultured Stakelama sp.
TCAGGTGATCGCCCTTTTCATCGAGCTCGAGCTGCGGCCCGGTCCAGGACGATTGCACCACGCCCCAGCCATAAGCGGCAGGCTCGGTATCATGGACGATGATCGCGGCGGCGGCACCCTGGCGGGCGGCTTCCTCGTACTTATAGGTCCAGCGGCCATAATAGGTCATCGCCCGACCTTCGAACAAACCATCCTTGCCGGGCATCTGCCAGTCGGGATCGTTGACGAGGATGACGACCGTCTTCCCCTTCACATCCACCCCGGCATAATCGTTCCAGCCGCGTTCAGGGGCGTTGATGCCATAGCCCACGAACACGACGGGGCTATCCTTCACCTCGATCGTCGGCACCACGCGGTAGGTGGCGATCACCATATCCTGCCGAAAGGCAAGGCTCACCGGCGCCTTGCCACCCGAAATCGTCATCGGGCTGACATCGGTCGCGAGGATTTCGACCAGCGGCACGTCCTGCACCCAGCTGCCATTGTTGGCCGGTTGCAGCCCCGCCGCCTTGAAGCGTTCGATCAGATAGGCGACCGTCTTGTCCTCCGCAGGCGTCGCCGGCGCGCGGCCTTCATAGGCATCGGACGACAGCGTCTGGGTGACCGTCTTCAGCGTATCGAGCGCGATCGCGGGCTTGGTCTGCGCGATCACAGGCGCGGCGGTGGCGAGCAACAGCAAGCCCAGAAACAGACGGTTGGTCACCCTTGTACCCTTTCGAAAACCAGCGCGCGTTCTGGCATCGCACGGGAATAGGCGCAAGCGTCCCTTGCCGCGCGGACAATCTCCCCTAGTATCGAAAATGGTTGGCGATTCTGGGGGGCACGGCCAGTGAACATCATTCCTTCCGTTGGCCGGGTGGCGGTATTTGCCTGCGCGCTGACGATCGGCGGCACGGCAGGATCGGCGGCACCTTCCGAAACAAGTGCGCAGGCGGCAGCACGCTTTGGTGCACGCGACAATATTCAACAAATGAGCCTGTCGCCCGATGCCCGGCACATCGCTGTCATCCAGCCCGCCGCCGGTCGCGCATCCGTGGTGAACGTGCTGGCGCTGGACGGATCGGGCGAACGCCGCATCCTGGCGGTGGACGGCAGCCAGGAGAATATCTCCTATTGCCGCTGGTCGACCAACACCCGCCTGATCTGCAACGTCAACGTGATCCGTAACGATGGGTCGAGGCTGCTCGGCTTTTCGCGGATGATCGCGGTTGATTCAGACGGCAGCGCGATGAAGATGATCAGCGTCGGCACCAATTACCGATCGGTTGGGCTTGGCCAGGATGGCGGCGCGGTGATCGACTGGACGGGCACTGACCAGACCGGATCGGTGCTGATGACCCGATCATTCGTGCCTGAGGTGCAGGTCGGCACCCGCCTTGCCGAACGCGGCGATGGTCTGGGCGTCGAGCGAGTCGACACCGTCACGCTGGCCCGGTCAACGGTGGAGCGCCCAAAAGCCGATGCGGCTGAGTATATTACCGATGGCAAGGGCCAGGTGCGGATCATGGGTCTGCGGCCAAGCACCGGAGACGGCCTGCTGAGCCGGAAGCGAAATTATTTCTATCGCAAACAGGGTGAGCGCAACTGGCAACCGCTGAGCACGATCATCAGCGGCGATGGGGGTGCCGACGGCTTTGATCCTTATGCGATCGATCCGACCCTGAATGTCGCCTATGGCTTCAAGCAGCTGAACGGTCGCCAGGCGCTGTACAAGGTCGCGCTCGATGGCAGCCTGAAGAGCGAAGTCGTATTCGCGCGCGACGATGTCGATGTCGATGGGCTGATCCGCATCGGTCGCGACCGTCGGGTGGTAGGGGTCAGCTTTGCCACCGATCGCCGGCAACGGGCGTTTTTCGATCCCCAGCTGAAAGCACTGGGGAACGCTCTGTCAAAAGCCATTCCCGGTCTGCCGCTGATCTCGTTCATCGATTCGAGCAGTGACGAAACGAAGCTGCTGCTGTTCGCCAGCAGCGATGTGAACCCCGGTCGCTATTTCCTGTACGACAAGGCAACCCGCCGCCTCGAAGAGTTGTTGCCATCGCGACCGCAGCTGGGCGATATTGCCTTGGCTCCTGTAAAAACGGTCAGCTTTCCAGCAGCCGACGGCACGATGATCCCCGGTTATCTGACATTGCCGGTCGGCAGCACGGGCAAGGATATTCCCGCAATCGTGATGCCGCATGGCGGGCCAGCAGCACGCGATGAATGGGGCTTCGACTGGTGGGCGCAGTTCTTTGCCAATCGCGGCTATGCCGTGCTCCAACCCAATTATCGCGGATCGACGGGTTATGGCGATGGCTGGTATCAGCAGAACGGCTTCAAATCGTGGCGAACCGCCATCGGCGATGTAAATGATGGCGGGCGCTGGCTGATCAGCCAGGGCATCACCAGCAAGGACAAGCTCGGCATCGTCGGCTGGTCCTATGGCGGCTATGCGGCGCTCCAATCAGCGGTGGTCGATCCCGATCTTTTCAAGGCGATCATCGCGGTTGCACCGGTGACTGATCTGGAAATGCTGCGGAGCGAATCCGATGGCTTCACCAACTACAACATCGTCGATGCCTTTATTGGTCGGGGACCGCATGTCCGCGAAGGATCGCCAGCGCAGAATGCCGACCGGATCAAGGCACCGGTGCTGATGTTCCACGGCGATCTCGACCAGAATGTCGGCATCGGCGAATCGCGCCTGATGCTGAAGCGGCTCAAGACCCCCGGACATGAGGTGGAACTGGTCGAGTTTCCGGGGCTCGATCACCAGCTCGACGACAGCGACGCGCGTATCAAGATGCTCGAAAAATCCGATGCGTTTCTGCGCAAGGCGATGGCGCTGCCTTAGACTTTGATGGCTTTACCTTGGCCCGTTCGTTTCGAGCGAAGTCGAGAAAAGTGTGCCAAGCGCTGCGCAGGGTGTCTCGACTTCGCTCGACACGAACGGTCCGGGATTTGATCCACGCCAACGTCATTTCATGCTAAATGGGCGGTCAAACGAAAAAGGGGCGGCCCCGAAGGACCGCCCCGTCTTTTTTCTTTGTAGCGCCGTGGCAAAGGCTCTCCTGAGCGCCTGCCTTGCAGGCAGTCGATGGGCCACGTCGCCCAACGGGGCTTTGGCCCCGCCGACCGCTCGCGCTGAATGTCCGGATTAGCTTGCGCTAATCCGCGTCATCAACGCGAATAGAACTCGACCACCAGATTCGGTTCCATCTTCACCGGATACGGCACTTCATCCAGCGTCGGCACGCGGGTGAAGGTCACCTTTGCGGCACCGTCTGGCGCGACATATTCAGGGATGTCGCGTTCCGCCAGGCTCTGTGCTTCCATCACCAGTGCCATTTCCTGCGCCTTGGTGCCGAGCGTGACCTCGTCACCGGGAAAGCACCGACGCGAGGCGATGTTGCACTTCACGCCATTGACCTTGATGTGGCCATGCGAAACGAGCTGGC
>CAZWAL010000258.1:0-3431 GCA_964631905.1 uncultured Stakelama sp.
ATTGGCGACCGAATGGAGATTGCCCGCGCCGTAATCGATCAGCGCGATCCGGTTAGCCACGACGCGTCACTTTACAGCATGCCCTTGGTGCTCGGGATGCTGCCGGCCTTGCGGGGATCAATCTCGACGGCGGTGCGCAGCGCGCGGGCGACGCCCTTGAACGCACTTTCGATGATGTGGTGGTTGTTGTGGCCATAGAGCGTTTCGACATGCAGCGTGATGCCCGCCGAGCCTGCAAAGCTGTGGAACCAGTGGCTGAACAATTCGGTGTCCATCTCGCCCAGCCGACTTTGCGAAAAGCTGCTGTTCCACACCAGATAGGGCCGCCCCGAAATGTCGAGCGCGACGCGGGTCAGCGTCTCGTCCATCGGGCTCAGCGCATCGCCGTAACGGCGGATGCCCGCCTTGTCGCCGAGCGCCTTGGCAATCGCCTCACCAATCGCGATGCCGGTATCTTCAGTCGTGTGGTGCTGGTCGATGTGGAGATCGCCCACTGCCTTCACGTCCATGTCGATCAGCGAATGCCGCGACAGCTGCTCGAGCATGTGATCGAGAAAGCCGATCCCCGTGCTGACATTATAGGTGCCGGTGCCGTCGAGATTGACGGTGACGTCGATCGACGTCTCCTTGGTGGCGCGGGAGATGGTGGCGGTACGCATGGCGTTCCCATAGCGCGTGGATTGGCGGGCGCAATCTTGGCGGTTCAAAACTTTACGGCCAAATCTTGACCGAGCCTCAAAGACCGTTAGTCCAAGGCGAATGAGCGATGGTCTGCCCGATAGCCTGATTCCCTATGACGAAATCGTGCAGGAGGCGCTGCGCGCCGTCGTGGGCCGTGTTCTGGGATCGGTGGCGACTAATGGCGGGTTGCCGGGCGAGCATCATTTCTACATCACCTTCAAGACCCAGGCGCCCGGTGTCGATATTCCGCAGCGCCTGATCGAGCGCTTTCCCGACGAGATGACGATCGTGATGCAGAATCGCTATTGGGATCTGCTTGTCGATGACGAGCGGTTTTCGGTGGGGTTGAGCTTCAATCAGGTGCCGTCGAAGCTCGTCATCCCCTATTCGTCGATCACCGGGTTTCACGATCCGGCCGTCAATTTCGAGCTGCGCTTTCAGGCGGCGGAAGGCCCCGAAGGTCCGGAGCCGCACGAAGAAGCGGAGAATGATGCTGTCGTTACGCCGGTGGAGGACGGATCGAACGTCGTCTCGGTGGATTTCAAAAGAAAGAAGTGACGACGTTTTTCTGAAGTCGTCATCCTGAACTTGTTTCAGGATCCAGCCCTGCCCAAATTCCGGCGGCGTGTGTGGCGCGATGGATGCTGAAACAAGTTCAGCATGACGGAGAATGGCGATGACCGACACCCGCATCGAAACCGATTCGTTCGGCCCGATCGAGGTTCCCGCCAGCGCCTATTGGGGCGCGCAGACCCAGCGATCGATCGCCAACTTCCCCTTTGGTGAGCGCGAGCGGATGCCGATCGGCATCATCCATGCGCTGGCGATCGTGAAGCAGGCGGCAGCGCGGGTGAACCGCACGCACGGCCTGCCCGGCGACATCGCCGACGCGATTGAGGCGGCTGCGGCGGAGGTGGCGGCGGGGAAGTTCGACGATCAATTCCCACTCGTCATCTGGCAAACGGGGTCGGGCACCCAGACCAACATGAACGTCAACGAGGTGATCGCGGGCCGCGCGAATGAGGTGCTCACGGGCACGCGCGGCGGCAAATCGCCCGTTCACCCGAACGATCACGTCAACATGAGCCAGTCGTCGAACGACAGCTTCCCGACCGCGATGCATATCGCGGCATCAATGGCTGTCCGGCGCGATCTGTTCCCCGCGCTTGACCGGCTTCGCGCTACGCTGGAGGCAAAGGCAGTAGCATGGCGCGACGTGATCAAGATCGGCCGCACTCATTTGCAGGATGCCACGCCGATCACGCTCGGCCAGGAATTTTCGGGCTATGCTAACCAGGTGTATCGGTGTCGGCGGCGGATCGAGCCTGGGCTGATTGCGGGCACCGATCGGCTGGCTCAGGGTGGCACCGCCGTCGGCACCGGGCTGAATGCGCCTGATGGTTTTGCTGTTGCTGTGTGTTCGGCGATTGCCGAGATCACCGGCCTTCCGTTTCACCCGGCGGAAAATGCCTTCGAGGCGCTGGCAAGCAACGATCCGCTCGTCCATGTGTCTGGCACGCTCAACACGCTCGCCGTCGCGCTCACCAAGATCGCCAACGACATCCGCCTGCTCGGCTCTGGCCCGCGATCGGGGCTCGGCGAGCTCAACCTGCCCGAGAACGAACCCGGCAGCTCCATCATGCCTGGCAAGGTGAACCCGACTCAGTGCGAGATGCTGACGATGGTGGCGGCGCAAGTGATCGGCAATCATATGGCCATCACGGTTGGCGGCATGCAGGGTTACCTCGAACTCAACGTCTTCAAGCCGATGATCGCGGCCAATGTGCTCCGATCGATCGATCTCCTTGCCACCGGCATGGCAAGTTTCGCTAAACGCTGCGTCGAGGGGATCGAGCCCAACCTGCCGCGGATTGCCGAACTGGTCGATCGCTCGCTGATGCTGGTCACCGCGCTCGCGCCCGAGATCGGCTATGACAATGCGGCCAAGATCGCCAAGCACGCTCATGCCGAAGGACTAACGCTGAAGGGAGCCGGGCTTGCGCTGGGGCTGATCGATGCAGCGACGTTCGACCGTCTGGTGCGCCCAGAAAAAATGGTCTGATTCGCCGCAGCGGGGATCAGATCTTCGTATCGCTAACCGGAACAACTTCGCGCCTCGATCGCTCTGCCTGCGCAACGAACATAAGGATGAAGACATGGGTGCAACGACCATTGGCGCGCTGTTGGGTGGGGCGATCGATTCGATGAGCGGCGATGACAGCGCCGTCGACGGCGCGATTTACGGCGCGATCACCGCCAATGTCGCCAAGGTCGTGCTGCCGATCGCGGTTACCTATGCGGTTGGCTGGGCGGTGTTGTGGGGCGTTGGTCGATTGACGACGCAACTGGCGGATAGCGTGCGCGGTGAAAAGCCTGCTGCACAATGAGTCCGCGCTGATGGGTTGACGAAACCCGGCTCGCCGCGCCACTAGCGGGCATGGAAGCAGCCGACCACAATCTCCACGAGTTCAAACGCCGCGGAGTATTGTTTGTTCTCTCATCTCCGTCAGGTGCGGGCAAATCCACCATCGCGCGCAAATTGCTCGCCGACGAGCCCGATCTGGCGATGTCGGTCTCCGCAACCACGCGGCCGATTCGCCCGGGCGAGGAAGACGGCAGGGATTATCATTTCGTCAGTCTCGACAAGTTTCGCGACATGGTGGCGAACCACGAGTTCCTTGAATGGGCGCATGTATTCGGCCAGCGTTACGGCACCCCCCGCGCGCAGGTCGATGCGATGCTGGCGGCGG
>CAZWAL010000259.1:0-3351 GCA_964631905.1 uncultured Stakelama sp.
GTGGATCGAGGTTTCGAAGCCCTCCATCCGTGACTGGCCGGCTTCACCCGACGATGCCTGGCGTTCCTGCAGGCGCTGCATCGCATCCATCGCGGTGCCGGGCATCGTGCCGGTCATACCATCGTCGACCCCATCAAGGGGAGGAAGCGGGGCTAGCTCGATCGGTGGAAATTGTTCGCTGCCCTGAAGATCGGCAGGCCGCGCCGGGCCGCCACCCTGCATGGGCCGGGCAACACCAAAGGCAGGCCGCGCCGGTGGCGCGCCGTTGCCGGTACCGCTGCGTCGTCCAAAAGCGCTCATCATGCCCCAATCATTGTGGTTACGGATTTGATACGCGCAAAGGTGTTACCATTTCCTAAGCATCATTTGCCGCAGATGCCCGCCCTTCGGCGCGCTGCGTCGAGCCGCCAAACCACGTGAGTTAAGCAATATTTGAGAGGTGCCGTGCCACTGCAGATGAAATGGCAGGATGATTGGTCTTGGTTGATGGCCCGGGCATAGCAGTGCACCGCGATGAGGGGCGACAGACCGTCCCAACGGTGTTTGAGCGGGTGGGGTGGCGCACGCCCCTGCTCGCGGCAGCCCTCATCCTCGGCACCCTTGGCCGTCTGTCCTATAGCTGGAATGCACCCTTCTGGTTCGACGAGACGTTTAGCGGCGCCATCGCGACCCAACCAAGTTTTGCCGCCCTGGTCGACTGGTGCCTTCATGAGCTCACCGGTCCCGCATTCTACATGCCGTTATGGGTTTGGGCGAAGATCGCTGGCTCAAGCGATTTCGCCCTGCGTCTGCCCAGTTTGTTGTTGTCGATCGCCGCGCCGGTGCTGATCCTGTGGAAGGGCAATGCCGATCGCGATCTGCGGATGTGGTGGGCAGTTTTCGTGCTGCTCTGGGTGCCGATCTTCGTCGTGGCGGGGGAGGCGCGCCCCTACCCGCAAATGTTTCTGCTAGGCGTGGTGCAGGCGATCCTGTTCGTGCGCTTGCTTGATCGCCCGACCACGGCCCGCGCCAGCGGGTGGGTGGCCACCTCGGCATTGCTGATCCTGACGCAATATTGGGGCGTCGTTCCGTGCCTCGTTCAGGGCATTGCTTATCTCGCCTATCACCGTTCCCGCGCGGTAGCGACATGGCCAGCCGCATTGCTGCTGCTGCCGATGTTCGGCTGGGCCTATTTCCACTTGCCGTCGGTGTTGCTTTTTACCGTTGGTGACGATCTGTCGTCGGTCGGGCTGCCGCTCTCGGCGATGCTCGACATTCCGGCGATGCTGCTTGGCGTGCCGTTCAGCGCAAAGATCGTTCTGGCCGCTGTGGTGGGTTCGATCGCGATCGTCGTCGCGCGCGGTCAAAGTGGCACTTTAAGATTGGATCCGATCGGGGTGCTGGTGCTGTGCGGCGTGGTGAGCGCTGTGCTGGCGCTCGTGATCGCCTTTGCCAAACCCGGATTCCAGCCGCGTCATCTGACGCCATTGATGCCGTCTTTCCTGTTCGGGCTGGCAGTCTGGGCACGTTGGATGATGGCCCGCGATCCGCGGCCCGTCATCGTAGCGACGGCGATGATGGTAGCGACCGCAATCGGTTTGCTGCTATCGATCTTTACCGATGCCGAGCGTGATCCCCGGCACGTCTTCAACCTCGAACAGCCTTCCGCCTGGCTTGCCGAGCAGCAGCCGCGTCGGCTGGTGATGTTCTGGGATGGGCCGGTCGGGTCAGCAACGTCGAGCGCCCATCTTGACCAAATCGGTGGCTTTTTCCTGCGTCGTGCCGGTTACGCCGTCACGGTGCGCGTCGCGCGTGCGGCTGCCGATCAGGATCCCAATCGCGTCGTGCTGGGGCATGCGCGGGGCGCTTCTGCCATTCTGTGGGTCGCCAATGACGAACTGCCTGATCGCCGGACGCCGCGCATTGAGCGATACGACCCGCGCTTCGAGTGTCGGGATTTCGGCGAAGGTCTGCTGACGATGACCGCCTGTCGCCCCCGCACAAAGGCAATTGGCGGGGAAGCGAACGTGGCGTTCAGCCGGCCTGTTCCGCCAATATTGTAAGCCCGCGCTCGGTAACCTCCGCGAAGCCGCCCTTGATCGGCAGCATCTCAGGCTCACCCTTTTCGGTACGATAGATGTGGAGTGCGCCGTCGCGGATCGTCGACATCAGCGGCGCGTGGCCGCTGAGCACGCCGAAATCGCCCTCCGAACCGGGGACGACAACCATATACACGTCCTCACTGCGGACGAGCTTTTCAGGCGTGACGAGTTCGAAATGGAGAGTCATAAATTACTCACTATCGGTCAGAGTGACACCGGAAAACCAGACCTCGCCGTAGCCCTTGGCATAAGCCAGCAACAAGATGGCGCCGGTTAGTGCACTGTCGGTAAACAACAGTGCATCGGACAAGGGTGAAGCGTAGCTAACATCCAATCCTGGCACCAAAAACATAAATATAAAAAGGCCGACGGTTGAAGCCCACATTCCAAATCTGGCCCAGCGCTGGAACCATAATAATCCAAGAATGCTAGCAATGAACCAGACAAACAATACGCTAGCAACGGCAATTACGATGACTAAACCTACGATATTCAAATCTTTAAAGCTCCGAAAATACTTTGAAGACATCGCATAGAATTCGTCACTATATGCAACCCACCTCGGACTCAGTGATTCATATAGCTCGATCGCAAACGTTGCGGCCAAAACCAACAGATCAAACAAAACCAAACGACGGAACATCGCTTGGTTCAGTTCGATCATCAATTTAAGCTTCCTGCGCCATCTTTTCGGCCTTGGCGATCGCTTCGTCGATGCCGCCGACCATGTAGAAGGCGCTCTCTGGCAAGTGATCATATTCGCCGTCGACGACTGCCTTGAACGACTTCACGGTATCTTCGAGCTGCACGAACTTGCCCGAAATGCCGGTGAAGACTTCAGCGACGTGGAAGGGCTGCGACAGGAACTTCTGGATTTTGCGCGCGCGGCTGACGGTCAGCTTATCTTCTTCGCTCAGCTCGTCCATGCCCAGAATCGCGATGATGTCCTGCAGCGACTTGTACTTCTGCAGCACCGACTGGACGGCACGCGCCGTGTCGTAATGCTCCTGGCCAACGACGCGGGGTTCGAGCACGCGCGACGTGGAGTCGAGCGGATCGACAGCGGGATAGATGCCAAGCTCCGAAATCGCGCGGTTGAGCACGGTCGTCGCGTCCAAGTGAGCGAACGATGTTGCAGGTGCCGGATCGGTCAAATCGTCGGCAGGCACGTAAATTGCCTGCACCGAGGTGATCGAGCCCTTATTGGTCGAGGTAATGCGCTCCTGCAGCGCGCCCATGTCGGTCGACAGGGTCGGCTGATAGCCCACGG
>CAZWAL010000260.1:0-3341 GCA_964631905.1 uncultured Stakelama sp.
AATCGGGAGCAAGATTCAGTGAAACTGGTGCGCGGAGCCTGGAAGCTGTTGGTCGCCATCAAGGACGGTCTGGTCCTGATCGCGATGCTGTTATTCTTTGGCGCCCTGTTCGCCGCGCTGTCGTCGCGACCCAATTCGGGTGCGATCAAGGATGGCGCGCTCGTGCTCGATCTGGCGGGGGTGATCGTCGAGCAACCCGCTGAAGCCGAATTTAATTTCGGTGGCGACAATGGCCCTGCCGAAATCCGTCTCCGTGATCTGGTCCGCGTGATCGATGCCGCCAAGGACGACAAGCGCGTCAAGGCGATCGTGCTCGATCTCGACAGTTTCGTCGGCGGCTACCCGGCGGCCGTCAGCGAAGTCGCAACCGCGCTTGGCCGGGTGCGTGCCAGCGGCAAGCCGGTGCTCGCTTATGCGACCGGCTATACCGATTCGGGCTACCGCCTGGCCGCCAACGCGACCGAAATCTGGATGAACCCGATGGGTGGTACGCTGTTCACTGGCCCCGGTGGTTCGCAGCTTTATTACAAGGGCCTGATCGAGAAGCTGGGCGTCAACGTTCATGTCTACCGCGTCGGCAAGTTCAAGTCGTTTGTGGAGCCCTATACCCGTACCGATCAGTCGCCCGAAGCGCGCGCGGCGAGTGAAGCGCTGTACGGATCGCTGCTGTCCGACTGGAAGGAATCGGTCGCCAAGGCGC
Source organism: uncultured Stakelama sp. (assembly GCA_964631905.1). Taxonomy (GTDB): domain Bacteria; phylum Pseudomonadota; class Alphaproteobacteria; order Sphingomonadales; family Sphingomonadaceae; genus Sphingomonas. The sequence continues at coordinate 701 of CAZWAL010000260.1, forward strand.
GGCCAAAAGCACAGTCCGCGCAGTTCCTCGCGACGCCGGGCGCGCTCGTCAGTGCCACCAAGGGTGACATTGCCGCCGCCAATATGAAGGCTGGACTGATCGACAAATTGGGCGACCGCGCGCAGTTCGATGCCCGTGTGATCGAGCTCGTTGGTAAGAAATCGGGCAAGGGTGCGCCGACGTTCAACGCGATCCGCTATGCCGATTATGTAAAGGCCAATCCGCTGCCGAAAACCGGCGATGCGATTGGCGTGATCACGGTTGCAGGCGATATCGTCGACGGCAAGGCCGGCGCGGGCACCGCGGGCGGGGCGACGATTTCGAAGCTGATCCTCGATGGTCTCGCCAAGAAGACACTGAAGGCGCTGGTGGTCCGTGTCGATTCACCGGGCGGATCGGCGTTGGCATCGGAAGCGATCCGCCGCGCGGTACTGGAGGCGAAAGCGCAGAAGTTGCCGGTAGTGATCTCAATGGGATCAGTCGCTGCATCGGGCGGCTATTGGGTCGCGACGGCAGGCGATGTGATCTTTGCCGAGCCGACGACGATCACCGGATCGATCGGTATTTTCGGGATCATCCCGACCTTCGAAAACAGCCTGAAGAAACTTGGCATCACTGCTGACGGCGTGAAGAGCAGCCCGCTCAGCGGCCAGCCCGATGTGTTCGCCGGCACCAATGCGGAAGTCGATTCGATCCTGCAGGCGGGCATCGAGCATGGCTATGCGCAGTTCCTGTCGCGGGTGGCCTCAGCGCGGAAAATGTCGGTCGAGAAGGTCGACAGCATCGCGCAAGGCCGTGTGTGGGATGGCGGCACCGCGCGTCAGATCGGCCTGGTCGACCGGTTCGGGACATTGCAGGACGCGATCGATGAGGCCGCGCGCCGTGCCAAGCTCGACCCGAAAAAGGTCCATGCCGAATATCTGGAGAAAAAGCCGGGCTGGTTCGCCAAGTTTGCGAATGATCTGTCGCGTCCGGACGAGGACGAAGCGGATCAGGCAGGCGACGCCTTCGCGCGGATTGCGCGTGATCGTCGCGCGGTGTTCGCGCAGGCGCTGGGCGACATGCAGCGCCTGGTGCGCGGTGGCTCTGTGCAGGCGCGCTGTCTCGAATGCGGCGGCCTCGCGCCGGCAGCACCCGGACGTGACGATGTGCGGCTGATGGACATCGTACTGGCACGCCTCGGCCTGTGATCGCGATCCGCGCAGCGACGCCCGACGATGCAGCGGCGATTGCGGCGATCTATGCGCCGTTCGTGCTGAGCGGCACGGTGTCGTTCGAAACCGAGGCGCCCGATACGCGGCAAATGCGGTCGCGGATGGCATCATCGGGTGGGCTTTATCCCTGGCTAGTCGCCACCAATGGCGACCCGGAAGGCGGCGGCGTGCTGGCTTATGCCTATGCCAGCCAGTTTCGTGACCGGCCTGCCTATCGCTATGTCGTCGAGACATCGATTTACGTGGCGGGCGCGGTGCAGGGACAGGGCGCCGGGCGGCTGCTCTACGAGGCGCTGATCGATACGCTCCGCGTCCAGGGCTTCACCCAGGCGATCGGCGCGATCGCGCTGCCCAATGACGGATCGATCCGCCTGCACGAGGCAGTCGGCTTCCGCCGTGCCGGCGTGTACCGTGAGGTCGGCTATAAACAGGGCCAGTGGATCGATGTCGGCTTCTGGCAATGTGAGCTGAATGAGCCGAGCGTGCCGCCGGTGGAACCAAAGCCGTTCAGTGAGGTGGGGCTGGTTCGGGCGTGATACGACTGATCGTCCGGTTGGTGGTGCCGACATTGTTGGTTCTGACAGCCGCACCTGTCCAAGCGCAGGATGATGGCCAAGCCTGGGCACAGTTTCTTGCGCAAGGATCGATCAAGGGCGATCTGGTTTTCTGGGCGGAAGGACAGACCCGGTTAACCGACGCCACACATGGTGTGCAGGTCATCATTCGCCCCGCCATTGGCTTGCGCCTGGCGCGCGATACGACCGCGCATTTCGGCTATGCATTTGTCCGTACCGATCCCGCCAATGGCATCGCAACCAACGAGCATCGGGTTTGGGAACAGTTGAGCTTTCCGATCGTGCGCAATGGGCGAGGTCTGTACGTTTGGGGTCGGTCGCGGATCGAGCAAAGGATGGTTGAAGGGCGTCTCGACACGGGTTGGCGACTACGCCAGTTCGTTCGTGCGCAGCTGCCGCTAAAGCGCGGCGGCAAGGTATCGGGGGTGATCTTCACCGAAGGATTTTACGCGGTGAACAGCACTGATTGGGGTACTCGCGCCGAGATGGATCAGCTTCGTAGCTTTGACGGCCTGTCGATCCCGGTCGGCAAGCAGATCAACCTTGAGCCAGGCTATCTCAACCAGATGATCTTTCGGCGTGGCCCCGATCGGACCAACCATGTCGCCAGCATCAATTTGCTTGCGCGGCTTTAGCGCTCATTGTCGGGTGCACGATACCCCGGCAGCGCCAGTTTCCAGCCGATCGCGGCGGCCCGCAACGCAAACCCCGCACTTGCCGCGATGATCGCCGCCATCGGACCGGGGGTGCCGATCGTGACCAGCGCGACATACAGCCCCGCCGCGAGCGCCGCCGCCGTCACGTAAATCTCCGGCCGCATGATGATCGACGGTTCGCCCGCCAGCACATCGC
>CAZWAL010000261.1:0-3333 GCA_964631905.1 uncultured Stakelama sp.
CAAGGGCCTGTCGATCCAGCGCTACAAGGGCCTCGGCGAGATGAATGCCGATCAATTGTGGGAAACGACGCTCGATCCACAGAACCGATCGATGCTTCGCGTCGAGGTGGAACAGGCCGATGTCGCGGATGAGATTTTCACCCGGCTGATGGGTGATGTCGTCGAACCGCGCCGCGAGTTTATTCAAGAAAATGCGCTGTCGGTGGCTAATCTGGACGTATGAGGGGGCGTATCCCAGGGTGGATTCCAGGGTGGATCCCTGCCCATTACGCTCACACCGTCATTTCCGCAAAACCGGGAATCGAGCTTCTTCTCGACTGACGTAAAGGCAGCTGGATCCCCGCCTTCGCGGGGATGACGCAGGCAGGGGGGGGGGGAGCTAAAGCAGCGCCCCCTGCAGGCTCTGCCGCCCGATTTCGCCGCCACCACGGCGACGCGCCTGTTCCTGTTCGGCGGTGTAGCGCACATCGGGGTCACGATCGGCGGCAAAGGTTGCCAGCACATCTTCTTCCAGCTCGCGCCAGTCCTTGCCGCGATCGGGGCCGTTGCGCACGCGCGGGAGCAGTCCGGGCAGATTCGACCATTCGATCAACTGCGCCACGCTTGTCATATTGAGCATATCGCGCAGGTGGAATGCGGTCACATAAGCATCGGGAAAGGCGCGGTGCGCGGGCAGACCGCGTTGATGATCAATCCCCTCGGGTTGCCGCCAGTACCGGAGCACCTGATTGGAGAAGCTCGGGCTTTCTGGCCAGATCCGGAGCGCGCATTTCCACGTACAGATCCAGTCGGCGCTGCGCGTCATTGCGGCTGAGCAGAATTTCATTTCGAAATCGGCGCGGTGTGCGGCGAGCGCCAGGCGACGCGGATAGGGATCGAGCACGGGGCGCGCGCAATCATTCCACATCGGCGCGTCGGCAACCTCCTCGTCGAGGATGTGGTGGATCGCCTGGGTGACCGGCGGGATTTTGCGCCCGGGATTGACGAGGAAGCTGCCGCCCTCGCCCCAGATCTCCCACCGGCCATCGGGCCCCTGCGCGACATCCTGCCAGCCAATCTCACACACACCGTGCATCGGCGGCGCCTGGCCAGTGGTTTCAAGGTCAATGACGCGGATGATCTGGGCGGGTGGAGGCATCCTGCAACACGTGGCGCTTTGCACCGAAAAATACCAGCATTTCGCGCGCGGGCGACCCACCGGGTGTCGCCAGCCGCAAAGAAAGCTGTTGTTGCCGGGGCTTTGGCCTGCTTGAACCGCGATCGCGCAGCGCATGCCAGTCGAGGAGCGGCCAATGGTCACCAGCACGAGCAGCTATCTCAATCGCACGACTCCGGGCGTTTACGTTACCGAGATCGATGCGTTCGGCACGTCGGTGATTGGGGTGGCGACCGGCGTGCCGGTCTTTATCGGCTATACCGACACCGCGACCGACCCTGAGACCAACGCGTCGCTGCACAATGTCCCCGTGTCGATTTCCTCGATGGCTGACTATCACCGCTATTTCGGTGGTGCAGCGCCAATCGCCTTTACGGTTGCCCCCGCTGAGACCGCTGCACGGTGCGTGGTCAGCATGTGCGAAGATGCTGTCCAGTTCGCGCTGTATTGGCAGATGCAGCTGTTCTTCGCCAATGGCGGCGGCGCTTGCTATGTGGTGTCGTGCGGCGATTACGGATCGAACGCGATTATCGCAGTCGACCTTTTGGCCGGGCTGGACGCTGCCGGATATGCGGTTGGCCCGACGATGATCGTCATCCCCGAGGCGTGCCAGCTGCCCGTGAGTGACGGCAGTTATGCAAAGGTCGCTCAGGCGATGCTGGCGCAGGCGAGTACGCTGCAGGACCGGGTCGCTATCATTGACCTGCCCGGGTGCCGTAGCGCGGACAGCCTGGCCGCGCTGCACCTTGCCCAGCAGCAATTGTGGGATGCCGTCGTGCCGGCCGTTTCCGGTGCGAGCTCCGGCGTTGCCTATGCACCGGCGCTGTACACCACGATCATTGGCGTCAGCGATGTGCCCTATCGCTGTTTGGTCGCCGCCGATGGCGATAACAGCGCGATCAGCGCGCTGCTGAGCGCAGAGGCGGTCGCCTTCTATTGCAACGTGCCGACAAAGCTCGCCGCAATCCAAACTGCGATCGCGACACTGTTTCCGACGCCGGCGACGGCAGGTGCCAGCGTTGCAGCACAGCCAGTCGACGCGATCGACACGATGCTGATGGCCGCGTTGCCGCTATACCATGCGATCAAGCAACAAGCGGCGCAGCTGATGAACATTGCGGCGCCGAGCGGGGCGATGGCCGGGATCTGGGCCGCGAACGACGCGCGCAACGGTGTGTGGAACGCCCCCGCCAATATCGCAGTCGCCGGGGTCAGCGCACCGCTTTACGTCATGAACGACATCGAACAGGCGAGTTTCAATCTGCCAGCCAACGGCCAGGCGATCGACATCATTAGGTCGCAACCCGGGCGTGGCACCGTGGTGTGGGGCGCCCGGACGCTTGACGGGAACAGCCTGGATTACCGCTATATTCAGGTCCGCCGGACGCTTATCTATATCGAGCAGTCGATCAAGCAGGCGCTGCGCGCTTTTGTCTTCGCCCCCAATGACGCGACGACCTGGGCGACGGTAACCTCGTCGATCGCAGCCTTTCTGACGGGGCTTTGGCAGCAGGGCGGGCTGATCGGGGATAAGGCGAGCGATGCCTTCACCGTCAGCTGCGGGCTCGGATCGACGATGACCGGGCAAAACGTGCTGGACGGCTATATGATCGTCGCCGTCACCGTGCAGATCATCCATCCTGCCGAGTTCATCGAGCTGACGTTCAGCCAGCAAATGGGCGGCTGACCTGGCACTCGACGGCGGCAATTAGTGCGCCGCCTGCGGCCCCCGCACGAGCCCGCTTGCCGCGAGCTGCGTGTCGATCATCGCCATCAGCCGGTCGAGCCCCGCCTGATCCTTCGCCTCAGCGCGCGCGACCAGCACGTCCTGCGTGTTCGACGCGCGGAGCAGCCACCAGCCATCGGGCGTGTTTACGCGCGCGCCGTCAGTGCGATTGACGTCGGCCCCCTCTGCCTCCAGCCGGTCGAGCACTTCATCGACGACCGCGAACTTGCGGCTCTCATCCACCTGGAAGCGCATTTCGGGGGTGTTGACGAAGGCGGGCATCGCGCCCCTGATCTCGGTCATGGTCTTGCCGATCATGTGCACCGCGCGGATCAGCCGAACGGCGGCATATTGGGCGTCGTCGAATCCGTAAAATTCATGCGCGAAGAAGATATGCCCGCTCATTTCGCCGGCCAGCGGGGCATGAGTTTCCTTCATCTTGGTCTTGATC
>CAZWAL010000262.1:0-3220 GCA_964631905.1 uncultured Stakelama sp.
GCCATGTCATCAACTTCGAGCTGCCCAACGTGGCCGAGCAATATGTCCACCGCATCGGCCGCACTGCGCGCGCCGGCGCATCGGGCGTTGCGATCGCGTTCTGCGCTGATGACGAGAAGAGCTATCTGCGCGACATCGAAAAGCTGACCAAACAGAAGATCGAGCATCGCCAGCTGCCAGCGGACTTTGTGGCCGAAGGCGCACGACTGAAGGCGGCACGCGCGGCGACCGGCGTGTCCGACACGCCCGAGCGGGTACGTCGTGACATCGGCAACAACCGCCAGCCGGCGCATCCGCGGGCGACGCATCGTGCGCGTCCGGCGGGTGCCGGTGCTTCGGCTGGCGCGCCACGGACCGTTGCCAATCCGGCAGCGGCGGCAGCTCGTCCGGCCGGGGGCCAGGGTCAGGGCCGTCCGGCAGGCAATAATCAGGGTCGTCCCGCTGGCGGCGGTCGTGGACGCGGTGGCCGCGGCCGTGGTGGCGGCGGTGGTGGCGGCGGGTCGCGCGCTTCGGCGTAAACGCACGCTACAACCAGGTTCAACTTGTCACCCCGGACTTGTTCCGGGGTCCTCTCATCCGCGCGCGCTTAGCTGTTGAGGCACGGTGGGCCCCGGATCAAGTCCGGGGCGACGGGAATTCCTGGGGTTAGCGTTCCTTACCCCAACACCCTCAACCACTCCCCTTCCGGCGCGCGCTCGGTGCGCAGCCGATTGGCGGGGGCGGTTTCATCTTCATAGCCAATCGCCATGCCGCAAAAGACCATGCGTTCAGGCGGCGTTCCCAGAAACGCCCCGACCGTCTCGGGATAAATCGCCCAGCATTCCTGCGCGCAGGTCGCCAGGCCGGCCTCCACTGCGAGCAGCATGAAGCTTTGCAGATACATGCCGAGATCGCTCCACTGCGGTGGCCCCATCCGTCGATCGACCGTGCAGAACAGGGCTGCGGGGGCACCGAAAAACTGGAAGTTGCGGCGGAACTCGCGATTGCGCGCATCCGCGTCACTCCGCTCGATTCCCAGCGCCGCGTAAAGTGCCATCCCCACCTGAAAGCGCCGATCCTTATACGGCCCTACCAGCTCGCGCGGGTAGATATCATATTGCGCGGCTTCCATCAGGCCCGCTGCCTGTTTCTCCGCCATCAGCGCCTTCAGCGCCGCCATCGATTCGCCCGTCACGACATCGATATGCCACGGTTGCAGATTCCCGCCCGAGGGCGCGCGGGCCGCGTCGCGGGCGAGTCGTTCGATCAGCGCGGGGTCGACCGGTCGATCCAGAAATCCGCGAACTGACCGACGTGCCGCTACGGCATCCGTGACATTCATCGCTAACGCCCTATTTCCGACATTCGAGGTGCCAACTACCCTTGCCGCTATCGTCGGATTGCGCAACAACGCGCGCAAAATCACGTCAGTTGATGGAGAGAATGGCGATGCCTGAAGCTTATATTGTGGACGCAATCCGCACCGCCGGGGGCCGCCGTGGCGGCAAGCTGGCGGGCACGCACCCGGTCGACATGGCCGCAGCCGTGCTCGATGCGATCATCGAACGCACCGGCATTGACGGCGCGGCGGTGGACGATGTCATCATGGGCTGCGTGATGCAGGGCGGCCAGCAGGCCGGGCAGATCGGCCGCAACGCGGTCCTCGCCGCGCGCAATTTGCCCGACAGCGTGCCCGCCGTGTCGATCGACCGCCAGTGCGGATCATCGCAGCAATCGATGCAGTTTGCGGCGCAGGCCGTGATGTCCGGCACGCAGGATATCGTGATCGCCGCCGGCGTGGAGAGCATGACGCGGGTGCCGATGGGCTCAACGATGATGCTCCACATGAAAGAGGGCATGGGCAACTATAAGTCGCCGCGGCTCGAGGAGAAATATCCCGGCATCATGTTCAGCCAGTTCATGGGCGCCGAAATGATCGTGAAGAAGCACGGCTTCACCCGCGAGCAGCTCGATGCGTTTGCACTGGAAAGCCACCAGCGCGCGATTGCCGCGACCCAGTCGGGCGCCTTTGCGGCCGAAATCGTGCCGATGGAGGTCGAGGGCCCCGATGGCACCGAATGGCACAAGACCGATGAGGGCATCCGCTATGACGCGACGCTCGAATCGATCAGCTCCGTGAAGTTGCTGCAGGAAGGCGGCACCATCTCCGCCGCTAATGCCAGCCAGATTTGCGACGGCGCATCGGCCGTGATGATCGTCAGCGAAGCGGCGCTGAAGGCGCATAACCTGACCCCGCTCGCCCGGATCGTCAACCTGACCGTGACCGGCGGCGACCCCGTGATCATGCTTGAAGAACCGCTGTTCGCGACCGACCGGGCGTTGCAGCGCGCGGGCATGAAGATCGAGGATATCGACCTGTACGAAGTGAACGAGGCGTTCGCGCCGGTGCCGCTGGCCTGGATGAAGCATACCGGCGGCGATCATGCCAAGCTGAACGTCAATGGCGGCGCGATCGCGCTCGGCCATCCGCTCGGCGCATCGGGCACCAAGCTGATGGCGACGCTGGTTCATGCGCTGCATGCGCGCGGTGGGCGGTACGGGTTGCAGACGATGTGCGAAGGCGGCGGCATCGCCAACGTCACGATCATCGAGCGGCTATAGAGTCGAAAACCAAACAAGGGTCGTCACCCTGAACTTGTTTCAGGGTCCAGCCATCCCCTCGGACGATCGTTCGTGCGGCGCGGTGGATGCTGAAACAAGTTCAGCATGACGGCGGGATTATCAGGGAGAGCATTGATGAAACTCGATTCCACCGTCGCCGCCGTCGTCACGGGCGGCGCATCCGGCCTTGGTGAGGCCACCGCACGCGCGCTTGCCGCCAAGGGCGTCAAGGTCGCCATTTTCGACATGCAGGCCGCCAAGGGCGAGGCCGTTGCGGCGGACATCGGCGGCATCTTTTGCGAAGTGAACGTGACCAGCGAAGAGTCGGTCGACGCCGGTTTCGCCAAGGCCCGCGAAGCGCATGGGCAGGAGCGCGTGCTCGTCTGCTGCGCGGGCACCGGCAACGCGATGAAGACCGCGAGCCGGTCGAAGGAAGATGGCAGCATCAAGCATTTCAGCTTGGAGGCGTTCAACTGGCTGATCCAGATCAACCTGGTCGGCACCTTCCGCTGCGTCGCCAAATCGGCGGCGGGCATGCTGACGCTCGAACCCGGTGAAGACGGTGAGCGCGGCGCGATGGTGATGACCGCATCGGTCGCCGCTGAAGACGGCCAGATCG
>CAZWAL010000263.1:0-3200 GCA_964631905.1 uncultured Stakelama sp.
TTTTAGGGGTAGCCTTTGCAGCAGGTGCGGCAATCGGCGTTGGCGTGGTGGTCGGCTTGGTCTTCAGGGTCGGCATTTTCTTCGCGGCAACGGGCGCCACGGCTTTTACGGAGGCTTTTACAGGTGCCTCAATCTTGGCAGGAGCCTTGACCGGCGCTTTGGCTGGCACGGCGACCGGGGTCGGTGCCTTGGCAGCAGCCGGGGCGGGTGCCTTGACCGACGCCGCGGCAGGTGCAGCCTTGGGTGCAGCAGGCTTTTCAGCGGCCACAATGGCTTTTGCTGCCGGTGCTGCCTGAACGGGAGCGGGGGTCGCGACGGGCGTGGGTGCAGCGGCAACGGGTGCTGCTGGTTTTGCGTCGATCGCGACGTCTTGAGCCTTGGTATCCTTGTCGGCCATAGGGGCCTCCTGTCATCGTTTGCTGCATTGCAATATAATGCGACAGCACATCCATGACAAGCATTTTTTGTGCGCTGCAACAAAATGCAAATTGCTGCAGATAACCAATACAGATAGAATGATATTATCGCGCCGCGACATAGTCTCCCGGAGCGTTGGTAAGCGCTTTCAATCGCCCCCTACCCGGTTGTCGCGCCCCCTTGGCAGGCACCGTGGCGGGGTCCTGATGGCGAATCCACATGATCCAATCGGGCCACCAGCTGCCCTTGGTTTCGATGGCGCCGGCGATAAAGTCCGACAATGTTTCAACAGGTTCCGGATTGGTCCAATATTGATATTTTCCCGCGGCCGGCGGGTTAACCACCCCGGCGATATGGCCTGATCCCGCCAGCACGAATCGCAGCGGCCCCTGGAACTGGTGCATCACCTGCCACACGCTTTCCGCCGGGGCGATATGATCGTCGCGCCCGGCCTGGATATAACACGGCGTCGTCACCTTTCGCAGATCGATCGGCGTGCCTGATATCGCCAGCGCGCCGGGCTTCACCAGCAGATTGTCGCGGTAGAGATCGCGCAAATAGCTCAAATGCCAGCGGGTCGGCAGATTGGTAGTGTCCCCGTTCCAGTGGAGCAGATCGAACGGCGCATAATCCTGGCCGAGCAGATAATTGTTGGTGACATAGTTCCAGATCAGATCCCGCCCGCGCAGCAGGTTGAAGGTTGCCGCCATATAGCGCCCGTCGAGAAACCCTTCGGGCGACAACTGCTCGATCCGCTGCATCTGCTCGTCATCAACGAAATTGAGCAATTCGCCGGCACGCGAAAAATCGACTTGGGCGGTAAAGAAAGTCGCGCTCTTCACCCGGTCCGCCTGCCCCCGTGCGGCCAGCACCGCGAGCGTGGCGGCAAGCGTGGTGCCTGCCACGCAATAACCGATGGTGTGGACCGAATCGACCTTCAGGAGATCGCGGATAGTGTCGATCGCGTCGATTTGCCCGGCCTCGACATAATCATCCCAGACCACGTCCTTCATCGTTGCGTCAGCTGATTTCCATGAGACGACAAACACCGTCAGCCCCTGATCGACCGCCCATTTGATGAAGCTTTTTTCGGGCGTGAGATCGAGGATGTAGAAGCGGTTGATCCAGGGCGGGAAGATCACCAGCGGCACGGCCAGCACATCAGGCGTGGTCGGCGTATACTGTATCAGTTCGTAGAGCGGGGTGCGCTTGATGACCTTGCCCGGCGTCATCGCCAGATTGCGCCCGACGGCAAAAGCGTCCGGATCGGTGTGCGTCAGCTGCCCTTTGGACAGATCGGCCATCATGTTCTTCAGGCCCGTCAGCAGATTTTCACCGCCGGTCTCGATCGTCTTTTCCAGCACGAGCGGGTTGGTGGCAGGGAAGTTGCTGGGGCTCATCGCGTCGACAAATCCGCGCGCGGCGAAGCGAAATTGCTCGCGCTGGCGATCGTCCAGACCCTCCATTTCTTCGACACCGCGCAGCAGATGATCGGAGACGAGGAAATAACTCTGGCGGATCCAGTCGAACACCGGGTTCTCGCGCCACTGCGGCGCTTTGAAGCGCTTGTCGCGGGCCTGTTCAGGTGATTCAGCGATCGGCTCGGCCAGATCGGGTGCCACGAAATGCTGCCACAGCTTCATGCTGTCGATCCAGAAATCGCGCGCCCGCTCGATCGTGCGCTGATCGGTAAAACCGGGGATGATCGGCAGGGCGGGCGTTTCCTGCATCGTCTGCAGCCCGGCCTCGAGCATCATCTGCTGCGCACGCCCCATCACCCAGGTCCAGTGCTGCATGTCTTCAAGGCTGGGAATCGCGAACGTCGGCAAGGATTGCTCACCGACTGCTGCCGCGGACGTCGCTGGCTGCTTTGCCGTCGCTTTTGGCTTGCGCATCACATCCTCAATTCTTGTTATTTGCGCCCGCTTACCGCAAGCTTTGCCTGCCGTCATTCACCCCGCGCGGCAAATCACGTATGAACGGGGTCAAGTGACGCCTCCCGCCGATGGAAAGCACCAATGTCCGACGATTTCTACCGCATCAAACGCCTGCCTCCTTATGTCATCGCCGAAGTGAACGCGATGCGGGCACAGGCGCGCGCGGGGGGGGAGGACATTATCGATCTCGGCATGGGCAATCCCGATCTGCCCCCGCCGCAACATGTGATCGATAAACTCTGCGAAGTCGCGGCCAAGCCTGATGCGCATGGCTATTCGGCATCGCGCGGCATTCCCGGCCTGCGCAAGGCGCAGGCGCATTATTACGCCCGGCGCTTCGGTGTCGATGTCGATTCGGAAAGCGAAGTCGTCGTCACAATGGGATCGAAGGAGGGGCTCGCGAGCCTTGCCACCGCGATCACTGCGCCCGGCGATGTCGTGCTTGCGCCCAATCCGAGCTACCCGATCCACACTTTTGGCTTCATCATCGCCGGTGCGACGATCCGCGCGGTGCCGACCACGCCCGACGAACGCTATTGGGAAGCGCTCGAACGCGCGATGAACTTCACCGTGCCGCGCCCGTCGATTCTGGTCGTGAACTATCCGTCGAACCCTACCGCAGAGACCGTCGATATCGCCTTTTACGAGCGTCTGGTGAACTGGGCGCGTGAGAACAAGGTGTGGATCATCTCCGACCTTGCCTATTCGGAACTGTATTTCGACGGCAAGCCGACGACGTCGATCCTGCAGGTGAAGGGCGCCAAGGACGTCGCGATTGAATTTACCAGCCTGAGCAAGACCTATTCGATGGCCGGCTGGCGGATCGGCTTTGCGGTTGGCAACAAG
>CAZWAL010000264.1:0-3167 GCA_964631905.1 uncultured Stakelama sp.
AACAGAAACGGATTCCAGCGGCCCGGGGGGGCCGGGCAACAGAACCCCCCACCTTTCCCCATCACTTGCCGGGAAGGCCATATTCCCACGTCCAGGGCGCACCGGTCTCGCCAAGCGCTGCCCGGACGAGGGCGGGAAATTCAGCTTCGATACGTACGTCGTTCGACAGGATGACAACGCAGCGCCCCGTTTTTTTCACGCACACCCAGGTGTTGGCAGTCGAATCATTGTGACCGCCCTTGAAGAAGCCGGGCCCCTGCGGCCCGTCGAAAGTGATGACGCCAAGGCCTGCCGACAGGCCCTTCAGGCGCTGCTCGACCGGCAGTTCGGGCAGCAGCGTCGGGAATTGCTGGCGCGTCGTAATGGGCAGTTGCGGGCGGAGCATTTCTGCCCGGCCGCGCGCGCTGATACCTTCGCCGCGCATGAATCCAGCCGCGAACTTTGCCATGTCGGCAATCGTCGTGTCCATCGATCCGGCGGCGCGCACGCGGCTGCGCTCGTCATGCGGCTCCACGCTGCCATCGGCGGTCCAGCCATCGGCGAGATTGCGGGCAAAATCGGGTCGCCATTTCAGGCTGGTGTTCGCCATGCCGAAAGGATCGAAAACGCGGCGCTGCATTTCCGCACCCAGATCGAGCCCCAGCCCCTGTTCGATCACGAACTGGAGCAGCATCATCCCCTCGCCCGAATAGGCGTAGCGGTTACCCGGATCGAAATGGAACCGCAATTTGCCGTCCGGCTCCAGAAACGAGAAATTGGCAAAGCCGGTGCTATGGGTCAGCACCATCCGCGCCGTCACCCGCCGCCAGCGATCATCACCCGCCAGATCGCCCCAATTGCCGTAAGCGTCGAGGTTGCCATAATCGGGCAGCGGCTTGGCGAGATACGCCGCCAGCGGTCGATCGAGGTCGATCTTCCCCTCATCGACCAGCTGCATCACGGTATAGGCAAACACCGCCTTGGTGAGTGACGCGCCGTACATGATCGTGTCGCGGGTCAGCGAAGCACCAGCGGCGTTGCGCTTGCCATAGCTGCGGACGAACATCGGTCGCCCGCGCTCGATGATCGCAATCGCCAGCCCCTGCGCGCCGGCTTTTGCCATTGCCGCCCGCGCAGCATTGTCGATCGACTTAATTCGCTGCGCCTGCGCCGTACCGAGCGTCAGCACCACGGCGATCATGGCCATCATCGCATAGACTGTTCGCACCAACACTCTCCCTGTCTTGCGCTGCAACGCTTTGTCGTGCGTCCAGCATGAACGGTCGCGCTGCCTGTGCCCAATGCTTTATTAGCGATACCGGCAAAGGGTTTGATCATGTAGCAACGTTAGCGACACGAAAGAGCACGGCAGCAGCCAGTGCGCAGGTTGTTGGGGGCGGGCATGACGGATGCGGTACTGACCATCGCTGACGAAGCAACCACAACGCTGCCGCAGGCCGATCCGGCACAGAATCCGGCAACTTCGGCCGAACATGCCAATGGCAAAAGCACCGTGTCGCTGTTGCCCACCATGGCGTCGACGCTCGCGCTTGCCGCCTGCAGCGGTGGCGGCGGCACGAGCGGCAGTCCACCGCCGATCACCATCGTCACGCCAACGCCCAGCCCAACCCCTGCCGCCGTCACCGCGGTGCAAGCCAGCCGCTTCCTCGCGCAGGCGACCTTCGGCGCGACCAGAGCGGACATCGCACTGGTTCAGTCGATGGGCTTCTCGGGTTGGATCACCGAACAGATCAGCCGCCCGCGTACGGCACATTGGGACTGGCTGGTCGCCAACGGCTTCAACGCCGCTACCTTCATCAATGGCCAGAACGGGTTCGACAATACGGTCTGGCGGCAGATCATCAGCGAGCCAGGCCAGCTGCGTCAGCGCGTCGGCATGGCGCTGGCTGAAATCCTGGTGGTCAGCATCGACGGGGTGAACCAGCAGTGGCGGCAATTCTCGGTCGCGGCCTATCTCGATATCCTGCTCGACAATGCGCTCGGTAATTACCGCACGCTGCTGGAACGCATCACGACCAATGCCGCGATGGGCGCGTACCTGACCTTCATCGGCAATCGCCGCGCCAACACGACAACGGGCGCAATGCCTGATGAAAACTATGCACGTGAGCTGATGCAGCTGTTCACGCTTGGCCTCAACCGTCTGAACATGGATGGCACCGTGCAGATGGCGAATGGCGCGCCGGTCGACAGCTATACGCAGGAGGATGTGACTCAGCTGGCGCGCGTCTTCACCGGGCTGGTGCTTGATTCCAATGACAGCAGCACCCCCGATCGGCTTCGGCGACCGCTTGTCGTCAATGCGAGCATTCACGAAACCGGCGCATCGACGTTCCTCGGCACCACGATCCCGGCGGGAACCGAGGGTCTTGCGGCGGTCCGGCTCGCGCTCGATGCGATTTTTGCGCACCCCAATGTGCCGCCCTTCGTCTCGAAACAGCTGATTCAACGGCTGGTGACGAGCAATCCGTCACCGGCTTATGTCGCACGGGTTGCCAGCGTGTTTGCCAATAACGGATCGGGCGAGCGCGGTGATCTGGCAGCAGTCGTGCGCGCGATCCTGCTCGATACCGAAGCGCGCAGCGATGCGGTGCTCACCACCGCCAGCGCGGGCAAGCTGCGCGAGCCGGTGATCCGCTTTACCAACTGGGCACGGGCATTCGGCGCGACATCGCCCGGCGGGCAATGGGCGATCGGCAATACCAGCAGTTCGACCACACGGCTGGCGCAATCCTTCGGGCGCGCGCCATCGGTGTTCAACTTTTTCCGCCCCGGCTACACGCCGCCCAACACGTCGATCGCGACCGCCGGACTGGTCGCGCCCGAGTTTCAGATCACCAATGAGCTCAGCGTCGTCGGCTTCATCAATTACATGCAGTCGATCATCCAGAACGGTACGGGCGATGTGCGCGCCGACTATGCCGCGTTGACGGCCATGGCAACCGACAGTCAGGCGCTGGTCGATGAGGTGAACCTGGTCCTCGCTGCCGGGCAATTGCGGGCCGCCACCGTCACGGCGATCCGTGCCGCGGTGGACAGCATCGCCACTACGGCGACGAACGGGGCGCTCAACCGCGTCTACACCGCGATCCTGCTGACGCTGGCATCGCCCGACTACATCACGCTGAAATAGGGGCAGGGGCCATGACCAACGATCAATCGCGCCG
>CAZWAL010000265.1:0-3086 GCA_964631905.1 uncultured Stakelama sp.
GTCTCCTTGGTCTCGTACACATGGAATTCCATGCGATCGAGCTCCTGCAACAGATCGTTCGGAAACTCGATATCGGCCTTGTCGATCTCGTCGATCAACAGGACGGGGGGCTTGTCGCGCGTGAACGCTTCCCACAGCTTGCCGCGGCGGATGTAGTTCGAAATGTCGTGCACCCGCTCATCGCCCAGCTGACCATCGCGCAGTCGGGCAACGGCATCATATTCATACAAGCCCTGCTGTGCCTTGGTGGTGGATTTGATGTTCCATTCAATCAGTTCGGCATCGACGGCCTTGGCGATTTCATAAGCGAGGACGGTCTTGCCGGTCCCGGGTTCGCCCTTCACCAGCAGCGGGCGGCGCAGCGTAACCGCGGCGTTAACGGCGACCTTCAGATCATCGGTTGCGACATAGCTCTGGGTGCCTTCGAAACGCTTCATGCCACTATCCCTGCCAGATTCGAATATTCGGTCCGGAGATAGAGGGTTTTCGCCCGCGCACGCAAGCGCTGTAGAATTGGTGTCCGTCAGCCGCGATCGCGTGCACTGGCCCGCGCTTCCAGCAAGTCCCACAGCCCACGATGCTGGGCCAGAACCTGCTGCACGCCAAATGCCATCGCACGCTCGATCGAGGGACTTTCGGCGGCTGCAGCGACGATGGTGTCGGTCTCCTCGGGCAGT
Organism: uncultured Stakelama sp.; assembly: GCA_964631905.1. Lineage (GTDB taxonomy): Bacteria > Pseudomonadota > Alphaproteobacteria > Sphingomonadales > Sphingomonadaceae > Sphingomonas. The sequence goes on from CAZWAL010000265.1 coordinate 678, forward strand.
GGCAGCTCATAGGCCGGGACCTTGATACCGAACCGATGCGCGGCCGCATCGAGCACACGGCGCATCGCCGCCCAGTCGATCACCAGCGCAACGGCTGCGCCGATCGCGCATCCGGTACGGTCCGATTGCGCAAGCATATCAAGCGCGTGGCGTTGCCCGGCAACCGCACTTTCCGATTCGGCCTGGCCAGGGGTGGAGGGCAGGGGCCCCGCTGCCGATGCGACCTTGGCGAGCAAAGCGCGTTCGACAGCAAAGCCTTCCAACGACACTTCCAGCCAGCCCTGCAGGCCGGGTTGGCGATTGCGATTGAGCGCGTGATCCAGAATGCCCGGCTGGCGACCATGCAGCATGCATAACGCGTGAATGGCATCGGCCAGATCGCGCACCGGCACCTGTGGCTGCATCAATCGCTGGCTGAAAAGGTGTTTGTGGCTGCCATCGGCATCGATCAGCGCAGCCACGACGCTGCGGTCCGCACTGTGCGGCATCGCCAGCCGCGGTGCGAGCGCAAGGGGAGGTACCGGATCGATGGCCATTGGTTTGTCTTGATCCCCGAAAAAGATGCCGGTCTGGCCGGCGCATCCGGCTATCGGGGAAAGTGATATACCGAAGCGCGTAAAGACGCGGTTTACAGGCGCTTAAGCCTGTCTCAATGCTTTGGTGGAGGCGTTAGAGCGCGACCACTGCAACGCTGATCGCCGACACATGCGCGCCCCGACCGATCGGGCTGAAGCCGAGCCGCACTGGTCTGGTCGTCGCACCGCAGACTAGCAACAGCGCATCGGCCTGCGTTGCGGCGCGGGTGTCGATAGCGGTTTCCAGCGCCTGACCAACCGCGACGCGCGTCGCCAGATCGATCAGTCCAACGAAGCGCGTGCTGGCGAGTGACTGCGCATCGACGCCCGCCATCACCGCAATTTGCCCGAACGGTGGCTCCAGATAGCCGCGCAGATTAACGCGACCGATCGCGACAAGCCCGGTCGCGGCCAGCGCCTCCCCATCGGCGACATGCGCGGAGCGGATCGCGGCAATATCGTCGACGATTGTCATGTCGCTGATCCTCAGGCAGGCCCCGCCACCGAGAGGATCAATCGCCACTGCAATCAAACGACCGGCATAGGGTCCGCCGGTTTCGATCTCTTCGGGCAAACCGGAAGCCATAACCCGTCGCACGGCTTCCGACATAAGGGCGGCGCCGGCGGTGCGAAAAAGGGCGTCGAGCGCCGTGCCCGGCTTGGCGCTTTCGCCAAAATAGCGGCGGGCGGCGCGGCTTGCCGACATCAACCCAAGATCGCGATCAACTATCAGGATAATGTCCCGCGTCAGATCGAGCAGCGATCCGACACCGATATCGGGCAAAGCGGCATCGCCCGCGCCTGCGATGTGCGGCGAGCACAAGGCCTGCATGATTTCCACCGATGTCAGCACAAAGCGGGCGCGCCCGCGGTGAAGCACGTAAACCGGCTCTCGACCTGCGCGTTCCTGCCACAGTCCGAAATGCCGGACGAGATCGGACGCTGTGACGACGTTGTCGGCACCGAGCGGTTTCGGGATCGCAAGATGATTCATGCAGATATATCGACATCGAAGATCGCCAAGGGCAACGGGACCGCTCCGTTTCGGATATTCCTTTGCGGTATGCAGCGCGCTTTGGACATGCTGTATCCAGCCTGGCGATGCCCCTATCGCAAGTGCAACGGGCGTTGGTTCGTAACGAGGAGATGGTTGTGCGGCGTTGGATGAAAGTGACGCTGGCTGGCGTCGTTGCGATGACGCCGCTTGCTGAGGCGCTCGCAGATGATGTGCCGGCTCCATCGGAACTGATCGCACGACCGGGCGAATTGATCGTGACGACAATCGAGCAGGTGCCGGCGCGACTGCGAATCGTCTCGGGGGGGCCGGATCGATTGCTGCTGAACGCCGATTATGTTGTCCAATCGGGCATCAAGCCGGCCCCGATTTTGGGTAACGCCAATCTCAATATAGCCGGCAAACGTGCCTTCAAGGGCAAGAACCGCCCGCTCGATTTCACGATCGCCGGTATGGCGCACAAGGGCCGGGCGTTCTGGTTCTTCGATGCGCCAGCCGTGCCGGGGGATGGGACGATTGGCCCCTGGGCGCTGCCGCAGTCGCGCGTCACCCTGCAGTTCGGCACCACCGATTCCAGCAGCCAGCGCCATGATTTTCCATTGTTCGGCGGCATCAATTCGTCGAGCGTTACGGGATATAAGGAAGAAAGCTTCGGTATGGCGATCGGGTTCGATCTCGATGACCCGTCGCCCTATCCCATCGCTTCGGCGGCGGCAGGGGCAGCGATCGCCCGCGCTTATGGTGGCACGTTGAGCGGTGCGACATGGGATGTCGAGATCCTGCTCGGCGTGAAGCGCCCGGTGCGATTGATGACGCTTC
>CAZWAL010000266.1:0-3086 GCA_964631905.1 uncultured Stakelama sp.
TTGATCCCGCGCACCGCCCGATCGGCGCGTGCCATTTGTCGTGGATCATGCGCACGCCGCGCTCGGTTTCGGTCGGCGACGTCATGCAGCGCGAACAAACTCTGATCCCCGTCGACATGAATCAGGAGGAAGTCGCGCTGCGGTTTCAGAAATATGCGCTGATTTCCGCTGCCGTCATCGATACCAATGGTCGGCTGGTCGGCATGATCACCGTCGACGATGTCGTCCACATCATCAGCCAGGAGGCTGGCGAGGATATTCTGCGGCTGTCAGGCGCGGGTGAGGGCGATATCAACGAACCGGTCATCGAAAGCTACAAAACGCGAGTGCGCTGGCTGATCGCGAACCTGTTCACCGCGCTCTTGGCGTCAACGATCATCGCCGTGTTCGAAGGCACGATCGCCAAAATGGTGGCGCTGGCGACACTGATGCCGATCGTTGCAGGTGTTGGCGGCAATGCCGGCACGCAGACCATGGCCGTCACCGTGCGCGCAATTGCGACCAACCAGCTCACCGATTCGAACACCTGGCGTACGATCCGCCGCGAAATCCGGGTGGCGTTGCTGAACGGGGCGACGATTGCCGTGGTGATCGGTACGGGTGTGACGATTGTGTTCCAAAACCCGCAATTGGGCGGGGTGATTGCGGCGGCGATGCTGACAAATATTCTCGTCGCTGGGTTGGCGGGTGTCTTGGTGCCCGTAACGCTCGATCGGATGCGGACCGATCCTGCCGTTTCCTCGTCGATTTTTGTGACGATGACGACCGATTCGATGGGCTTTTTCGCATTTCTGGGCCTGGCGACACTGTTCGGGCTGACTGGCTGACTTGACGCCCCGGCCCATGCGCCGCACGCACCATCGATCATGCCGCTTCACCTGACCAAGGTCGCCTTTGGGGTGACCAGCACCGATCACCTTGCCGAACGCCTACTCGCGCGCGCCGCCGTCGGGCCGCTATTCCTGACCACGCGCTATCTGCCGAAACGTCATGACGAAATCACCGGACAGGGATCGCTGTTCTGGATCATCAAACATCAATTGATCGCACGATCCCCGATCACCGGCTTTGGCGAGGCGGAGGGGGGCAAGGTCGCGATCCTGCTTGATCCGCATCTGGTGCTGGTGCGTGCGTTCCCGAAACGCGCGCATCAGGGCTGGCGTTATCTGGAAGCCGCCGATGCGCCGACCGACCTGATCGGCGACGCGACCGATATCGATCAGATGCCGCCCGCGTTAATGAGCAAGCTCGCCGCGCTGGCGTTACTGTGATCCGCAGCTGATCGGCCCGCCGCCGGCCGATTTGACCTTGCAGGCCGGTTTGCCGCTCACGACGATTGCGCCGAGGCCGCTCGACGTCACGTCAGCGGTGAAGCGGGCATTCAGGCGCAGCTCGCCATTGCCTTCAGACCTTGCGATCAGATCATTGGCGACCAGCGCCGCTGCATCAATCGTGCCCGGCCCAGAAAGCTGGAACCGCGCGCGGCCACTGCGCCCCGTAAGCGCCATCGTACCCGCGCCAATCACCGTCGCGACCAGCTGGTCTGCCTGGACACCCTGTGCCGTGAGAGACCCGGCCCCGTTCACCGACAGATCGAGCCGTTGCCCGGTGATCCGGGTGATCGCCAGCCTCCCGCCGCCATTGACGTTGGCTGATCGCAGCGACGGCGTGGATACGGTGACGACCAGCGGAATCTTCGGCGATGCTGGCGCCTCGCCCACCGCGAGCGGGCGGGCCCGAACGATTAACGTCTGCCCTTCGACCGACAACGATAGCGAATCCAAAGCGCGATCGTCGCCAGTTGCGCGCGCGCCCGGTGACTTGCCGGTCGCAAGCTTCACCTCATACGCGCCCTCGATCCGGATCCGTTCGAAACTACCGATCGAATAATTGCGATCGGCGGCGGTTGCCGGAGCTGACGCTGCGATCAACGCGAGGAAAATCGGGGAACGGGCCATGACGTTGCATCGCACCGTTCTGATCCGGTCGACAACCCCTGCGACACATTTACTTGCCGCAGGTAACGTCGCCCGATCCGACCTTGCTCGTCGTGCAGGTGGCATTGCTGCCCATGTCGACATCGCCCGATCCCAGGATCGAGACGGTTGCAGGGCCATTAACGTCAGCGGCAATGCTTCCCGATCCGGCGATCGACGCATCTGCCGATCCTGCTTTCACGCCGCGTGCGTTGATGTCGCCTGATCCCGCGATCGACATCGACAGCTTGTCAGCGCTGCCACTGGCAGTGATTTCACCCGAACCGGCAATGTTGAACTCGGCCGATTTCACCTTCAGCGCGGCGATGGTGATGCTGCCCGAGCCTGCGTTCGATGCCTCGAATGCATCACCCTCGGCTAACCCTACCGTCATGTCGCCAGAACCGGCGACGTTCGCGCGCGCCAGGCGGGGCAGCGTGACATAAATCTTGGCGCCTTTGCCGCCACCCCAGTTGAAGCTGGGATCGGACTTGCGGCCGATCTTGAGCGTCGTGCCGTCGCGCTCGATCTTCAATCGGTCGAGCACCTCGCTTGGCCCCTCTGCCCGGACCGAGAAGCTGCTGGCGATCTTGATCGCGACGTCATCCGACCCGCGGAGCGACACGCCCGTAAAATCGGCGACTGCGAAGGTTCGCGAACTGCCGCTCCCCGTCGCGGCGACGCCGTCCGACCCATCGAAGAAGCTCATCCCAGAACAGGCGCCCAGCGGCAGCGCTGCCGAAACCAAGGCGATCAAAGTCAGGTTGCGCATCGATTATCCCCTCATTGTGTATTGCATTAATAACACACCAATGACCAACCCGCAAACAAAAAGGGCGGCCGTTGCCGACCGCCCCGATTGGTTTGAGCAAGGCCGCACCGATCAGGCGGGTTCCTTGTCCTTGTTATGAATGGCCGCAGCCTTGCGCAGAATCTCGAGGATCTTTTCCTGCGCGGTCGGCTCATCGACCTGCTCCATCGCTGCCAGCTCGCGTGCGAGGCGGCTGGTGGCGGCTTCGAAGATCTGGCGTTCGGAATAGCTCTGCTCGGGCTGGTCATCGGCACGGAACAGATCGCGGACCACTTCGGCAATCGATACGAGGTCGCCCG
>CAZWAL010000267.1:0-3076 GCA_964631905.1 uncultured Stakelama sp.
GGACGGTTTCCTTGCCCAGATAATGATCGATCCGGAAGGTACGATCTTCGGGGAAAACCTCGGCCACTGCATCGTTAATCTCGCGGCTGGACGCCAGATCATGCCCCAGCGGCTTTTCCAGCCCGATCCGCACGTTCGGCCCGGCCAGCCCCGCTGATTCGAGCCCCTTGATCGTCGGGCGGAACAGCGAGGGTGCGGTCGACAGGAAAATCGCCAGACCCCCCGATGTATTACCGATCTTGGCTGCCAGCGCGGCAAAACCGTCGAGCGATGACGCATCGAGCGGTTGATACAGCACACGCTCAAGGAATGACGCGATTGCCGCATCATCTTTGCGATCAGCGGGCAGATAGGTGCTGAGTGCGTTGGCGGCGAATGCGCGGTAGCTATCGTCGTCATGATCTGACCGCGCGGTGCCAGTGATCGTCAACCCATCGGGCAGCAGGCCATCGGCGTGAAGCCCGTAAAGCGATGGCAGCAACATGCGCTGCGCCAGATCGCCCGTCGCTCCGAACAACAGCAATTTCGAGGCGGGCTGGCGGGTCATGCCGTTCGTTCCTTACAGGTTCAGGCCGAGCGTCTGATCAAGTCCGGCCATGATGTTCAGATTTTGCACTGCCGCGCCGGCGGCTCCCTTGCCCAGATTGTCGAGGGTCGCGATCAGTCGCGCCTGACCGGTATCGCCATTGCCGCACACTCGCAATGTGAGCCGATCGGTGCCGGCATCATCTTCGATCCGCACAAGGCCAGGATCTTCATCGCTCGCCGCAACGCGGACTACCGGGCTGTCGCGATAGGCATCACGCAGCGTGGTCTCGATCGTTGCCAAACTCGGGCGGCGGAGAAACGCGTGGAGGGGCAGGGGCACTTCGACGATCATGCCGCGATAAGTGTTGGCAACCGCCGGCATGAAGATGGGCGGATGGGCGAGCCGCGCGTGCTTCTGCATTTCGGGTATATGTTTGTGAGCCAGCCCGAGCGCATAGCCGCGCAGTGCCGTCGTTTCACCGCCACGTTCGAATTCGGCGATCATTGATTTGCCGCCGCCCGAATAACCCGATGTGGCGTTCACGCTCAGCGCCCAGTCGGCCGGTACAAGCCCGGCACGGATTAACGGTCTGACAAGGCACAGAAAGCCCGAGGGATAACAGCCCGGGTTGCTCACGCGGGCGGCCTCGCCAATCGCGGCGGGTTGGCCCGGTTCGAGTTCGGGCAGCCCGTAAACCCAGCCCTCTGCCGTGCGAAAGGCGGTCGAGGCGTCAATCACACGGGTGCGTGGGTTGTCGATCAGCGCCACTGCTTCGCGCGCGGCATCATCGGGCAGGCAGAGGATGACGAAATCGGCGTCGTTGAGCGCCTGACGGCGGGCATCGACATCCTTGCGCGACCCCTCATCGAGGGAGATCATCGTCAAATCGGTGCGTGACGCCAACCGCTCACGAATTTCGAGTCCCGTGGTGCCGACGGCACCGTCGATAAAGATGTTGAGGGGCATGACGGACGATCAGTCCTGCGCTGCTGCAAAAGCAATGGCCGCGCGATCGACATAGCCGACCAGCCCCAGCCCGACGGCGATGCCCCAGGCCGATCCACCGGCAAAGTCCAGCGCTTCGAACGCTGACCCGGCGGGCAAATCGGCGATCGGTTGCGCCGCCGGTTCGGCCCCGGCGCGCAGCGATGCCGGTTGCTTCAGGATCATCGCCAATGGCGACGCATAATGCGGCGCAAACACCAGATCGGCGAGACGGATATCGGCAAGGTCGCGGCGAACCGCCTGGGTGCGCGGATCAATGGTCGCCGAGGGCCCGTCGAGCGAGAAGCTCTTACGCGACGCTATGTCGTGGCACGGGGGCAGCGTGTGGGGCTGAGTCTGTCCCGATGAAATGCTCGAATTGTTCAAGAAACTCTGCCCCTTCGGCGGTGCGCACGACATAGATATTACGCTTGTCGTTTTCATCACGTTGGCGGCGGAGATAGCCGAGGCTGCCAAGCCTGTTCAAGGCGCGTGTGACGACCGGCTTCGAAACTTTCAATCCGCTGGCGAGACCGCGCACCGTATGCGGGCCGGACTGGAGATAAACGACGAGCAACAGCGCCATTTGACGGTTGGTCAAATCGGGCTCTCCGGAACGAACATAATCGATCAGTGTCGCCATCCAGTTGGACAGGCCCTGGAATGAATTGCCGGGCGGAAGAGTCGGAGCGGAAAGGATATTGGTGGACATGGCTAAAAAATCGGCTTGTGAAATGAATGGTCTGGTGTGAACGCCCGAAGGCCGGACTGGTTTCGATGCGGTTACGATTTGTTCTCTCAAGCGATGGGCGCTGGTTGATCACTCGGCTTTGCTCGCCTATGTGCGCCGCATTGGTATTCATCTCGGAAAATTCAGCCCGCTTATGTTTTTCAGCTTTCTTCTTGTCGTTCACGCCCTGGTCGCGGCTGCGCTGGTCGGCGTTATTCTGATGCAGCGGTCGGAAGGCGGCGGGCTTGGCATGGGCGGCAGCCCCGGTGGGTTGATGTCGGCGCGCGGTGCGGCTGATTTCCTCACACGATCCACATCGGTGCTGGCGACGGCATTTATTTCGCTCAGCATCCTGCTCGCGTTTCTGGCCGCGTCACGGCAGACTCAATCGGTCGATGCCTCGCTCGCCCGCAAGCCGACTGCACCGCTTCGCGCGCCTGGCGCACCGGCGCCGACGCTGGGTGAAGCACCATCCGCGGCGGCAGTCGCTGCAGCGGCGGCAAACGGCAACAGCGCTGCCCCAGTGGCGAACATTACTTTGCCAGCGAGCAACAGCGCGGTTCCGCTCGAGCAATAAATTTCGTTCGATTAAAACAACATGTCGGATTTTTGCGCCCGAATCAGATTCGGGCGCTTGTCGACGATGGCCATTCAACGCTAGGCGTTTTCTCCCATGGCGCGGTTCATTTTCATTACCGGCGGCGTGGTCTCGTCGCTTGGCAAAGGCCTTATGGCAGCAAGTCTGGCAGCATTGCTCCAGGCGCGCGGATATTCCGTCCGGATTCGCAAGTTCGATCCGTATCTGAATGTCGATCCGGGGACGATGTCTCCCT
>CAZWAL010000268.1:0-3053 GCA_964631905.1 uncultured Stakelama sp.
CCATCGGCCCGACAATCACGCTGCCACCGCGGATCAGCACCGTCTGCGGATCGTTGCCCTGAATGCAGTCATAATCGGCCGGGGCATCGGCGCGGATCATGTACTGGCAGGCGCTCAGCACGAAGCAGCGGCCTTCATAGGCGATGTGGCGCATCGTTGTCTGCCAGATGTCGCGATCGTCGACGGTCGGCGCGCAGTAATATTGCACGCCGCCCGCGTAGTAATGCTGTCGGAGCGCGGGCATATAGTTTTCCCAGCAGATCGCCGCCGCTACCTTGCCGATGGGCGTGTCGGCCACCTGCAGCGTGGAACCATCGCCCTGCCCCCAGATCAGCCGCTCGCTGGCGGTGGGCATCAGCTTGCGGTGGCGCGCGAGCAACGCGCCATCGGGGCCGAACGTGAGCGCAGTGCAATAAAGCGTGCCGCCCGCCCGCTCGATAACGCCGACGACCAGCGTGGCATGGGCACTGGCCGCCATCTCCGCCATGCGCGTCACTTCGGGGCCCGGCACCTCGATCGCCGATTGCCAGTAGCGCACAAAATCATCACGCCCGGCGAGGGTGCGCGACCCCACCCGCGCCCCAAAATCGAGCCCCTTGGGATAGCCGCCGATATAGGCTTCGGGGAACACCGCCAACTCGACTTGTTGCCCGCGCAGGGTGTCGACATGCGCGGCCATCCGGTCGAGCGTAGCAGGTGTATCGAACAGGGTGGCGCCTGCCTGGACGACGGCGATGCGGCGGGTGGGGGCGGTCACGCGTCGAGCGTCCTTTCGCGAAAGGTGGTGAAAGTGATGACCTGTATAAAAAACAGCGCGCCATTGTTCGAGGCCGATCGAGGCCGAACTGGCCAAGGGATGGCAGATGAATGCCAACATTTACAGGGGGCGTCGTCGAAACCGCCCTGACGTGCATCGACGATGGCGTCCGACGGGTTCATCGACGAAAGACTCCCCGACACGCTAGCTCGAGATAGGCATCGACAGCCTCGACATCCGGCACGTCACTACCGAACAACAGTGGCGTGTAGAGGGGACCATAAAGCAGCGCGAGTGCTGCTGCGGCGGGCGTATCGGGAAGCAAGTCCCCGTCAATTTCTGCGCGGGCCATTCGCGCCACACCCCAGGCGCGTCGGGGGGCAAGCCACCGCTCGCCAAGGGTTTTTGCCAGCGCGGGATCGTTCCGCGCCCCGCCGAGCATTGCCGCAAAAGCGCGCCCGCGCACCCCGTTCAGCAACGTCGCCAACTGGGTGATCTGGGCGCGAAAATCACCCTCTGCCGTCCCGGTATCGGGAAAGCGTAGATCGGTTTCGGTGGCTTCGAAAAAAGCATCGACCGCCAACGCAGCCTTGCCTGGCCACCAGCGATAGATTGTCGACTTACCAACCCCGGCTCTGGCGGCAACCGCTTCCAGCGCAAAATCGGCATAGCCGCGCTCGGTCAGCAGGTCGAAGGCAGCCGACAATATCGCTGTCTTCGAACTTTCGCTACGCGGGCGTCCCGTAACTCTTGACTCGATCATACGAAACGCTATCGTTTCGAAACTAGAGAATCAAGGAGTACCCGCATGGCCATTGTTCCCCACACCATCGATATCGTCGTCGCTGACATGGCACGTTCACTCGCCTTTTACGCGCTACTGGGCTTGTCCGTCCCAGAGGGTGCGGACGGCGACGTCCAAGTGGAAATCGAAACGCCCGGTGGCGCATCCATCGGGTTGCTGACCGAAGCGATGATGAAACAGGCCTATCCCGATTGGGTCCAGCCCGTTGGACAACGGGTCAGCTTTGCATGCCGCTGCGATACCAACGCCGAACTCGACGCAACCTATGCGCGCATGGTTGCAGCGGGTTATGACGGCCGAAAGGCGCCCTGGGATTCCGAATGGGGCCAGCGCAATGCGATGCTTGGCGATCCGGATGGCAATCGGGTCGATCTGTTTGTTGCAATGAGCGAGGCGGGAGATTCATAACGATCGTTGCCCTTGGTCGCGGATCAAATCCCTGCCCATTCGAGACCGGCCGGAAGTGTGGAAGCGGCATAATCCACTTGCAGCACGCGCCGACCGGTAACGGACGTCGCGGCGGCCGATGCGTGCAGGATTGGCGTGCGATACACCCACACGTCGCCTCGATCGGCGAGGCAGGCGTAGGAGCCGCATCGGGCCATCAACGCCGGTATATCCGCTTCGGGAACCCGCCCAAATCGATGCGACCCCGGGGCGATTAGCAAGGGCGCATTGTCTACAGGCACCGGATCGAGGTGGCTGCGCAGCGTCACCATCTGCTCAATGACCGCAAAGGGTGGCTCGACATGGTGCACGCCCGTCTTGATCGACCAAGGCCCATAGCCTGCGACATCGACGCGTTCCTTGACCGCGATCGTCCGATCCTGATGCCAGCCCAGCGCCCAGTTGGTCGCAGCGGTCTTGTCGAACAGGATTGCTCTTATCGCGTGTGCATCGCTCCCCAATATCTCGGCAGAGAGCGAACCAATCGGCCCGGTAATGTCCAGCAGCGAATTCAAACCGGCTCGGTGATAGAGACGCGCACCGGCGAGATCGGGAAGTACATCCGCCAATTCAGCTTCAAGTGCCGACAGAATCGAAAGGGCGGCCCCGGCATGCAGGACCGCCCCATCATGATCAAAGTCGAACTGGTCGGAGACCAGCGCCATCCTGCAGACTGACCTCAAAGCTTCTCGGTCAGTTCCGGCACCAGCTTGAACAGATCGCCCACCAGGCCGATGTCCGCCACCTGGAAGATCGGGGCGTCTTCGTCCTTGTTGATCGCGATGATGACCTTCGAGTCCTTCATCCCCGCCAGATGCTGGATCGCGCCCGAGATGCCGACCGCGATGTACACTTCCGGCGCGACGATCTTGCCGGTCTGACCGACCTGATAGTCGTTGGGGACATAGCCTGCGTCCACCGCCGCGCGGCTCGCGCCGACGCCTGCGCCGAGCTTGTCGGCGAGGGGTTCAATGATGCTTGTGAAATTCTCGGCATTTTGCAGCGCGCGGCCGCCCGAGACGATGATCTTCGCGCTCGTCAGTT
>CAZWAL010000269.1:0-3038 GCA_964631905.1 uncultured Stakelama sp.
CATATCCGGGTGCCGGATAAGATCGGGGTGATACATTTTACCTCCCAGATGCGCCCTGAACGCCTTCTCCCGATCGCCTTTTGCCGACTAGGATGACGACATGATGACATCCAGCGCGACTCGCGGTCAAGAGCCGGAAAACATGGTTGCTGACAATATCGTCACCCGCTTTGCACCGAGCCCGACCGGACCGCTTCACCTCGGGCACGCGCTCTCGGCGATCCGCGCGCATGATCTGGCGCGGGCGGCGGGCGGCAGTTTCCTGCTGCGGATCGAGGACATCGACGGCACCCGCAGCCGCCCGGAACATGTCGAGGGCATATTGGCTGATCTCGCCTGGCTGGGGTTGTCTTTCGACGGCCTGGTGCTTCACCAGTCGACGCGGCAAGGCGAGTACCAGGCGGCGCTCGATCGGCTTTCGGCGATGGGGCTGCTTTACCCCTGTTTTTGCACCCGTGCCGATATCGCCGCGAGCGTCGGCGCGCCGCAGACCGGGGACGAGCAATCGGCCTATCCCGGCATATGTCGCGACCTTACCTTGGCGGAGCAGCAGGCGCGGGTGGCCACCACACCGCATGCCTGGCGGATAAATATGGCGCGGGCTACCGCGCTGGCCGGGCCGCTCGACTGGCACGATGTCGATGCCGGTCGGGTGACCGCCGATCCGCTTTCCCATGGCGACGTGGTGCTCGCGCGCAAGGATGCGCCGGCGAGCTATCACCTGGCGGTAACCATCGACGATGCCGCGCAGGGTGTGAGCGACGTCGTACGCGGCGCCGATCTGTTTGCCGCCACCCATGTCCACCGGCTGTTGCAGGCGCTGCTCGGGCTGCCGACGCCGCGCTATCACCACCACGCGCTGCTGTGCGATGCGGATGGCAAGCGGCTCGCTAAACGCTCTGGCGCGCCCTCGCTCGCGCAATTGCGCGCGGCGGGGCAGGACGGTGCGGCATTGGCTCAAATGCTGCGCACCGGGCAACTTCCCATTGGCACGGGCGTCATCGCGCACTAGATAGGTGCCATGACAGTATTTCTCGCCATTTTGCTGGTCGCGGCGATGATCGCGACTCTCGTTGCGCTGGTGCGCGGCATCATCAGCTTTTTGCAAGCGACTGAAGCCGATCTGAAAGGCACCGGCCCCAGCGTGGCGAGCGCGAAATCGAACAAGATGATGCAGCAGCGGATTTTCTTTCAGGCGCTGGCGATCCTGATCGTGGTCGCGATCCTGTTCGTCACCGGCCGCACGTGACGCAGGGGCGAGCGCGCCCGTGGTAAAGCTCAATCGAATCTACACCCGTACCGGCGATGACGGCACGACCGGGCTTGTCGATGGCTCGCGCGTTGCCAAAACCGATTTGCGCCTGATCGCGATCGGCGATGTTGATGAAGCGAACAGCGCGCTCGGGGTCGCCATTGTCGCGATCGAAGACAGCGCTACCAGGATCGCCCTCACCCGGATTCAGAATGATCTGTTTGACCTGGGGGCCGATCTTGCGACCCCGGGCGATGATTTCACGCCGTCGGAGATGGTGTTGCGGATCGCGCCGAGCCAGGTCGCTCGGCTCGAGGCGGAGATCGACGCGATGAACACCCATCTTGCGCCGCTCACCAGCTTCATCCTGCCGGGTGGCACCGCGGGAGCGGCTTCGCTGCATCTTGCCCGCGCGATCGTCCGGCGGGCCGAGCGCGCGGCGGTGGCAGCGGCGGGAACCGTGCCGATCAATCCCCAAGCGGTATCCTATCTCAACCGGTTGTCGGATTTTCTGTTCGTTTGCGCGCGCCTGGTGAACATTCCAGCCGGTGGCGACGTTCTTTGGGTGCCCGGGGCGTCGCGCTAGGGCGCGAAGCAACACGAGATCGAAGGGAACGACCATGCAAACCGAACGCCACAGCGTTGCCAATCCGCTTGCGCTGGCGGAACGCTTTGCGTCGGTGCGGGCGCTGTCGACCGAACTGGTAGCACCGCTGTCAGACGGCGATGCCAGCGTGCAGTCGATGGACGATGCCTCGCCTGCTAAATGGCATCTTGCCCACACGACATGGTTTTTCGAAACCTTCGTCCTGCGCGATTTCGTGCCCGATTATGAACTGCACGATCCGCAGTTCCCGTTCCTGTTCAACAGCTATTATGAAGCGGAAGGGGCACGCCACGCCCGCACCCGTCGGGGGATGATCACTAGGCCAACGCTGGCGGCGGTGCGGGAATACCGCACGGCAATCGATCTGGCGCTCATCACCGCGATCCCCGATCTGCCGCCTGCGGCGCGCGATCTGATCACGCTGGGCTGTCATCACGAAGAACAGCATCAGGAATTGCTGATCACGGACATATTGCATCTGTTTGCGCAGAACCCGATCGAGCCCGCGCTATGGCCAGCAGCGCGCAAGGTGCCGGTGGCGATGCCAAGGCCGATCAGCTGGGTCGAGCATCCCGGCGGCATTGTCGAGATTGGCCATGATGGCGAAGGCTTCGCTTTCGATGCCGAAGGGCCGCGTCATCAGACGCTGCTCGCCCCGCATGCGCTGGCCGATCGTACCGTTACCAATGGCGAGTGGGCAGCGTTCATCGCCGACGGCGGCTATGCAGAGCCGCGCCACTGGCTCGCGGATGGCTGGGCCTGGGTGCGCGCCGAGGGCATTGCTGCGCCGCTTTACTGGGAAGAACGCGACGGCGGCTGGACTCGCTTCGGCCTCGATGGCAGGCGTGCAATCGATCCGGCGGCTCCGGTCACTCATGTCAGCTTTTACGAGGCCGATGCCTATGCCAGCTGGGCGGGTGCACGCTTGCCGAGCGAGGCCGAATGGGAGGCGGCCGCGCAGGCGCAAGATCCTGAAAGCGGGAACCAGCTCGATGTGGCAGGTCCGGTCGAGCCACGGCCATCGACCGGCGGCCCGAGCTTTTTTGGAGATGTGTGGGAATGGACCGGCAGCGCGTTTCGGCCCTATCCGGGGTTTCGCCCGGCCGACGGTGCCGTGGGCGAGTATAATGGCAAGTTCATGAGCGGGCAGTGCGTGCTGCGGGGCGGTTCCTGCGCCAC
>CAZWAL010000270.1:0-3033 GCA_964631905.1 uncultured Stakelama sp.
CGAATTTCAGGCTGGTCGTGCCGCGCACGATCGAATCGTCGATCAGCACGATGCGCTTGCCCCGGATCAGCGCGCGATTGGCGTTATGCTTCAGTTTCACGCCCAGATGGCGAACCTTGTCGCCGGGCTGGATGAAGGTGCGCCCGACATAATGCGATCGGATGATCCCCAGCTCGAACGGTATGCCCGATTCCTGTGCATAGCCGATCGCCGCCGGCGTTCCCGAATCGGGGACGGGTATGACGAGGTCGACTTCCACAGGGCTTTCGATCGCCAGCTGCGCACCGATAGCCTTGCGCACCGAATAGACCGATCGATCATCGGTGATCGAATCCGGGCGCGAGAAATAGACATATTCGAAGATACACGGGCGTGCCGGCACTTCGGCAAAAGGGCGGATCGACCGAACTTCGCTGTCCTGCACGATCACCAGCTCGCCGGGATCGATCGCGCGCTCAAAGGTCGCGCCGACCACGTCGAGGGCCACGGTTTCGGACGCGAAGATGATCGCATCACCCAGCCGCCCCATCACCAGCGGACGAATACCGAGCGGATCGCGGCAAGCAATCATGCCCTCGGGCGTCATCACGATCAGCGAATAGGCGCCTTCGACGCGCTTCAATGCGTCGATGAACTTGTCGAGCAGGGTGCGGTAGTTGGAGGTGGCAACCAGGTGAATGATCACCTCAGTGTCGGAGGTCGACTGGAAGATCGAACCGCGCCGCACCAGTTCGCGCCGTAACCGGGTGGCGTTCGAGATATTGCCGTTATGCGCAATCGCAAAGCCACCGCTCGCGAGATCGGCATAGAGTGGCTGGATGTTGCGCAGCGCGGTTTCGCCGGTGGTGGAATAGCGGACATGACCGCAGGCAACCGTGCCGGTCAGCGCACGAATCACGTCGTCACGGTCGAAATTGCCGGCGACATGCCCCATCGCCCGGTGCGTGTGAAATTCGCGCCCGTCGAAACTGGTGACGCCTGCCGCCTCCTGCCCACGATGCTGGAGTGCATGAAGGCCAAGCGCGACAAGCGCCGCCGCTTCGCCGTCGGTGCCGGAGACGCCGAAAATGCCACACTCTTCGCGCAGCTTGTCGTCATCATATGGATTTGTTGTCAGCATGCCCGTCCGCTGGTTGCGCCGAGCCCGTCATATAGGGGCGGCTTTCGGGTTTGTCGCGTATTTGTCATCATCGGTTCGGCGTGTTTGTCGATAAATATGGTTGCGGTCTCCGGGTGCGCTACAAAAGGGGATGACCGACTCACGCGAAACCGGGCTGGTGCTCGATCCGAAATATGATGCCGCCGGGCTGATCACCGCTGTCGTCACCGATCGTGCATCGGGAAATGTACTGATGGTCGCGCATATGAATGCCGATGCACTCGCGGCAACACAGGCAACGGGGGAGGCGACATTCTGGTCGCGGAGCCGGGCTGCGCTTTGGAAAAAGGGTGAGACATCGGGCAACCTCTTGCGCGTGTGCGACATCCGCATCGATTGCGATCAGGATGCGCTGTGGGTGATTGTCGATCCCGTTGGCCCCGCCTGCCATACTGGCGCGGTAAGCTGTTTCTATCGGCGGGTCGAAGGCGATGGATTGGTGCGTATCCTGGAATCGGCACCATCATGAAGCGGGCATTGGTTGTTATCGGGGCGATGGTGCTGTTCGGGTGCGCGCCCGATCCTGCTGCCCCACCGCGCGCCAATCCCACCGAGGCCCCCGATCTGGAAACAGCGGCAATTGCGGCGGGGGTGATTGCCGACCCGGCCAATACAGACATGACCGGGCTCTATGCGCGCGATACCGACCGGGTGTGTGTGGTTCCCGACCGTTTGAATTACCGGATCGGCGCATTCGTCGATTATGGCGATCAGCAAAATTGCAGTGGATCGGGCACCGTCACGCGCGTGGGAGAGGCGCTCCACATCTCCTTTGCTGGTGCGCCGGGGTGCGACTTCGACGCACGGTTCGAAGGCGATCGAATCGTGTTTCCCGGTCGGATGCCGCAAGCTTGTGAAAGACTGTGCGGAAAGCGTGCGTCATTTGCTGCACTAGATGTCCGGCGGCTGAGCGATTCGGTGTCGGAAGCTGCCACATTGCGCGATTCAAAGCGCAAAATGCTTTGCGCAGTGGGCGGGTAGGCATTGACGTTGACGTAAAGGACAAGTATTTTGCGCGTATGGCCACGCATCCCGCCTATGCGCCGATCGAACCGCTGCCCGACCGGCACAGTTTTTCGATTTCCGACCTCTCGTCGGAATTCGGCGTGACCGCGCGGGCGCTGCGCTTCTACGAAGATGAAGGGCTCATTGCACCAGAGCGGCGTGGCACCGTACGTATCTATTCCCCGCGCGATCGCGCGCGGCTTGCCTGGATTTTGCGCGGAAAGCGGGTGGGGTTCAGCCTCGGCGAAATTCGCGAGCTGCTCGATCTGTATGACATCGGCGACGGTCGCCGTTCGCAACGCGAAGTCACGGTTGCGCGATGTCGCGACAGGATTGCCCTGCTTGATGCGCAAAAGCACGATATCGATGCCGCCATCGATGAACTGAAACAATTTATCGATCTTATCGAACCGGGGCTCGAATCCGGTCGTGATGGGGCCGATTCCGATCTCAAGACCCAAAAGGACTGACCATGCCGAAATATACGCCGCCCGTGCGCGATACGCGCTTCATTCTCGAGCATGTCGTCGGTCTCGATCGCTACGCCAATCTGCCAGGCTTTCAGAACGCGACCCCCGACGTCGTCGACGCGGTGCTCGATGAAGGCGGCAAGTTTGTTGCCGAGGTGCTGTTCCCGATCAACTATTCGGGCGATCAGGAAGGCTGTACGCGACACGCCGATGGATCGGTGACGACCCCCGCCGGGTTCAAGGAAGCCTATGCCAAGTTCGTTGAATCGGGCTGGTCGACACTTGGCGCGCCAGAGGAATTCGGCGGGCAGGGAATGCCCCATGTCGTCTCGACCGCATTCGAAGAATATAAGAATTCGGCCAATATGGCGTTCGCCATGTACCCCGGCCTCACCCACG
>CAZWAL010000271.1:0-3031 GCA_964631905.1 uncultured Stakelama sp.
ATGCGCTACCAGGCTGCGCTACGTCCCGACCGAGGGGGCGGCATTATGCGTCTGTTGCCTGCGATGCAAGCATTACCCGCCCGGCGCATCAGCCGAGGGTGCCGATGCCGCGGGCGGGATGCTGAAGACCGCGCTTGCCCGTGCGATCAAACGGTCGCCGGTCGTCACGCGGGCCTCGCCGAACGCCAGCGTGCGGCCAACCCGAACGGGCACCGCCCGCACTTCCAACCAGTCGCCAATTCGTGCGGTGCCGGTGAAATCGCAGGTCAGGCTGACCGTGACGATACCGCCGACCCCGGCCCCCGACAGCGCACAGGCGAGCCCCATCGCATTATCCGCCAGCGCCGCGATCAGCCCGCCATGCGCCATGCCGCGCGCATTAGTGTGCGGCGTGGCAACCAGCACGCCGATTGTGAGCACTTCGCCCTCGCGTTTCGAAAAAAGCGGCTCCCATGCGTCGGTGAGCGGACTCTTGCGGAAATGCAGTGCGAAGCCGGGGGGCGGATCAAACACGCGATGCCGCCGTGCGCAGGGCACCATCCATCCATGCCGCCGGCGCATCATCGAATGCGTAAAGCCTGGTCTCGATCAGATCGGGCCGAAAGCCGTGCGCGTGGCAGCAATCGAGCGTGGGCGGGATGTTGGTACGCACATTCGCGCGGCCCGTCCGCAGCGTGATGCCCTTGTGATACATTTCAAGCATCGGCACGGGTGTAGTTTCGCGCAGGTGGATCGTCACGCTGGTCATCACCCCTTCCGGCTCGGTAGCGCGGATCGCCTGGATAAGCGTTTCTGGCGTGCCGCACGCATCGACGACAATTTCGTACAGCATCGGCAGATCGCCGGGTAGGCTAATCGGGTTGGCACCATAGGCGGCGGCCTGGGCGCGCCGCGCCGGATCATGATCCGCATAATCGACCCGTCCCGCGCCGAGCGCGACCGCGAGGCCTGCAGCATAGAGGCCGATCACCGAGGCGAGTCCGCCCATTACCAGCACGCTCGCGCCCGGCCTTTCAGCGAGTTGCGGCGCCACCGCGCGCCAGCTGTCAGCCGCCATATCCGCCGCACCGATCATCGCCACGGGATCAGCGTTCATCGGCAGGGGCACCAGCATCGCATCGGCGAACGGCACCGGGACGAGATCAGCCGCCGCACAGCCGTAATTGCCGGGTCGACCCATACCATAGCTGGCGGCGAACGGCACCGATTGGCACCGCCCGGTGAAACCGCGGCGGCAGTTGCGGCAATCGCCACAGCTGATCTGCGACGGCACGATCACCCGCTGGCCGGGGCGGACATGGCACACTGCATCGCCCACATCGACGACCTCGCCGATCATCTCGTGTCCGATCGGTTCGCCTCCGGCCATTGGCGCCAGCCCACGGACGTAACCGACGTCGAGATCGCAGCGCCCCAGCACGATCGGGCGGACGAGCGCGACAATGTCGCTCGTCAGCACCGGCACCGCCGCCTCACGCCATTCGACCAGCCCTGGGCGGACGAAGGTGAGCTGCCGCATCAGGGCTTCGTCCCGTCAATCGCCAGCGGCACATCATAATAGGTGACGATCGGATCGCTGCCGTAGGTCGCCTTGGCGCGCGCCACCCAGGCATTGTTGAACCAGGCCTGCGCCGCCGCCTTGCTCGACCAGTAATAGATCCCGCCGAAGCGCTTGGGCTCGATCGTGAAATACTTGCGGATCAGGCCGGGGATCGCCTGATAGCGCGGGACCGCCTTGTCGAATTCGCCCTTCAGATAAGCATCAGTCACGCCCGGCGGGGTTGCGATGCTGACGACAACGGCAACGCGGCTCGCAGGTGCATCGGGGTGCGCATTGGCGGCAAGCGGCAGCGCGATCAGCGCAGCGGCAAGGGTTAGCGAGATCAGTTTCACGGCGTAGCTCCTGTTCAAGGGATGCCCCGATCTACCCCTGCTGGCGGGGGCGGATAAGACTAATGAATGCAAATCGCTTTCGCGCAATCCGCAAAACAACTAGAGTTACGCGATGGACAGCGAAGACCTGAAGCTGCTGCTGATGCTCGACGAGCGAGGTTCGCTGAGCGCCGTCGCCAAGCAGCTCGATCTGGCGGTCTCAACCGTTGCCCGGCGGCTGGAGGGGCTGGAGGCGACATTGGGGCTGCGGCTGCTCGATCGCCGCGCGAACGGGGTACGGCTGACAAGCGAGGGCAGCCGGATCGCGCTGCTCGCGGCCCCGTTGGTCGATCAGGCGGCGCGGATTGGTCGTGCGGCGTCGGCGCTGGGGGCAGCGAACGCCGCCGGCAATGTCACGATATCGGCGACCGACCTGATCGTCACTGATGTGCTCGCCCCCGCTTTGCCGCTGCTTTGGCAGGCCGCCCCGGGTCTGAGCGTCACGCTGCGCGCGCAGGGTGAGGTCGTCAGCCTGGCGGCGCGGGAGGCCGATATCGCGCTGCGGATGTCACGCCCCGAGGGCGCCAGCCTGATCGCCCGGCGAATCTACGAAATCGAACTGGGCTGCTTTGCCAGTGCCAATTATCTTTCTGGGCGCGATCCGGCGGCGATCAGCCTGCGCGACGAACGCCTGCTGATCTATGACGACAGTTATGGCCGGATTGTCGAAATTGACTGGGTGGCCAAGGCAGGGCTCGACGGCGCGGTCGCGCTGCGCACCGGCAGTACGCGCGCGCTGCTGAATGCGGCGGCAGCGGGCGGCGGCATTGCGCTGCTGCCCGTGACTTTCGCCCGCGACGCTGGCCTCATTCGCTTGCCACTCCCTATACAGATACCGCCCCGGCCGGTCTGGCTGCTTACCCACCGCGATGTGCGTCGCCTGCCCGCCATTCGCGCGGCACATCGCTGGATCGCGAGTGCGTTTGCCCGACTGGCGCAGCATTGACACGATCAGGGACGTTGCACCTGTGAGCCGTTAGTGATAGCGCGCGCCGCTTGACGGTAGCGGCATTGCGCCCTGCCACCCCAGCCGCTTGGCCCAGATATTCAGGACGTTCATGTTCATCCCCCCCGCCTTTGCCCAGACCGCCGGTGCCGC
>CAZWAL010000272.1:0-3006 GCA_964631905.1 uncultured Stakelama sp.
TCGTGATCTTGTTATCGTCCCACAGCACATTGAGCCGACCCAGGCCAAGATGTCCCGCAAGCCCCACCGCCTCGTGGTTCACGCCTTCCATGAGACAGCCGTCGCCCGCCACCACCCAGGTACGGTGATCGACCAGATCGTCGCCAAAGGTCGCGTTCAAATGCCGCTCGGCCAAGGCCATGCCCACGGCCATCGCCACGCCCTGCCCCAGCGGCCCGGTGGTGCACTCGACGCCTGCCAGCTCGAAATTCTCGGGGTGGCCTGCGCAGGGACTGCCGAGTTTGCGGAAATGGCGAATGTCGTCGATCGTTGGGCGCGCATAACCGGTCAGGTGGAGCAGCGAATAGATCAGCATCGATCCATGCCCTGCCGACAGAACGAAGCGATCACGATCGGGCCAGCGCGGATCGGCCGGGTTGAATTTCAAATAGCGGGTGAACAACACCGTGGCGGCGTCTGCCATGCCCATCGGCATGCCGGGGTGGCCCGAATTGGCGGCCTCGACAGCGTCCATAGACAGCGCGCGAATGGCATTGGCGAGATCGGTCGGCGAAACGCCCATCGGATTCTTCCCGGATTGCCGGCATGCGCCCAAAACGCAGCAAAAAACCGGCGAGTGAACAATGACGCGCGTCTTTGCGGTGGCAGGACCGCGCCGTCAACCTTGTGATCGATTCGCAGCTTGCCGTGTGGTGTCGCCATGCTAGGCTAGCGCCCATGGTCGACGCGCAATTCCAGTCGGCAGCGGATCGGATCGATCGCGCTCTTGCCCGAATCGAGGCGGCCCTTGCTGACCGTCCGGCGCCGGACGACACCCTCGCCAAGCGACATGCCGCCCTGAAGCACAGCATGGCAGAAGCCGTTCGTGTGCTCGACGGCGTGCTCGCCGAACGGATCGAGTAATGGCGGAAGTCGTCCTGTCGATCGGCGATCGCCAGCACCGCATCCCGTGCCGGGAGGGAACCGAGGATCAATTTCGCCGGATCGCCACGAAGCTCGATTCACGCTGGGCGGCCGCTGAACGGGCATCGGGCGGGATGAATGCCGAACGATCGATGCTCTATGTTGCGCTAATGCTCGCCGATGCGCTTGACGAAGCGGAGCAGCGCGGTGGCGCGCGCGCCGGTAACACACCGGTATCGCCTCAGGCTGAACCTGTGCCAATGCCTGATCTCGAACGGTTGGCAACACGGCTGGAGGCAATTGCCGCTGCCCTTGAGAAACCCGGTGAAAGCGCCTAAATAGGGAAGTGGCGGGTACTGCCCGGTACGAGCTTCACGAACATCCCTGAGGCGATTCTTCATCCTGGGGGGCTGTCCCTTCGCGGATCCTGGTCCGAGAAAATGGCCCCCACCTGACGTTACCGGCGTCAGAGGATATTCAGGCAAACGGCCATGGTGGTCCCGCCACTCCTCCCGGCCGGGAGAGCGAAATGCCGCAGAGCGATACGGCGATCCTGAAGGCAGAAATCCGCACCCGGATGCGCACCGCGCGCCTTGCCTATGCTGCTGTCGCGCCGCCGATCATCCCGCCCCGCCAATATCTGGACCTGCTGGGCACGCCCGGGGTGATCGCAAGCTTTGTACCGATGCCGGGAGAGGCAGACCCTGGCATGCTGGCGGCCGCCGCGCTTGATCTTGGCTGGCAGATCGCCCTGCCCCATATCACCGATCGCGCCAGCCCGATGCGGTTTCTGGCGTGGCAGCCCGGCGACGCGCTCGCCGCCGGACCGTTCGGGCTTCGCCAGCCGCCCGCAGATGCACCTGCCCTGCGACCCGATATCGCGCTGACTCCACTGCTCGCCTTTGACCGGGCGCTCAACCGGCTCGGCCAGGGTGCGGCCTATTACGACCGGGCTTTTGCTGACCTTCCGACGGTATTGAGGATCGGGGTCGCCTGGTCCATTCAGCGCATCGACATGGTACCTGCCGATCCATGGGACGTTCCCCTGCACGGCGTGATCGACGAATATGGCTGGAACGGACCGGAGATGACCCCATGACCCCAAGCTGGCGCAAACCGGCGGGCGCGCTGATCATGATCGCGTCGATCTTCGTCTGGGCAATCATCATCGCCAGCCTGTCGGAAACGATTTCGGCATGGCCGGTGGTGGTGCAGATGGCGTTCTATGCCTTTGTCGGCATCGTCTGGATCATGCCGATGAAGCCGCTGCTGCTCTGGATGGAAACCGGGCGCTGGCGCGCCTAATCGCGCCGCCATTCCATCACATGGGCATAGGGCGCCCTACGATAACGATCGGCCTTGGCGGGATCCCCGCCGGTCGGCCCTGGCTCCTGAAACAGCGTCAGGCGCAGGCCCGCATCCATCAGCAGCGACAGATAGGTCGACATCGGCCGGTGCCAGTTGATCACGTCAATCCCTTTCCAAGCTGCTCGAACGGGTCGAGCATCGAGATAGGCGTCGATCGGAAAGTCGCGCGGACGGCCGCGCCAGTCGGTCCGCCATCCCCGCCCGTCATTAGCGGTGTTGAAACCGTTGAGGTTGGCGATCAGCAACGTCCCGCCGGGGGCCAGTACGCGCGCCATTTCGGCGATGGCGGCCTCGATATCGTCGATGTCGATCAGGCTCAGATAGGAAATCACGAGATCGAATGCGCGATCGGCGACATCAAGCCGTTCGGCATGACCGACCCGGTAATCGCCCCGAGCGTCGCGGCGCTTTGCCTCGGCAATGAGTGAGGGCGACGGATCGATGCCGGTGGTGGTGCCGACATGGGGGGCGATCAGCCGACAGAAGCGGCCCTCGCCGCAGCCGACATCAAGCGCGCGCTGGAAGCCTCGCCCCTCGATTCGCCCCAGCATGGGGGCGTCGAGCACGTAGCGGCGCGTAAAATCACCCGCTTCACCCTGCGATGCGATCCAGGCAGCGGCGGATTTTTCCCAGGCGTCGCTCATCCTGTGCTCGCCCGCCCCGCAATGTGATGAAATGCGCGCTATGGCGCGAGTGACGGGGCTCGAACCCGCGACCTCCGGCGTGACAGGCCGG
>CAZWAL010000273.1:0-2982 GCA_964631905.1 uncultured Stakelama sp.
GCCTGCCGCATGATCAGCTGATCATGTGCGACAAATCGGGCGTCATCTATCAGGGTCGCGAACATGGCGACATGAACCAGTGGAAGTCCGCGCACGCCGCCAAGACCGATCGCCGCACGCTCGAGGAAGCGCTCGACGGCGCGGACGTGTTCATGGGGCTTTCCGCCAAGGGCGCGCTGGCCCCCGAATATCTGATGAAGATGGCGGACAAGCCGATCGTCTTCGCGATGGCCAATCCCGATCCCGAAATCACCCCGCCTGATGCCAAGCGCGTCCGGCCTGATGTGATCATCGCCACGGGCAGGTCGGATTATCCGAACCAGGTCAACAATGTCCTCGGCTTCCCATTCATTTTCCGCGGCGCGCTCGATGTGCGGGCAACCGCGATCAACAACGAGATGAAGGTCGCCGCCGCCCGTGCGCTCGCCGCGCTCGCGCGCCAGCAAGTGCCGGAGGAAGTGGCGGTCGCTTACGGGGTCCGTCATACCTTCGGCAATGATTACATCATCCCCGCGCCGTTCGATCCGCGCCTGATGGAAATCGTCCCCGTCGCGGTCGCCCAGGCCGCAATGGATTCGGGCGTTGCGACCAAGCCGATCATCGATATGGAGGCGTATCGCCAGCAGCTGCGTGCGAGGCTGAACCCCACCACCTCTGTCCTCACGCTCGCCTATGAAAGCGCGCGCGCCAACCCCAAGCGGGTGTTGTTTGCGGAAGGGGAAGAGGAAGTCGTGCTGCGCGCCGCGATCGAATTCAAGGCAGGCGGATACGGCACGCCGGTGCTGGTCGGCCGCGACGATGTCTATGATCGGCTCCGCGCGCTGGGCGTCACCGATCCTGAAAGCTACGAACTCCATAACAGCCGCAAATCGCCGCTGGTGCCCAAGATGGTCGAGTTTCTCTACGAGCGGCTCAAGCGGCGCGGCTATCTGCTGCGCGACTGCGAACGCATGATCAACCAGGATCGCAACATCTTCGGCGCGGTGATGCTGCAGCTGGGCGAGGCCGATGTGATGATCACCGGCACGACACGCCCCTATGCACAGACGATGCGCGAAGTGCGCCGCGTGATCGATCCGATCAAGGGCCGCACCGCGTTCGGCGTGCATGTGATGGTCGGTGCCAAGCACACGGTGTTCATGGCCGATACCACGATCAACGAACGCCCGACGGCGGAAGAACTCGCCGACATTGCCGAGCAGACCGCTTTGGTCGCCAAGCGCATGGGGCATGAGCCACGAGTCGCCTTCCTCAGCTATTCAAACTTCGGCAATCCCGAAGGGCGCTGGCTGGAGAATATCCGAAACGCCGTCTGCGTGCTGAACGAGCGATCGGTGAGCTTCGAATATGAAGGCGAAATGGCGCCCGATGTGGCGCTCAATCCGCGCCAGCTGGCGAACTACCCCTTCGCGCGGCTATCCGGCCCCGCCAACGTGCTTATCATGCCCGGTCTGCAAAGCGCCAACATCTCCGCCAAGCTGCTCCGCGAACTGGGCGGCGATGCGGTGATCGGCCCGATGCTGGTCGGCATGGAAAAAAGCGTCCAGATCGCCCCGATGACGAGCACCGCGAGTGAGCTGGTGACGCTGGCAGTGCTGGCCGCGGGCGGGATTGCGGGGTAGGGGGGTAAGTGTGGGCGTCGGTCGGCCGCCGCGCGCCATTACCACCTACATGCTGAATGCGTTTCAGTATCTGCCGCACAACAACTCGGCCCTTCGTTGGCGTTGAGCTGGATCCTGAAACAAGTTCAGGATCCCAAAGCGACCGCACCCTTGCGCGGTTCGGCATCCAAATGGTTAGCGACGCCGGAAAATGTCCGCTCGTGGTGGATTTCGGCCGTTCGCGTTTTGCGCTATCCAAACACAATGACGGAATCCCTTCCTGAACCGCTCAAACAAAACGTGACTAACTCGGGCGGGCATATGGACCAACACAGTCAAAATGACTGGGGGTCTATTAAGTACGACAACCGTTTTGACGAATATTGGGTGATCGCGGGATCGGCGCGACAGTGCCTGTTTTACTGTCCGTGGTGCGGTGAGAAATTGCCTGACTCGAAGCGGGATGAGTGGTTTGACGCCATCGAGGCGCTTGGGCTGGACCCGTGGCACGACAAATTGCCGGCAGCATTCCTGTCGGACAAGTGGCGAAATCCTTCCGACCCAATGGATTGAACGTCCACAATTGGGGCGCTTGCGGTCAACGACCCTGGCCTTGTCTGCCGGGTCCAATTCCCTCGCTCGTGCGTTGATCCCCCATTCCCCAACGCAAGGACATTCCATGAAAATCCCAAAGGGCGCGCTTGTCGCCATCGTTGATGGCGAGATTTTGAACCTGTTCCGCAACACGGGGGATGAGGCTGCGCCGTCGCTATCTGCGGTGCCAGATGTTGCCGTGTCGACGGAGAATAAGGGTTCGGGCGGGCGCCATTACAGCAGCTCGGCCAATCCGGCGGACAGCCAGCAGGAAGAGGACAGTTTTGCGGCGGGCGTCGCCGATATCCTCAACAAGCGCGTGCTCGATCACAAGGTCGATGATCTGATCATCGTTGCCGCGCCGCGTACGTTGGGCGAATTGCGCAAGCATTACCACAAGGCGCTCGAGGCAATTCTGGTCGGCGAAATCGCCAAGGATCTGACGGGGCATTCGACTGCTGACGTCGAAAAGATCATCGCAGCAGCATAGGTCGTTGGGACGCGCAGGCTGGTGAAAACAAACAGCATGCGCGTCCCGGACATTGGCCTCAGGCGTCGATGCTGGTCCCCAGCGCGCCGTAGACGAGCCCGCCATCGACCGCGATCGTCTCCCCAACCACATAGTCGCCCGCACGGCTGGCGAGGTAGATGGCAGTGCCGGCCATGTCCTCATCGACGCCGATCCGCTTGGACGGAATGCCCTTTGCGATCGTCTCGCCATGGTCGCGCGCCGCCTTGTTCATTTCGCTGGCGAACGCCCCCGGCGCGATCGAGGTGACGTTGATGT
>CAZWAL010000274.1:0-2966 GCA_964631905.1 uncultured Stakelama sp.
GCTCGAAGAGCCGCCGCCGCACGTCAAGTTCCTGTTCGCCACGACCGAAGTGAACAAGGTGCCGGTGACCGTGCTGTCGCGCTGTCAGCGCTTCGACTTGCGCCGGATCACGAGCGAAAAACTCGCCGCCCATTTCGCGCATGTGGTCGAAGCCGAAGGGGTCGAAGCCGAAGCCGAGGCACTGGCGCTGATCGCCCGCGCGGCTGAAGGGTCAGCGCGCGACGGGCTGTCGATCCTCGATCAGGCGATCGCGCATGCCGGCATGGAAGGCGGCGGGGTGCGAGCCGATGCTGTTCGCGACATGCTTGGCCTTTCGGATCGCGGCGCAGTGCGTGATTTGCTGGGGCTGGTGCTCGCTGGAGACGGGCTGGGCGCGCTGGCGGCGCTGCGGCGGCAATATGATCTGGGTGTCGACCCCCAAGGCGTACTGCGCGCCTTGCTCGAATCGGTGCACGCGGTAACGCTCGCAAAATTGGGGACCGAGGCTGATTCGGCGCAATCCGCCGAAGAGCGCGCCGCGCTCGAAGGCTGGGCGGCCGCCCTGTCGTTCGCGGCGCTGCACCGGCTTTGGCAATTGCTGCTCAAGGGGCATGACGAAGTGGCCCGGGCGGCGCTGCCGATCGAGGCGTGCGAAATGGCGCTGCTGCGGGTCATCCACGCCGCCAGTCTACCTGATCCCGGTGAGCTTGCTAGGCGCCTGGCAGGCGAAGGACCGCC
Organism: uncultured Stakelama sp.; assembly: GCA_964631905.1. GTDB lineage: Bacteria > Pseudomonadota > Alphaproteobacteria > Sphingomonadales > Sphingomonadaceae > Sphingomonas. The sequence continues at coordinate 718 of CAZWAL010000274.1, forward strand.
TATCAACGCGCAGATGGCGCCACCTGCCGCCGTGGCCACTCCGACCGCATCGACCGCCGATGCCGGCACGCTGCATGCCGCGATACCCGACAATTTCGATGCCGTGCTGACCATGCTCGACACCGCACGCGAAATGAGCCTCGCGGAAAAGTTGAGGCTGACGGGACGGGTGGTTCGATATGCGCCGCCAGAGATCGTGCTCAGCTCGGCAAAGCCTTTTCCCGCCGATATTCCGCGCGAATTGGAAGCCGTGCTTCGCCGGTTGACGGGCCAGTCTTGGCGGATCACGACCGAGGATCAGCCCGGCGCGCCGAGCGTTCGCGAGGCGCAGGCGATGGCACGCGACGCCGAGCTTGAAGCGGTTCGCGGTGCGCCTGTGGTCAAAGCAGTGCTTGAAGCGTTTCCGGCGAGCGAGATCGTCGAGTGGAACCTGCAACAACGGAGTATGACATGAAGGGTATCGAGGACATGCTGGCCATGGCGCAGAATGTGCAGGCCGAGCTGGAAAAGGCGCAGGCCAATCTCGACCATATCGAGGTTGAGGGTGCCTCAGGCGGTGGGCTGGTGAAGGTCCGCGCTTCGGCCAAGGGACGCATTATTGGCGTAGCGATCGACGACAGCCTGATGCAGCCGAGCGAAAAGCTGATGCTCGAAGATCTGATCGCTGCCGCGCTGAACGACGCGCGCTCCAAGGCCGATGCTGCATCGAGTGCGGAAATGGCGAAGATGACGAGCGGGCTGCCGCTGCCGCCGGGATTCAAGCTGCCGTTCTGAGCGCGCGGAACATTACACCAAGATGCCTTGTTGAAGCCCCATAAAACACAGGGAGTTTCAACATGGTGGATCAAATGCCGGAATCAGGGGCCGCTCAACCGGCCGCGCCAACTACCGTCATCGTCGAGCGCGGCGGATCGAGCGCAGGGTTGTTGATCGGCTTTGCCGTTCTTCTGCTGGTCGCGGTAGGCGCTTATTTCCTGATGACGCAGAAAACCAACGATCAGCTTCGTACCGAAGCGATCAGCGCAGCGGCGGCAAAGGTTGGCGACAGCGCCGAAAAAGCGGGTGCAGCCGTTGAGCGCGCGGTCGATCCCGACAAGTAATCAGGTGGGGGCGAACCCGACCGTCACCGCAGACAGCCGTCCAGTCCATCATTGCGAACGATCCCGACCCGACGCGATATCGCGTTGCCCTGGCGGCGCGTGAAACCGCGCGGCGAGATCGCGGCGCGTTTTTTAGGAAGCGGCAGCACAGCGGCGATTCGAGCGGCTTCTGATGCGCTTAATCGCGATGCATCATGCCCGAAATAGCGCTTGGCGGCAGCATTGGCGCCATAAGTGCCGATGCCCGTTTCGGCGATGTTGAGATAGACTTCCATGATCCGGCGCTTGCCCCAGATTGCCTCGATCAGGACGGTGAAATAGGCCTCGAATGCCTTGCGGACATAGCCGCCGCCCTGGATGAGAAAGGCGTTCTTCGCGGTTTGCTGACTGATCGTCGAGCCGCCGCGGATGCGCCCACCGCGCGCGTTGCGCTGGTAAGCCTTTTCGATCGCTTCGATATCAAAACCGCTATGCGTGCAGAAACGCGAATCCTCACCGGCAATGGCGGCGCGAGCCATGTCCGGGTCCATTTGTGATAACGGCATCCAGCTTTTCTTGATGCTGTGCCCCCCAATCGCGTCGCCAATCATCGTGAAGGTGATCGGCGGGGCCATGAAGCGGTACAGCACCACCCATAGCAGCGAGACGAGCACAAAGCCGATAACGGCCTTTGCAGCGATAGAAAAAACCCGGCGGATCATCGATCCACCGGGTCGCATGAAGCGGGGCGTGCAATCAACCCCGATCGTTCCGTTATCGTACCTGTTTAGTACGTTGGCTGGGTCACGCCTCAATAAGCCGCGAGCATCCGCTGATCGCCGGCCAGCCGCATCATGGCTTTTTGCAGCTTTTCAAAGGCACGCACCTCGATTTGGCGAACGCGTTCACGGGATACGCCGTACACCTGGCTCAGTTCCTCAAGTGTCTTCGGATCGTCGGTCAGGCGGCGTTCGGTCAGGATATGCTTTTCACGCTCGTTCAGGTCGTCCATCGCTGAAATCAGCATGGTGTGACGGACATCGGCTTCCTGCGCGTCGGCAACCACGGCGTCCTGCAGCGGGGCATCGTCCTGCAGCCAATCCTGCCACTGGCCTTCGCCATCTTCGCGCATCGGCACGTTGAGCGAGGTATCCCCGCCCATCGCCATGC
>CAZWAL010000275.1:0-2951 GCA_964631905.1 uncultured Stakelama sp.
CCGATCGGGGAGAGACGTGATGAAAAGAGTTGCCACTTTATTCGCTGGCGCGCTCACATTGGTTACAGCCAATGCCGCAGCGCAGGACAGCGCGGCACCCACCAGCGCGCCTACCGCACCAGCAACGCCCCCCACCGCCAAAGCGCCGCCCAAGCTTATCATCGCGATCTCGGTCGATCAGTTCTCAGCCGATTTGTTTGCCGAATATCGCAACCACTTCAACGGCGGCTTCAAGCGGCTGCTACAGGGCGCAGTGTTTCCGGCCGGCTATCAGAGCCATGCGGCGACTGAAACCTGCCCTGGTCATGCGACGATCCTGACCGGGGTTCGCGCCGGCCGGGCGGGCATCATCGCTAACAACTGGGTCGATCTGAAAACTGCACGCGCCGACAAGAGTGTCTACTGCGCCGAGGACGAAAGCGTGCCCGGCAGCACCTCTGCTACCTACACCGTATCTGACAAACATCTGCTCGTGCCAACGCTTGGCGAGCGGATGAAGGCGGCAAACCCGGCCACGCGCGTCGTTTCGGTCGCGGGCAAGGATCGTGCAGCCGTGATGATGGGCGGGCATCAGGTCGACGAGCTGTGGTGGTGGGATGGCAAGAAATTCGCCAGCTATGCCGAGCGCGCGACGCCGGCAGTCGTCCAGCAGACCAACGACGCGATCACCGCGCGGATCGCCGAGGCGCAAGGCCCGCTCGATCTGTCGCCCTTTTGTGAAACGCGCAATCGCGCCGTCAGCATCGGCGGCGGGAAGACGGTGGGCACCGGTCACTTTGAGCGCAAGGCCGGTGACACCCGCGCCTTCCGCGCCTCACCCGAATCCGATGAAGCGCTGTTCGCAATGGCCGCTGGCTTGGTGCGCGACATGAAGCTGGGCCAAGGTGCCGCGACCGATCTCATCGCGATCGGCGCATCAGCGACCGATTATGTCGGCCATAGTTATGGCACCGAAGGCAGCGAAATGTGCCTGCAACTGACCAAGCTCGACGAGACGATGGACACTTTCTTCGCCGTGCTCGATTCGATGGCGATCGATTATGAAGTCGTGCTCACGGCGGATCATGGCGGGCATGACCTGCCTGAACGCAACGCGGAAAATGCCGTGCCCGGTGCCGCACGGATCGATCCCAACCTGAACCCCAAGGCGATCGGCGATGCCGTGGCGGCAAAGCTCGGGCTGACCGGCCAGCTCCTCTACGGCGACCCTGTTGGCGATGTCTGGATCGATCCCAAACTGCCCAAGGCGACATTCGATGCCGTGCAGGCCGAAGCGCTGAAGCTGTACCGCGCCCACCCGCAAGTTGCCGCCGCGTTCACCCGCGCCGAGATTATTACCGCCGCCCCTGCCACCGGCCCCGCCGAAACCTGGTCGCTTGTGCAGCGCGCCAAGGCGAGCTTCCACCCGGCACGATCGGGCGACATCGTGGTGGCGCTGAAGCCCCGGATCACACCGATCGCCAGCCCGCTTGGCGGCTATGTCGCCACCCACGGCTCCTTCTGGGATTATGACCGTCGGGTGCCCATCCTGTTCTGGCGCAAGGGCATGACGAGCTTCGAACAGCCGCTGGCGGTCGAGACGGTCGACATCGCGCCTACGCTGGCCGCGACGATCGGGATGAAGTTGGGGACGCGGGATGTTGACGGGCGCTGCCTCGACCTAGATGCGGGCGTGGGGACGAGCTGCCGGTAAGCGCGGCTCTACCGCCGCTCGAACGCCCTTACCCCAGCGCCCAGCGTATTCGCCCCCAGCGCCAGTTTTTCATGGCTGATATCGGCGACAAAGGCCGGGCTCTTGGTCTGCCCCGGCGCGAGGCTGGCAGTGTTGCCTTCCACCCGCAGCCCGGCGGAGCGATACTTCCGTGCCTCGGCCGCGATCACGATGAAGCCCGTCCAGTTCTCCTTCTGCGGCCCCTGCACAAAGGTGTTGCCCGCGATCAGCCCGGTGCCACCTTCCGGTAGTTCGATCATGTAATTGGTCTTGGTGCCCCGGCTGTCGTCGAAGCTGTTGTCGGTGATCGATACGCGCGGCACGCGGAGCTTCACATAATGCCCTCCGCGTCCGCGCTCGAAGCGTGACCGGGTGATCGTCACCTGTCCGGTCGTCGCCAGATAAACGCTGTGCGCGCAATCGGGCGTCTCGTCGCACTGGCCAAGCCCGGCAAAGGTCGATCGGTCGATGGTGATTGCGCGAGGCGCCTCCTGCGCGCCGAGGATACCCTCCTGGCTGTCGAGGAACATCGAATTGCGCACCGTCAGGTCACCAAGCTCGATGCGGATGCCCGCACCATTGCCATCGGGCACGCGGATGTTGCGAAAGATGATGCCATCGACCACCGACCCTTCACCGCGTAGGACCAGCACCGCCTTGTCCTCGCACGCCACACCGTCGAAGATCACGCTGCCCGGCTGCACCGCCTTGAAGGTGATCCGCCCCGCCTGCTGGACCGCGCATTGGCGGTACGTGCCCGGCGCGATCAGAATCGTCGCATCCTGTCCGCGAATCGACATCAGCGCATCGTCGAGCAGGCCAAAGCCCTGTCCCGTTTCCTGCACCACAAACGGTGCGCTGGATTGCTGCGCGGCGGCAGGCGCGGCGAGCGCAATAGCGATGAACGGCAGGGCAAAACGCATTGGCGACACTCCACGACAAGCGACAGGAATGCCGCTCTTCACCTCAGCCGTGAAGGGTAATTGAGGGTTAACCGATCAGTCGAGGTTAGGCCTAAGCCACCGCTCCGCTGTCGGCAAATCGATCCCGCGCCGCGCAGCGTAATCCTCCAGCTGGTCGCGGCCGACCCGGGCCACCCCGAAATACTCGGCCTGCGGGTGGCCAAAGTAGAAGCCGCTGACCGCCGCCGTCGGCAGCATCGCAAAGCTCTCGGTCAGCGAAATCCCCGTCGCGTGATGCGCGTCGAGCAGTTTGAACAAGGTCGGCTTCAGGCTGTGAT
>CAZWAL010000276.1:0-2949 GCA_964631905.1 uncultured Stakelama sp.
CCGGCAGCGCATCGGTGCCGTAGAACGCGTCATACAGGCTCCCCCAGCGCGCATTCGCCGCATTGAGCACGAAGCGCGCGTTGAGGATCGGCACCACCAGCTGCGGCCCCGCCATTGTCGCAATCTCGGCATCGACATTTTCGGTGCCGATTTTGAAAGGCGCAGGCTCGGGCACCAAATAGCCGATTGCGCGCAGAAACGCCTCGTCCACCGGCTCACCCGCCTTGTAGCGCGCATCGATCTGCGCCTGCAGCGTCTCGCGCTTGGCGAGCAGCGCCGCGTTTTCCGGCGCGAACCGCGCGAAGATATCCGCCACGCCCTGCCACCAGCCAGCGGCCTCGATGCCGAGCCCCGGCAGCACGGCACTCTCCACGAATTCAGCGAGTTCTGTCGCGACCGTCAGGCCGGCGCGGTTCTGGGTTGCGGACATAATTCCTCCTTGAATGGGCAATGATTGGCCTGGGGAGGCGATTGAGGGTACGTTCCCTCCCCGTTCGTGTCGAGCGAAGTCGAGACACCCTGCGCAGCGTTCGGGGCATGTTTCTCGACTTCGCTCGACACGAACGGGCGAGAGAAGTGTGGTTGCCCTAAGCCAGCCCGGGCGCAGTTTTCAACCCGGTTCGGGTGCCAAACTCGCCGCCGCCGCCTCGATCCGCGTGAGCATCGCGGCGAACTGCGCGATTTCATCCGTGGTGAACCCGCCGAACACTGCCGCCTCCAGCGCCAGCGCTTTGGGCACCACACTTTCGTACAGCGCCTGCCCCTCGCTGCTGAGCGACAACAGATGCGACCGTTGATCATACGGATTGGCCGCGCGCTTCACCAGCCCGCGATCGACCAGCGCAATCGCCGCGCGGCTGACGGTCACCTTGTCCATCTGTGTGGCAACGCCGAGCGCCTGTTGGGTCATCGCCTGCCCTTCAGCAATCACCGCAATCAACCGCCATTCGGGGATTTTGAGCCCGAAAAGCGCCTGGTAGGCCGTCGCCACCGCCGACGACACCCGGTTCGACGCGATCGACAGACGGTATGGTAGGAAGGCATCAAGTTTTAGCTGTGTCATACAGTCGTTGCTGCCACCGGCATGGGGCGCCTGGCAAGAACCGCGATCGCCACCGCTGCCGCCGCCGAAATCCGCAGCGCATCGCTGCCGAGGAACAGATACGCTACTGCCCCCGCAATGCCGCCGCTCATCAGCCCGGCCCATAACAACACATGCGGCACCCAGCCCCAGCGATCCTCGCCCATCAGTGCGGCGGCGAGTTGCTGGCCGATCTTCACCAGCCGCCCCGTCATATAGGTGAGGCCAACGCGGACATCGGTGCCTGTCGCAAAGAAGATATTCTCCACCCCCATCGCGACCGCCATCAGGATTGCGGTCAGCCGATCCTCCCGCATATCCCCCAGCCCTGCGGCGGCCGCGAGCAGCACGACCATCAGCACCGGCACCACGGTGCGGTGCCGCCCGCCCGCGGCCCGCCCGATCAGTGCGGCGATGATGACGCCGAAAAGGAAACTGCCGATCAACAGCGCCGCAACACCTGCATTGGCCGACATATCCGCGATATCGACCCCTAGCCGCGTCGAGTTGCCGCTCATGAACGACACGAAGAACCCACCGGTGATGAGGTATCCGACCGCATCGACATAGCCCGCCAGCGCCGAAAGGCTGATGGCGAGCAGGCGCTCATGATGATCGAGAGTCTTCATCCACCGGGTCTAGGATGTATGCGAGCCGATGGGAAATCCGAGCACTGGATTATCGCGGTCAGCCCGTCATTTTTGCGACCGGTGCCGGCACGCATTGGCAGGCGCACTGGCATGCCCGCCAACATTGGCATGCGCGCGGAGCCGCGCATCGGCACACGGTGGGGGTCGGTGCTGGCGGCGGCGGTGCGGGCGGTGGGGGTGGAACGGGTGGCGCGGGCAGGATGATCGGTTGCAGCGGATTGCGCACCGCATACCGGTGATGCTCGGGCGGGTGCTTGCAGCACGGGCAATCCCGATCCTCGTCGTCCGCCTCTTTCTTTCCTGCCTTTTTCTTTGCCTTCTTCAGCAGCTTGCGCGCAACGGCACAGAATTCATACGCACGGCCCGATAGGTCGTCGATGCGACGGTCCAGAAAAGCCTGCTCGGTGAGATACTGGTAGACGAGCATCGCGTCGCGGTGTTTGTCAACCGGCTCCCGCAGCAGCGGATAGGTGATCGCCTGGTGAAGATCGTCAAGCTGCTTCGCCATGGCAGCGACTTGTGCGCTCCAGTTGGTGAATGCCTTGAAGATATCGGCGCCGTGCCAATCCCCCGGCGGATGCGCGCGCATCTGTTCGATGAAGTTTATCGGGATGCTCAGGTCTTCCCGCAAATGACGGACCAGTATCCGCATCGCCGCAATGTCGCCCGGCGGTTCACGCAGCCGCTGCGCGAAGACGGTGGTGATCCGGTTGGTGCAATCCCACACTTGGTCGCACAACATGGTGACGAAGCGGACAGGATCATCCTTGTCAGGCTCCGGAAAGCGATCTTTCAAAATGTTGAGTGTCGATCCTATGCTCACATAGGTTCCCACACTGATGCTCACTCCGACGCCGACCAACGCCAGAACCAGCTGAATCCAATCGGGTAGGCTACCGAACGACCACGACCAGCCGCCAGCACCTCCGGCCGCATTTATTGCCATGTTTTCGGTGACTTGGTATATCGCGCTACGAAGACTGGTCTGCCACACCGCCATCATTGCCCCCGTCGCGATTCGCCCTGATTGAGCATGAGTTATAGTTAACAGGGCGGCACGGATACTTCCATGCGCATAATCCAGTTCCGATATTTTCTTGGCGATGAAGTTGCGGTGACGGTGCGGGTGGTCGGCGCCTCCTGTTGCCCTTTCATTGCGCCCCCCAATCCGCTATATAGTTTCATCTGATACCATCTGCCGCCACGGAGACCCCTGCC
>CAZWAL010000277.1:0-2929 GCA_964631905.1 uncultured Stakelama sp.
CGGAGGCAACAATGCACTAACAATCAATACGGACCACTCAGTGGGGGCCGGTCAGATGGCCCGCCGCAAAATTGGAGAGAGCGGGCGTGCTACGGTTGCTGGATGTGCGGCGCCAGAGTGGACAGTAACAGGTTCTGCGCCGTCACCAGAGGTCCGTCGATCTCGCCCCTCAATCGATGCGGCATCCGTTTGAATTCTGCGGTTTGCCGAGTTCCACCGTCCGACATCCAGATGACAGTTGTGGCTTCGTAATCGGGCCCGCATTTTTTGCATGGTAACGTTGAATTCGTTTGTACCGGCCGAAGGGGTTCAAGCGTTATTTGAACTTGGCGAAATACATACCGATCCCGAACAAATCCACGAACCTTTGGCTCACCATCAGTCAACAGTTTGAATAAACCCCTGCCGTTGCGATCGATTGAGATTGTATAATTCTTACATCCGCCCCAATCGTGGCAAACGCTCGATCTGATTTCGATCGAGAGGTCATGCAGCCGTGCATCTTCGACAAGTGATGGCGATGGGAGATCAGCTCCTGAGGCCGCGACGCCCGCGCAGGCGAACATCACTGGGATCAGGTAACTGCGCATGATGCGTTCCTCTTACCTTGCGCAGATGTCCACGATTGGGGCCATTTTAGTCGGATGGAAGATGTCGAGCGAGGCGTGTTCGAAGGAGTTGCACAAGCACCGGGTCCATGAACTCGAATTCGTCTGGGATATCGAGACATATTAGCCGTTTGCCGTTCAGTGACGATCGGAAGCGCTTCTGGATTTTTGAGCGATGCGTTTTCTCCATCACCACAATCACGTCGGCCCAGTCGATCAGTTCCGACGTAAGGGGGTTCTCGGCGTCATTGTTCGTTCCGGCGGATGTGACTTCAAGGTCTTCCCTCGACGAAAAAACCTGTTCAGCCGTAGGGCTACGGAGCCGATTCTGACTGCACACGAACAACATGTTCGTGAGTTGGCGAGCCATTGGCGTCAATGCCTCCCCCCACCACTCAAACCGCCCCCTGCGCCTCCGCGATCAGCGCCGAATCAATTCCCTTCGCCCGCACATAAGCCGGCCGCTCGATCAGCCGCCCCATATAGTCCTCGAACGCCGCGCGTTTGGGCAGGGTGCCGAACTGGACCCCCCAAATGACTTGCGATCCAATATAGACATCGGCCGCGGTGAATTGATCACCCGCCACATAAGCATGCGCGGTCACTGCTTTTTCGAGCACATCCACTGCCAGATCATAATTGCCGTAACCGGCCATCCGGCCCTGCTCGTCGGACGGCGTGAAACCCATGGCGCGGTTGGTGACGGCCTGTTCCACCGGCCCGGCGGCGAAGAACAGCCAGCGGTAATAATCGGCGCGATCGGCGAGTGGCGGTGCAAGCCCGGCATCGGGGAATGCATCGGCCAGATAGGCGCAGATCGCGGCGCATTCGGTGACAACCTTTCTGCCATGGACGATCGCCGGCACTTTCCCCATCGGGTTGATCGACAGGAACGGTTCCGCCTTCATCGTCGTTGCATAATCGAGCACGACGGTTTCGTACGTCGCGCCGCTTTCCTCGATCGCCCAGCGCGCAATCTGCCCGCGCGACATGGGATTGGTGTAGAAAATCAGGTCGCTCGCCATGCTATTCTCCCTCTTGTCGCCTTAGAACAAACTGTGAACATTTTTCAGCTATCGTCAAGCTGCGCATGTAGGAATGCGGTGGTTCGTTCCCACGCCAGGTCCGCCACCGGCTTTGAATAGCGTTCGACTGAGGTATCGTTGTTGAAGGCGTGGTTAGCGCCCTCATAAACATGCGTGGTGACATTCTTGCCCGCGGCCTTCAGCGCCTCACCCCAGGGGAGCGCGGTGCCGTTGACGCGGGTGTCGAGCCCGGCGAGTTGCTGCATGATCGCCGCGGTTACCTTGGGGGCTTCGGCGGGGTTGGGCGCTGATCCGTAATAGGGCACGCACGCCGCCAATGGCTTGCCCGCCGCCGCCACCGCGAGCCGATTAACCATTGCACCGCCCCAGCAAAAGCCGATCGCACCCACCTTGCCGCCGCGGGATTTGCCGACCGCCAATGTCTCGATCATGGCCACGCCATTCGCCACCGACGTTGCCAGATCGAGCTTGCCGATCATCTCTCGCGCCTTGTTCTCGTCCGCAGGCGTGCCGCCAAGCGGGGCGAGGAAATCGGGCGCAAAGGCATAGAACCCAGCCAGCGCCAGCCTGCGGGTCACGTCCTGGATATGCGGGGTCAGCCCGCGATTCTCGTGAATCACCAGGACGGCGCTCAGCCGCCCCCGGCGACCGCTCGGCTTTGCCCAATAACCCTGCCGAACGCCGTCCTTGCCGATGAAGTCCTGCGCGGTAAGGCGCGGGTCGGCTGGATCGATCATCGCTGCCGACGCAGGCGATGCGGCAATCCCGGTGATCAAGATTTCAGCGGCGGCGACTGAGCCTGCCAGCGCGACCATCTGGGACAGCAATTTGCGGCGATCGTGATGCTCATGCGTGAACGCATCATAAAGCTCGATCGCACGCTGGCGAAGGTCGGACATGTCACTCTCCCGATTCGATCATCGGGACGAACGCTAGTCCCTCACGGCGCGCGATACCACCAGACGCCGCCCTCCACGTCCTTCACCGCCCGCCCCTCAACCTCGAGCCGCCGCAAATGTGCCAGCCCCTCGCCGGTCGCCATGCCGAGCACCTCGGGGCCGATCGCACGCCGGAACAGCCGCCCGAAGCAATCGACCGCGCGGCGCGGTGCTTCGGCGATGAACACCGCGAGCTCATCGAGCCGATCGCGATGCTCCCGGTCGAGTGCATCGAGCCGCGCGTGCAGCCCGGTAAACGGGTCGCCGTGGCCGGGCAGGACCAGCAGATGATGCGGCAGCCGCTTCAGCTTGGCGATCGAGTCCAGCCATTCGCCGA
>CAZWAL010000278.1:0-2925 GCA_964631905.1 uncultured Stakelama sp.
TGCGCGTTGGCGTGTTCGCCAAGGGTGCCAAGGCTGACGAAGCCCGCGAAGCCGGCGCAGACGTTGTCGGTGCCGAAGACCTGATGGAGCTCGTTCAGGGCGGCACGATCGATTTCGATCGCTGCATCGCGACCCCGGACATGATGGGCGTCGTCGGTCGCCTCGGCAAGGTGCTCGGCCCCAAGGGCCTGATGCCGAACCCGAAGCTCGGCACGGTGACGATGAACGTTGCCGAAGCCGTGAAGGCAGCCAAGGGCGGCCAGATCGAATATCGCGTCGAAAAGGCAGGCATCATCCATGCCGGTCTCGGCAAGGCGAGCTTCACCCAGGAAGACCTGCGTCGCAATTTCGACGCGCTGGTTGACGCGGTGGTGAAGGCCAAGCCAACGGGTGCCAAAGGCAAGTATGTCCGCAAGATCGCCGTCAGCTCGACGATGGGCGCAGGCGTGAAGGTCGATACCGCCGATATCGGCGCCTGATCCGAAGCCGACAGTCCAAAACACGAAAAAGGGCCGGGTTCACCCCCGGCCCTTTTTTCATGCGCCCAAGATCGCCGATCAAGTATGGATGATCGAAACCTGCGTACCGGGGTGCAAATCCGCGATTTCGACGCTCGCCTGCAATTGTTTCGCCAACGCCTCAATGATGCTGGTGCCGAGCCCCGGGGCAGGCGCATTATCCCCCTTGGGAATGCCAACACCGTCGTCGCCTACGGATAACGCCCAAGCATCGCCCATCGATTCATACCCTACTTTGATTGTGCTCCTTCGGTGGCTCGGGAACGCATGTTTCAAGGCGTTGATCACCAGCTCTGTGACGATCAAGCCGAGGCTGACCGATGTGTCGGCGCTTGCCATACTGTCATCGACTTTCACCTTGATCGAGACCTGTTCGGGGTCGCGGATCATCGACGCGCCCAGGCTGGCGCACAGGTCGTTCATGTAATTGGCGATCTTGACGTCGTCAGTGGTTGTCACGGCCAGCTGGCGCTGCACCGCGGCGACCGACATCACGCGCTGATGGGCGTCACGCAGGTGCACCCGCGTTTCCTCTGACTGCACACGCCGTGCGCTGAGCAGCAATACGCTGGCGACGATCTGCAGGCTGTTGGCGACCCGGTGCTGGAGTTCCTGCAACAACACCGCCTTTTCGCGGAGCAGATCGTCCTTCATCTTCAGGGCCAGCCGCGCTTCAGTGACGTCGACTGTCGTCAGCATCAACAGCACCGTGTCGCTCTCGCCATAATCCAGCCGACGAGCGGTCAGCACCAATTTGCGCAAGCCGGCATCGCCGAAGCTTGCGTCCATCTCATAGGGGCCGATTTCGGTGCTGCCATCTGCGGTTGCACGCAGCAGCGATGCGAGCTGTGGAGGCCCCCATTGGCCTTCGCCAATCGCTTCCAGCGGCGTTCCGGCAAGGTCAGCCGTGCCGAAACCAAAAGTAGAGCCGAACGAATGGCTCGCTGCACGGACGTTTAGGTCTGCGTCCAACAACAGGGTCGGCGCGTCTGACGCAACGATCAACGCGAGCGCTAAGCCGTTTAACACTTCTGGATGAAGTGGTTTGGCATTGGACAAAATGGCCCCCTTTCATGGGGGGCCGGAGGCCCGCGAAACGAGAGCCATCCCCGGCAGAGCAAGTAGAGAAAGCGTTGTTTTATCCCAACGCCACCGCATCATAACATGTTCCTGCCGAGATGTCGGATAAATCAGACTTTGCGGCCTCGACTACTCAAACCAGTCCCACGAGTTTCGCGCTCAACGCCCATAGCCGCTGCGAGCGCCCAGCATCGGTGGCCTTGCTCGACAGGCTTTGAGCAAACGCGGCGCGTCCCTCCTGCTGGCGATTGCCCCAGCTCCAGTGGACGCCCGACTGGGTGAACGCCGGGTCAGCCACGACCTGCGCAACCCGATCCCCTGACAGCGGCTGCGAGACATAGCCTTTGGTGATGTTTTTCTGGAACCATGGAAAAATCTTCTGGAAAAGCGGCGGCGCGTTGCGAAACAGCGGCGTTTCTGCGACGCAGCCCGGATACAGCGTGCTGAAAATGATCCCGGTCTTCGCATGATAGCGCGCATGAAGCTCACGGCTCATCATCATCGTGCACAGCTTGCTGTCCTTATAGGCTTTGCCCGCCTTGAAGGGCTTGCCATCAATCATCGCGATGGGCGCTTTGAAGCCCGCTTCGAACCCTTCGAAATTGCCGAGATCGGCGGGTGCCGGAATGGGGATGCGGCCGCCGAATTCTTCGGAATTGGCGGTGACCGTGCCAAGCGTAACGAGCCGCGGCGCGGGTGCGCGCTGGAGATCGTCGAGCATCAGGTTGGCGAGCAGGAAATGGCCAAGATAATTGGTCGCGACGCTCAGCTCATAACCTTCGAGTGAGCGCGCGGGCTCCTTCAGCAGCGGCAGATAGGTCGCTGCATTGCAGACCAGCGCATCGAGCGAACGGCCACTGGCGCGAAATGCTGCCGCGAAGGCGCGCACCGACTCAAGCGACGCAAGATCGAGGTGGACAATCTCATACCGGTCAGCGTGCAGGCCAAGCGATGCCGCCGCAGCCGCCGCCTTTTCGAGATCGCGGCACGCCATGATGACGTGCCACCCCCGATCGATCAGCGCTGCTGTGGCATGCAGCCCCACTCCCGATGATGCGCCTGTAATGATGGCGAGCGGAGCAGAGGCGGTCGTCATGGGGTGGTCCTTGCGGCGTAGCTGGTGCTCAATCTCTGCGTTGGGACGATGGTGCAGCGCAAGACGTGATCGACGCGAGATTGACTTTCGCGGCGATACCGCTATCGGCACGCGATCACTTGGCCAGCGCTCGCGCCGGCCAGGTTGCCGTCCGAGACAGTAGGTGGCCGGAATCCTCCGGTCTTAATTTCCTGCCGAGACGGGGAATGGAATTTTTGCCGCTCGCGCAGC
>CAZWAL010000279.1:0-2847 GCA_964631905.1 uncultured Stakelama sp.
CGCTGTTCAGATCGGCCCGCGCGCGGACCGCCACCGTCGCCCAGATGTCGCGCCCCGTTCGGTTGCGCAGCGCTGCCGCACGTGCAGGCGTTACCTTGTGGAGCTGCAGGGTCGTCAGGTTCCCCGCAGCGATAGCAGCATCGACGAGTGCGTCATCCGGATCGACGAAAACGCCGACCCGCCCGACATGATCGGGTATCCGCGCTGCGAGTGCTGCTGCCTGGCCGAACCCCAGATGGCGCGGGGAGGGGGCAAAGAACATCAGGCCGATATGGCCGACCCCGTTGCTGACGGCGACATCGACCGTCTCGGGCGTTGAAAGACCGCAGATTTTGGCGAGTGCTGGCATCACCGGGACTTAGGCGTTCGCGTGACCGCCGTCACCCCGGCTTTTGGTCGCATCGGCGAGTTAGCCGATCGGCGCCCGGCGATAGGCTTGTAGAGCGTCGACCGCCGATGACTGGCGCAGTATCCGTGCCATCGGATCGATCACGACGTGCGCGCCCTGCGGTACCATAACCGACCCATGCCCGCCGGGCATCTCCACCCGCACAAGCGCATCGCCAATTTTGACCTCTACCGGCATCGGGAAAGGCTTGTTGCCAGCGACCTTCCAGTCGAGCGTCAGCGTGCCTTCTTTTTGCTGCGTGATCAGTTCGGGCAGAGGTGCCTGGCGAAGATACACATCGAAAAACCAGCGGTAATCATTGCCCGCTGCCTGATTTACCAGCGTTTCGAACTCGGTGCTCGATCCGAAGCGCGGGGTGAAATTGCCGGGTTTGGGATCAGGCCGACCATAAACGAGCCGCCGGGTCGCTTCGAAAAAGGCCGCATCGCCGATCAGCCAGCGCAGCGTGTGGAGCGTCCAGCTGCCTTTTGTATAGATGTCGCCCGCCGGGCCGCCCTTGGCCGTTTCGTACACCTCTTCCTCGGTGCGGATCGTGCCCGAGATCAAAGGCGCGCGATTTTCGATCTTGCCGCGCTGCGCGTCCATCATGGCCGCATAGCGTGCATCGCCTTCGCGCCACTGGCCATAGAGTGGCTGCATATAGCTGCCGAACCCCTCGTGGAGCCAGTAATCGTCCCAGTTGGCGGCGGTCAGCTGGTTGCCGAACCATTCATGCGCGAATTCGTGCTGGAACAGCCAGTCGAACCCGTCGATCGACTTGGCATAGCCGTTACCATAGGCGTTGATCGTCTGGTGCTCCATGCCGAGATGCGGTGTTTCGACCACACCGACCTTTTCGTCGCCAAAGGGATAAGGGCCGATCATGGTCTCGAAAAAATCGAGCGTGGGGGCGAATTCGGCGAACAATGCCTCTGCCGGTTGCCGCTCACCCGGCAGGTACCAATAGCTCATCGGAATGCTGTTGCCATACCGGCTGTGATAGGTGCCGGACACTTGCTCATACGGCCCGACATTGATCGCGATGGCATAGGTGTTGGGCCGCTTGATCCGCCAATTCCACGTCGTTCGTCCGTCGCGCAGCGTGTCAGTGCCCAGCAGGACGCCATTGGATGGGGCCGACAGACCCTTTGGCACGGTGATATGGAGCGTCACTTGCCCCGGTTCTCCGGTAGGGAAATCGAGACAGGGCCAGAACAGGTCACAGCCATAGCCTTCGGATGTCGAAGCGACCCAGGGCTGTCCGTTCTTGGTCTTCGCCCAGACAAAGCCGTCATCCCAGGGCGCGCGCACAGCGACATGCGGTGTACCACCATAGCGCAAGCGGGCAGTAACGTGCTTGCCAGCCGCCACCGTAGCCGGGAGCCGCACGACCAGTTGCCCAGCCGGGTTGGTCCAGGCGGTCGCGGGCAGGGCGCGACCGTCGATCTCGATCGCGGACACCGGCAGGTTACGATCGAGATCGATCACGAGCCGATCGATGGGCGCCTTTGTGGTGAAGGCAAGCGTCGCCGTCGCGGCAATCGCCTCCCGGTCGGGGAAAATCTCGATCGCGAGGTCAGCGCTGTCGAATTGCAGTTTGGCTTGTTCTGGGTCGATGACGCCGCCCGATTTCTGGGTCTGTTCGGTCAGTGGCGGCTCGCCCTTTTTGGGCGGCGCGGTTGCGACCAGGCCCATCAACGCGAATCCTGCCGCAAGGCGATTGATGCGGCGGTGCCACGCACCATATAAGAACCAATTGGCGTCCCGATCGGGCGCCGCCGGAGACTTCATGACCAATACCTACCCCGTTTTGCCGCTTCGCGACATTGTCGTATTCCCGAACATGATCGTGCCGCTGTTCGTTGGCCGCGACAAGTCTGTCGCTGCGCTGGAATCCGCGATGACCGGTACGAAGGAAATTTTCCTCGTCGCCCAGCTCGATCCCAGCGAGGACGACCCCGACCGCGATGACCTGTACGAAATCGGCGTTACCGCCGTCGTCCTCCAGCTGCTGAAGCTGCCCGATGGCACTGTCCGCGTGCTGGTGGAGGGGAAACGCCGCGCCAAGCTGACCGGTATGTCGGCGCAGGACGGTCATCTCACCGCCGAAATCGATATGCTTGATGCCGAAGAACCAGCGGAGGGCGCAGACGCGCCCGAGATGTCGCGCGATATGGCAGCGTTGATGCGCTCCGTGGTCGACCAGTTCGAAAATTACGCGAAACTCAACCGCAAGCTGCCCGCCGAAACCGCCGTGCAGCTCGGCGAAATCGACGATCCGTCGCGACTTGCCGATGCAATCGCCGCCAATATCCAGGTGAAAGTCGCCGACAAGCAATCGCTGCTGATTGAAAGCGATCCGCAGAAGCGCCTCGAAATGGTGTTCGCCTTTATGGAGGGCGAGCTCGGCGTGCTGCAGGTCGAAAAGAAGATCCGCAGCCGCGTGAAGCGCCAGATGG
>CAZWAL010000280.1:0-2842 GCA_964631905.1 uncultured Stakelama sp.
CACAGGTGAAGGAAGCGCTCGCCGCCAGCGTCCCCTTCCCCAAGCGGCTCGGCCTTGCGCCGGAATATGCCCATCTCGCGATGACGATGATCGAGAATGGGTACTTCAACGGCGAGGACGTGCGGCTCGA
This sequence comes from uncultured Stakelama sp., assembly GCA_964631905.1. Classification (GTDB taxonomy): domain Bacteria; phylum Pseudomonadota; class Alphaproteobacteria; order Sphingomonadales; family Sphingomonadaceae; genus Sphingomonas. The sequence goes on from CAZWAL010000280.1 coordinate 131, forward strand.
CGGCGCGATCCGGATGGCGCCACGATAAAAGTTCTCGCGGTGGGGAAGTTGCCCAATTGCCACCACCCCAAACCGTCACCCCGGACTTGTTCCGGGGTCCACGGCACCGCAAACGAACCGATACGCACACATGAGGAACGGTGGACCCCGGAACAAGTCCGGGGTGACGGGTAGGTAATTGGTTTCGTGCACTATAACTATCTTCAGGAACATTCATGACCATCTCCATCTTCACCTTTGTCGACCTGTTCCGCCGTCACCTCGATACTGCCGCCCATCTGCTCACCAAGGGTTCGGCCTTTGCTGCGGCGAATGGCTTCAGCGAGCGGGACATGCTCGGCTGGCGGCTGGCGGAGGACATGCATCCGCTGGGCTTCCAGGTAATGGTTGTCGTCAATTTCGCGCAAGCCTGGCCTGCACGTGCCGCCGGCCTGCCGGTGCCGGAGGCGATTACCGCTGACCTCGATGTTGCCGGATTTCAGGCCGCCATCGTCAAGGCCAAGGCGTTTCTGGCAACACTGACGCCCGAGCATTTCGCAGACCGTGAGGATGTGCCGCTGACGGTGCAGCTCGGCGAAACGATGGAGCCGACACTGCCCGCGGGGCATTGGGTGAGCGTGTTCGCGGCGACAAACATCGCGTTCCATGCCTCGATCACTTACGCCATCCTGCGGACGAAGGGCGTGCCGCTGGGCAAGATCGACATGTTCGCCAGCGGCCTGTGAGCGCGCTCACCTAATGGCCCGTCCCGAAGCCTGGCGGCTGTCAGCCGAGGCATACCCGCACCGCGAGATCATCCAGACCCGGTTTCAGGACCTCGACGTGCTCGGCCATATCAACAATGTCGGGATGGCCGCGATCCTCGAAAGCGGGCGGGTGAAGTTCAACCAGGCGACCGGGCTGGACGCTTGGCGCGACCGGCGCTGGCTCGTCGCGCAGGTGATCATCAATTATCTGGGCGAGGGGCATTTCCCCGCCGATGTCGTCGTGGCGAGCGGCATTGGCCAGATCGGCACCCGCAGCTGGACGATCCTGTCGACCGCGTTCCAGCATGACGTGCCGATCGCCACCTGCGACACCGTGGTGGTGATGAGCAGCGAAGGCGGCCTGACCGCCCTGCCCGATGAGTACCGCGCGGCGCTGGAAGGGTTTCGCGCTCGGGGCGCCTGATCGACGCGTATTGCCCGGCGGAAAGTGATGAAAGTGATGACCTGTTTGAAAAAAACAGGCCAGTCCTTTGAGAGCTGGGCGAGCCTTTTGCTGACGCAAGGTCAGCGCTTCATTCGGTTGTCAAAGAGCGGGTACAACCGGACGATCTCAAACCAACTCCAAGGTTGGTAGAGGCGAAATCATGCTCATAAAGCCGCCATTTCGCTTTCGCCAATTGCAGATATTGCCGTCGTGATCATATCAAGGATAAAGTGTGTTGGTATGGCGCGGAGTACAACGATGCGGAAACGTAATGTTACGTTCATGGAGGACTTGCGCGAAAACGGCTGGCAGTATGCAGCTGCGGTGTTGGGCGTCACGCTGTATTCAGTGTTGAAGGCGCTTGGCGCTGATCTTTGGATAGCCATCCTGTTGACCGCGCTGGTTGCAGCAGGGCTTGGATTTGTGGTCAAGCACCGCCGATAGAATTTCCGTCAATGTCCGCTGTCCACGAATTTCTGCCGTTCAGTCCGCGCACCGAGGTCGATGCATCTGACGCGTTCAGGGCCTAGTCCGCGAACACCGCCGCGCGTTTTTCCATGTTGGCCATCACCTGTTCGATCTGGTTCGGGCGGCGGATGACGCCCAACTGCACGTCGCTTTCGGCCTGCAGGATCGCGGCGCTGTCGAGATCGGGTTGGAGGTTGAACAGCTTTTTCGATCCGCGCACCGCTTCCGGGTTGCGGGCGGCGATCTGCTTGGCGAGCGCCATGGCTTCCGCCCAGGGATCGTCGGCAAGTTTCGTCACGAAGCCGAGCGCCAGCGCCTCTGCGCCTTCGAACTCGCGCGCGGTATAGGTCAGCTCGCGCAGCACATCATCGCGCGCGATGCCGCGCCACAGCGCGATACCGGCCATATCGGGCACCAGCCCCCAATAGACTTCGCGGATGGCAAAGCGGGTGTGGGGGGAAGCAATGCGGATGTCAGCCCCCGACATGATCTGGAAGCCACCGCCGAACGCCACGCCGTGGACGGCCGCAATCACCGGCATCGGCAGCGTCCGCCAGCCCCAGGCGACATGCTGCGGCAGGTTCGCGTCGCCGTGGGTGCGATCTGCCAGCGACGTGCCGGTGCCGCCACTTGCCATGCTCGCCATATCGAGCCCCGCGCAGAAGGCCCGCCCCTCGCCTGACAGGACGACGCAGCGGACATCCTTGCTCTCGGCCAGCTGCGCGATCGCATCGGCAATGCCCTGAAACATCGCCGGATCGAGCGCATTCATCTTGTCGCTGCGGATCAGCTTCACATCGGCGACATGATCGGTGACGGTAAGGGTTAGACGATCCTCGAACTCATCTCACCCCAATAACGATCACGCAACAGCCGCTTGTAGAGCTTGCCCGTCGGTGCGCGCGGCAGCTCGGCGGCGAAATCGATCTGGCGGGGGGTTTTGACGCCCGACAGCTCGGCGCGGCACCAGGCGGTGAGTTCGGCGGCGAAGCTATCCCCCGCCTCGGCCATGTCGACCGGCTGCACCACCGCGATCACGCGCTCGCCCATTTC
>CAZWAL010000281.1:0-2806 GCA_964631905.1 uncultured Stakelama sp.
ACCTGATGGCCGAAATCGAGACCGACAAGGCGACGATGGAATTCGAAGCGGTCGATGAAGGCGTAATCTCGGAGATTCTGGTGGCCGAGGGGACTGACAATGTGAAGGTCGGCACGGTTATCGCCATTTTGACGCAGGAAGGGGAGGCTGCGACCCCGAAGGCAGCACCCAAGGAAGTGGCACCCAAGGCGGAGGCTGCGCCGTCCGAAGCCAAACCCGAACCTACGCCGGCGCCTCCTGCACCTGCGCCCGTCGCTGCTGTGCCCGTTGCCGCTGCCCCGATCGCTTCAGGCGATCGCATCAACGCGAGCCCGCTCGCGCGGCGGATCGCGGCGGCGAAAAGCGTCGATCTCGCAACGCTGTCGGGCACGGGGCCGAACGGACGGATCATCAAGGCGGATGTCGAGGCGGCGGGTTCCGGCGCCGCTGCTTCTGCCTCGCCCACAACGAGTGCCGCTGCCCCGGCCGCACCCGAAGCCCCGCGCCCAGCAGCCCCCGTCGCATGGGACGATACGATCCCGCACCAGATCGACAAATTGTCGAACATGCGCAAAACGATCGCGCGGCGCCTGACCGAGGCGAAATCGACGATCCCGCATATCTATCTCACGGTCGATATCCGGCTCGATGCGCTGCTGAAGCTGCGCGGCGAGCTCAACAAGGCGCTCGAGCCGCGCGGGGTAAAGCTGTCGGTCAACGATCTGCTGATCAAAGCATTGGGCGTCGCGCTGATCCAGGTGCCCAAGTGCAACGTCACCTTCCTCGGCGATCAGCTTGTCACCTACAGCCGCGCCGATATTGCGGTGGCGGTGTCGATCCCCGGCGGGTTGATTACCCCGATCATCAAGGATGCGGCGAACAAGAGCATGTCGGCAATCGCCACCGAGATGAAGGACCTCGCCGCTCGCGCCAAGGTCGGCAAGCTGCAGCCAGCCGAATATCAGGGCGGCACCGCGTCCATCTCCAACATGGGCATGTTCGGGATCAAGGCATTCGACGCTGTCATCAACCCGCCGCAGAGCATGATCCTCGCGGTCGGTGCGGGCGAGGCGCGGCCCTATGTGATCGACGGCGCGCTCGGCATTGCGACCGTGATGTCGGTGACGGGCAGCTTCGATCACCGTGCGATCGACGGCGCGGACGGCGCGCAGCTGATGCAGGCGATCAAGGCGCTGGTCGAAAACCCGCTCGGCCTGCTGGCCTGAGGCGGCGGCGATGCGCTTTGCGATCGAGCTGATGTATGTGGCGATCGGCATCATCGTGTCGATCGTGATGGCGGCAGCGGCGGCCTGGGCGGTGCCGCTGGCGCGCGCGGAAATCTGGATCATCGATTACGTCGCGATCGCCTTCATCATTGGCATGGGCTATCCCCAGATGCGTGACGCCTGGGCGACGGACCGCGCCTCTGATGCAGCGGCAGAAAAGGCGCAGTCGGTGCGAGCCACGCGACCCGAATAGACAGGAGTAGGCTGATGAAAATCGCTGTGATCGGCATGGGTCGCGTGGGCGGGGCAATCGCTCCCAATATCGCAGCGGCAGGACATGATGTCGTCTATGGCGTGCGCGACTTGTCCGATCCGAAACATGCCGGAGGTGATGGCATCGCCCGGCGTTCGATCGCCGACGCGGCTGGCTGGGCGGACATCATCATCCTCGCGATTAGCTGGGATGCTGTGGATAGCGCGCTGGCGGCGATGGGGCCGATCACTGGCAAAATACTGGTCGATCCGATCAACCCCTATGACTTCATGAACAACCTCGCGCCGCTCGTCGCGCCCGATCAATCAGCGGCACGGCTGTTGCAAGGCAAGACCGATGCGATCGTGGTTAAGGCGCTGAACCAGGTTGGCTCGGCCGTCATGGCGAACGCGCCGTCGCGATCGATCAAGCCGCTGCAGTTCGTGGCGGCCGACGATGCAGCAGCCAAGGCGATGGTGTTGCAGCTGCTGCGCGATATCGGTTTTGATGCGCGTGATGCCGGTTCACTTGATTGGTCACGTGAACTGGAAGGCATGGCCCGCCTTTGGATTGCGCAAGCGTTCGGCCACAGCATGGCACCCGAATCAGGCTGGGCGCTAGTGGGTTCAGATGCCTGATCAGCCCTTTAACCGCGTGCCGGCGATCCGCGCCACGGCAATGGCAACGGATGCCAATCCCTACGGCTCGATCTTTGTCGGCTGGCTGATGGGGCATATGGCGCTCGCGGCAGGGTCGGTCGCTTCCCAGCGCTGCCGGGGGCAGGCACCGGTCGTGGCGGCTGACGGATTCAGCTTCACCGCGCCGGTCACGATCGGCGACGAGGTGAGTTTCTATGCCGACATCATGGCGGTCGGGCGAACGTCGATGACGATCGCGGTCGAATGCTGGCGGCGTGACCGGCATGGCGACGGTACCGAACAAGCCGCACGCGGCCAGTTCACGCTCGTATCGATGGGGCCCGATGGCAGACCCCGCCCAGTCGATGGCCCCCTTGTCTGATCGCACCGCTTTACCCTTGTCCTCCCTCCCCAGGAGATAGTTGTGGCTGACCAATTTGATCTCATCGTTCTCGGTTCCGGGCCCGGCGGCTATGTCGCGGCGATCCGGGCCAGCCAGCTTGGCCTGAAGGTCGCGATCGTCGAGCGGGAGCTGCTTGGCGGCATCTGCCTCAATTGGGGGTGCATCCCAACCAAAGCGCTGCTGCGGTCCGCTGAAATCTATCATTACATGCAGCACGCCAAGGATTACGGGCTGATCGCCGAAGGGATCAGCGCCGATATCGCCGCGGTGGTGAAGCGGTCGCGGGGCGTCGCCAAACAGCTCAATC
>CAZWAL010000282.1:0-2794 GCA_964631905.1 uncultured Stakelama sp.
GCTGGATTTCGATGTGGCGCGGGCTTTCGATGAACTTTTCGATGAACACGCGGTCGTCGCCGAAGCTCGCCAGCCCCTCACGCTTGGTCGCTTCAAAGCCCTCGCGCACATCCTGCTCGCTATAGGCCAGCCGCATCCCCTTGCCGCCGCCGCCAGCAGAGGCCTTCATCATCACCGGAAAGCCGATGTCCTTGGCGATGCGAACCGCTTCGTCCGTATCGGCGATTTCGCCCAGGAACCCGGGGACCACATTGACCCCCGCCGCCTTGGCGAGTTTCTTCGATTCGATCTTGTCGCCCATCGCCGCAATCGCGCCCGGCGGCGGGCCGACAAAGGCGATTCCGGCATCGGCACACGCCCGCGCAAAACTCTCGCGTTCGGAGAGGAAGCCATAGCCAGGGTGGATGCAATCCGCGCCAGTTTCCTTGGCCGCGAGCAGGATCAGCTCGGCCTTGAGATAGCTCTCGGCCGCAGGCGCCGGTCCGAGCCGAACCGCCTCATCAGCCATCAGCACATGCGGGCTGCGCGCGTCGGCATCGGAATAGACCGCAACCGTCTGCAGCCCCATCCGCTTGGCGGTACGGAACACGCGGCAGGCGATTTCACCACGATTGGCGACGAGGATTTTTTTAAGCATCAGGAATGTGGCCTCTCTTGTGCCTGTCTAATGACCCGGCGCGCGAGCCAATGGCAAAAAATTAATGCGATGGCGGCATAGAGCGCAGCTGGCGCGCTATTGGCCAGCGCCACCATCCAGTACGGCGCTACGTCGAGTCCGGCCAGCGGGTTGATGATGCCGAGGAACGCGCTCACAGCTTCCCAATAAATCGCTGACCCGAGCGCAAAAAATATCGAGGCGCGGCGAATGCGCACCTTCATTTAACGGCCCCCTTACCGTCACCCCGGACTTGTTCCGGGGTCCACGTCTCCACCCGTGATGCGATCGTTTGACGCGTGGTGGACCCCGGAACAGGTCCGGGGTGACGAGTTTGAGTGCTGACCGCTCGTCTCGATACGATGTCGGCATCCAACTGCCCATTTCCCCGCATCATCACGTCCCCACCACCGGATACAGCGCCCGCAGCGCCGCCAGCGCGGCGCCGTGATAGACCGTCGCGTGCGTTTCGTCACGGCGCGGGGCATAGGTCCAGTCGAGCGACGGCGGGGCGCTGGCCTTCAGCGCGGCAGCGAAACCATCGACGCCCATGCCCTTCTCATCCGCTACTGTCAGCCACAGCCAGCGTTTCTGGGCGTCGCCAGCCCGGAGCAGACCCGGCGCCAGCGCGGTGAGCGATTCATTGTCCCACCACAGGCTGGGGCTGATCGCGATGTAGCGATCAAACAGCGCCGGCGCACGCAGCAGGGTTTCGACCACGAACAGCCCGGCAAGTGATTCGCCGATCAGGCCGTCGTCACCATTGGAGCGGTAATGCGCTGCGACCCAGGGCTTTATCTCATCGGCAATGTACCGCCGAAACCGCGCCGATTGGCCCGCCGTCGGATAATCCGCTTTCATCTTGGCATCGCTCGTCGGGAAGGCGAGTTCATTGCGGCGATCGACCGTCTCGATCCCCACCACGATCACATCCTGCGTCGTGCCGACGATCGTGCCGAGCTGCGCCAGTCCGGTAATATGTTGGAAATCCTGCTCAACCCCGCCATCGAGCAGATACAGCACCGGATAGGCCTTGCCGCTGGTCGCATAGCCCGGCGGCAGCCAGATGTTGAGCGTACGATCCGCGCCCATCACCGCCGAGGGCAGGCGATAGGATTGGCCGATGACGATGGGGGTGCCCGGGGTAGCAGGCTGGGCCAACACCGGCGCGGCGATAACCAGCATGAGCGCCACGATAAGCTGACGGATCACAACTGTTCCACGAAATCTTTCAGCCACTTCGTACGCTCCCGCGTCATCGTGGCTTTGCATCCGTAAAGGAGCATCGGCTGGGCACTGCCGCCGCGCATTTCAAGCGATTCAGCCGCACATTGCGCATCACGATAGGCGATCCAGGCGCGCTGGGAATCGAGCAGTCCATCGGCATAACGGCGTTCGGATACGGTCATCGGCGGGCTCTCAATGTCCCGCGCCTTGGCCTTGGCCATGGTGATCTTCCACTGCGCGTTCAGTGCGGCATCGGCGCGCTTATAGTCTTCGGCCGCGCACATCGTCATCGCTGACTGCGAGATCGCATTGTCGCAAGGCTCTGCGGGCGTTGCTGCAACGAGCAGGACCAGCGCAGCGATCATTCCGCCGCCACCGCCCGCATCGGCTCCTCACCCTCCATAGGGCGCAGGCCGAGCTTTTCGAACATCGCACCGTCTGCACTGTCGCCACGATTGCCGGTGGTGAGCAATTTGTCGCCGGTGAAGATCGAATTCGCGCCTGCCATGAAGCACAAAGCCTGCGTTGCTTCGCTCATGCTCTCGCGCCCTGCGCTTAACCGCACCATGCTAAGCGGCATCGTGATCCGCGCGACCGCCACGGTGCGGACGAACTCGATATCGTCGATTTTCGCCAACGGCGTATCCGCCAGCATATCGCCCAGCACCGTGCCCTTCACCGGCACCAGCGCGTTGACCGGCACGCTTTCCGGGTGGCGCGGCAGTGTGGCCAGCGCGTGGACGAAGCCGACGCGATCCGAACGGGTTTCCCCCATGCCGACGATCCCACCGCAGCACACATTGATCCCCGCCGCGCGGACATGATCCAGTGTATCGAGCCGATCCTGGAAAGTCCGCGTGGTGATGACGTTGCCGTAATTTTCCGGCGAGGTATCGATATTGTGGTTGTAGT
>CAZWAL010000283.1:0-2681 GCA_964631905.1 uncultured Stakelama sp.
GGGGGCGGCTTTGGGGTAGAGATCGACATTCCGTTCCAGCTCGAGGAACCGACGAAAGAGGCCGCATGACGATCCGAACGATCCTGGTAGATGATGAACCACTCGCCATCCAAGGCATGCAGCTGCGCCTGGAGGCGCACGCAGATGTCGAGATAATCGACACTTGCGTGAATGGCCGCGAGGCGATCCGCAGCATCAAGACGCACAAACCCGATCTGGTCTTTCTCGACATCCAGATGCCCGGATTTGACGGTTTTTCGGTCGTGCAGGGTCTGATGGAGGTCGAGCCACCCTTGTTCGTGTTCGTCACCGCCTATTCCGATCACGCGATCCGCGCGTTCGAAGCGCAGGCGATGGATTATCTGATGAAGCCGGTGGAGGAAGCGCGGCTGGCCGATACGCTCGACCGCGTTCGCCAGCGCCTCGCCGAAAAACGCGGGGCGGAGGAGGTCGATCGGCTGAAGGAAGTGCTTGCCGAAGTCGCCCCCGATGCCGCAGCCGATATGCATGATGGCGATCAGCTATCGGCCAACCGCTTTGAAAAGCTGATCAACATCAAGGATCGCGGCCAGATTTTCCGGGTCGACGTCGACACGATCGAAAGCGTCGAGGCCGCGGGCGATTATATGTGCATCAAGACCAGCGACAACACGCTGATCCTGCGCGAGACGATGAAGGATCTGGAAAAACGCCTCGATCCGCGCCGCTTCCAGCGTGTTCACCGCTCGACGATCGTGAACCTTGATCTCGTCAAGGAAGTGAAGCCTCACACCAATGGCGAATGCTTCCTCGTGCTGGGTTCAGGCGCGCAGGTGAAGGTGAGCCGCAGCTACCGCGACGTGGTTGCGCGGTTCGTGCACTAGGCACCTAAGCCCTCAATCCGCCGCCGCGTCGCCCGCATCTTCGGCCCCGTCCGCCGGGCGTTCGAACCATGCCTCGACCTCGCCCGACAGCTTCAGCGTCAGCGGGTTGCCGTGGCGATCGACCTTTTTGCCGAGCGCGACGCGGATCCAGCCTTCTGACAGGCAATATTCCTCAACATCGTGGCGCTGCAGGCCCTTGAAGCGGATGCCGATGCCGCGTTCGAGCAGGGGTTGATCGAAAAACGGGCTGCGCGGGTTCGACGATAGTCGATCGGGGGGTGTATCGCTCATGGCGACGGGCTTTGGCGGAAGCCTGCGCAAAATGCCAGCCTGAACGCAACCGGGGCGGCGCGCCCGATACGCACCGCCCCGATCCCAATCATCTCAGCCCTTAGCGGCAAACGCGGATGCGCACCGGCTGCCCATAATAGGGGTCCCACTGGCGCACGACGCGGCAGCGGTTGAAGCGCGGCCGGTAGTTATAGGCATAATAGCCATCGTCCGGATAATAACCGTGATTATTGTAGTAGTTATAGTCGTAATTCGCAGGGTAGCCGCGATCATAATAATAGCGGTCACGGTAGCGATCATTGTTGTTCGACGCGATTGCCGCGCCGATGGCCAGACCGGCAATCCCGGCAACGACGGCCGCGCCGCCATTGTCACCGCGGTGGCGGCCATAATAACGCTGCGCCTCTGCCGGGGCGGCGGTGGCGAGCGCGGTGGCGGCAAGGGCGAGCCCAAGGCCGGCTTTCTTCATCATTGCATTCATGTCCCAACTCCTCTTCTCAACCAGCCCGACACCCGGCACCAACGCGCTGCATGGAGAGCCTGTTGCAATCGTTAGGCGAGTCGCGCTGAACTGTACCGGAATGGGATGTTCATCGCGCGTTTAGCTCGGTGCCCGCGCGGTGGGCAGCACAAAGGGGAGGATCGATGGCCTGTTGGTTGATCAAATCGGAGCCCGAAAGCTATGGCTGGGCGCATCTGGTGGCCGAAGGGCACACCGAATGGACCGGCGTGCGCAACCACAGCGCCGCCATCAACCTCCGCGCGATGGCCGTGGGCGACGAGGCATTTTTCTATCACAGCGTCAGCGACAAGGCAGTCGTCGGCATCGTCCGCGTGACGCGCGCCTGGCAGCCCGACGGCGAGGACGGCAAATGGGCCTCGGTTCAGATCGAGCCGGTCCGCGCGCTCGCCAAGCCCGTCACGCTCGCCGCGATCAAGGCCGAGTCCAAGCTGGCCGGCATGGCCCTGCTCCGTCAATCGCGGCTGTCGGTGTGTGCGGTGAGTGCGGAGGAATGGGCGATCATGGTGGCGATGGGGGCGGCCTGAACCGCCCCGCCCACCGTTAAGCCGCCACCTTCGCCCGGCTCGCCTTTTTCCGCTCGTGCGGGTCCAGATACCGCTTGCGCAACCGGATCGACTTTGGCGTCACCTCGACCAGCTCGTCATCGTCGATGTACGCGATCGCCTGTTCCAGCGTCAGCCGCCACGGCGGGGTCAGGCGGATCGCATCATCCTTGCCGCCGCTGGCGCGGAAGTTGGTGAGCGCTTTCGCCTTCATCGGGTTGACTTCGAGATCGTCGGTCTTGGCGTTTTCGCCGATGATCATGCCCTCATACAGCGCCTCTCCGGGGGCGACCATCATGATGCCCCGTTCTTCGAGCGGGCCGAGCGCATAGGCATTGGCCTCGCCCGATCCGTTGGAGATCAGCACGCCGTTCTTGCGGCCTTCGATCTTGCCCTTGTGGGGGCCATATTTCTCGAACAGCCGGTTCATGATGCCGGTGCCGCGCGTGTCCGACAGGAATT
>CAZWAL010000284.1:0-2639 GCA_964631905.1 uncultured Stakelama sp.
AGCAGGTGATCTTCCAGAAGGTCCGCGATGCCGAGCGCGAGCGTCAGTTCGAAGAGTTCAAGGACCGCGTGGGTGAGATCATCACCGGCGTCGTCAAGCGCGTCGAATTCGGCCATGTCGTCGTTGATCTGGGCCGCGCCGAAGGCGTCATCCGCCGCGACGCGCAGATTCCGCGCGAAGTGGTGCGCGTGAACGACCGTATCCGCTCGCTGATCCTGAACGTGCGCCGCGAGAACCGGGGCCCACAAATTTTCCTCAGCCGTGCCCACCCCGATTTCATGAAGAAGCTGTTCGCGCAGGAAGTACCCGAGATTTACGACGGCATCATCGAGATCAAGGCTGCTGCCCGTGATCCGGGTTCGCGCGCGAAAATCGGCGTGATTTCGCATGACAGCTCGATCGACCCGGTCGGCGCGTGCGTCGGCATGAAGGGCAGCCGCGTGCAGGCGGTGGTGCAGGAAATGCAGGGTGAGAAGATCGACATCATTCCCTGGTCGCCCGACACTGCAACGTTTGTCGTCAATGCGCTCCAGCCCGCCAGTGTCAGCCGCGTCGTGATCGACGAGGAAGAGGATCGGATCGAGGTCGTTGTGCCCGATGATCAGCTGAGCCTCGCGATTGGCCGTCGCGGCCAGAATGTCCGGCTCGCGTCGCAGCTGACCGGCAAGGCGATCGACATTCTGACCGAGGCCGATGCGTCCGAAAAGCGCCAGAAGGAATTCGTCGAGCGGTCGGAAATGTTCCAGAACGAGCTCGACGTCGACGAGACGCTGGCCCAGCTGCTGGTGGCCGAGGGCTTTGGAGCACTGGAAGAAGTCGCATATGTCGAGGTGGACGAAATCGCGTCGATCGAAGGCTTCGACGAAGACCTCGCCGCCGAGTTGCAGAGCCGCGCGACCGAGGCACTCGAGCGCCGCGAAGAAGCGAATCGCACGCTGCGCCGGGAGCTTGGCGTGGAGGACGCACTCGCCACGATGCCGCATCTTACCGAGGCCATGCTCGTCACGCTCGGCAAGGCGGGCATCAAGACGCTCGACGATCTCGCTGATCTGGCGACCGACGAACTGGTGCAGAAGAAGCGCCAGGAACAGCGCCGCCGCGCCGACAGCGACAGCAAGCGTCCCGAGGGTCGCGCCGAAGACAAGGGCGGTGTGCTCGCCGAATATGGTCTGAGTGAAGACCAGGGCAATGAGATCATCATGGCCGCGCGTGCGCACTGGTTCGAGGACGAAGAAGCGGCACCAGCCGACGCAGCGGAGGGCGAGGACGCCTGATGCCATTCGTCAGCATCCGCATTTCGGGCACGGCCACGCGCGATCAGAAAGCGGGGATCGTCGCTGACGTGACCCGCTCGCTGGTCGATCGGCTCGGCAAGAACCCGAATGCGGTGCAAATCGTGATCGAAGAAGTATCGACCGAGAATTACGGCGCGGCCGGCATCTTGATCGCCGATCGCCCCGTGCCTGCTTCGACGCCAGGGGAGGACGCGCATGCGGTTCCCCCACGATGAGGCGTTAGGGTTTCAGACAGCTGCAAGAGGCCATCGACCGGTACGATTTTCGGATCGGCCAGCGCTGTCCACTGCTCCGTCACCCCGGACTTGTTCCGGGGTCCACGGTGCCGCTTTAGCTGCGTCGGAAGTTTTTGCGGCCCGGTGGACACCGGAACAAGTCCGGAGTGACGGGTCAAGGTGTCATAATTGGCGGCAACCCGAGGGTTACGGCGAGATCATCCCAAGTGGGATTATCGCGCTCGATCAAATTCATCTTCCATTGCCGCGGCCATTTTTTGATGCGTTTCTCACTAGCGATAGCAGCATCCATGGTGCTCGTAGTCTCGAACCAAACGAGACGCTTGACGGCGTAACGTTTGGTGAAACCACCCAATGTGCCATCTCGGTGCTGAACAATACGGGCAAGTATGTCCGACGTGACACCGGTGTACAGTATGCCGTTGAAACCACTGGCAAGAATGTACACGGTCGGCAGCCTATCTCTCATGACCATTTCATGATGCAAGGTGGACCCCGGAACAAGTCCGGGGTGACGGCTGCGGGTGAATGGAGCGCCGCCGCATGACCGATCCCATCCGCCGCTGCATCCTCTCGGGCGACCGGGCTGCGCGGGCAAACCTCGTCCGGCTGGTGCTCGGCCCTGACGACGTCATTCATCCCGATGTGCGCGCCAAGGCTCCGGGGCGCGGCGCGTGGATCGGCGTGACGCGCGGCGAACTCGAAACCGCGATTGCCAAGGGCAAGCTGAAGGGCGCCCTCGCACGGGCGTTCAAGACCAGCGCGTTCACGATTCCCGCCGATCTGCCGGCCGCTATCGCCGAAGCGCTGGAAAAAGCCGTGCTCGACCGGCTCGGGCTCGAATCGCGCGCCGGCACGATCGTCGTCGGGGGCGAGCGGATCGAGAAAGCGGCCCGTAGTGGCAAGCTGCACCTGCTCCTCCACGCGAGCGATGCAGGAGCAGACGGGACGCGAAAGCTCGACCAGGCATGGCGCGTGGGGCGTGACGAAGAAGGCGGGGGGCTGCGCGGAATGGTAATCCCGCTGGCGCGTCCTATATTGTCCGTGGCGCTAGGCCGCGAAAACGTGGTACATATTGGCCTTACCGACCCCGGCGCTGCCCGGCGAC
>CAZWAL010000285.1:0-2637 GCA_964631905.1 uncultured Stakelama sp.
ACCACGTCACCGTCGATGATTTCCGCGCGTTCGTGAAGGAACGCGGGGTGACGGTGGAAGGCGCATGGTTCCTGTCCGACGGAAAACGGACGACATCAGCGGCGGCGAATTTCCTCGCCGAACATGCGGTGTTCCTGTTGCGGCGTTAAGCCCTCAGAACGGCACGTCGTCGTCGAGATCGTCGGGGAAGCCACCGCCACTGTTACCGCCGCCGAAGCCGCCACCACCACCGCCGCGATTGCCGCCGCCGCGCGCCGGGGCGGATCCGCCGCCGAAATCATCGCGGCCGCCGTCCCAGTCGCCGCCACCGCCACCCATGCCACCGCCCGAGCCACCACCGGCACCCGGCGCGCCATCGAGCATCGTCAGCACGCTGTTGAAGCCCTGCAGCACCACTTCCGTCGAATAGCGATCATTGCCGCTGGCATCCTGCCATTTGCGCGTCTTCAGCGCGCCTTCGATATAAACCTTGCTGCCCTTGCGCAGATAGCGCTCGGCGACATTGGCCAAACCTTCGTTGAAGATCGCCACCGAATGCCATTCGGTCGATTCCTTCTTTTCGCCGGTATTCTTGTCTTTCCAGCTGTCCGACGTGGCGATGCGCAGGTTCACCACCTTGCCGCCGTTCTGAAACGTCTTGCTTTCGGGGTCGCGGCCCAGATTGCCGACGATGATCACCTTGTTGACGCTGCCCGCCATATCTTTTTCCTACAAACCGAGTGCGATTGCCGACCAGTATGTAGCCCCGGCGGCGACATATGCCAGCACGAACAGATAGGTGACCATGAACGCCGGCCATTTCCAGCTGTTGGTTTCACGCCGCGTAACGGCGATCGTAGAAATGCATTGCGGCGCAAACACGAACCACATCAGAAAGGCGAGCGCGGTCGGCAGGCTCCAATGCGTGCGCAGATTGGCGGCGAGCGCCTTTTGCCCGCTCTCCCCGTCCGGATTGTCGATCGCATAGACGGTGGCGAGTGCCGCAACCGCGACTTCGCGCGCCGCCATCGCCGGGATCAGCGCCAGTGCAATGTCGCGATCGAACCCGATCGGTTTCAGCACCACCGCCAACCCATTGGCGATCCGCCCTGCCACCGAATAATTGACCGGCGAGATCGGACTGCCCTCGGGCGGTTTGGGAAAGCTCAGCAACAGCCACAACGCAACCGTCGAATACAGGATGATCGTGCCCGCGCGGCGCAGGAAGATGACCACCCGGCTCCACAGCCCCTGCGCCACGTCGCGCACGCGCGGTAGCTGGTATTTTGGCATTTCCATCATGAAACCCGATGATGCACCCTTGGTCACCGTGTTGCGCAATACGAGCGCCGCCACGAACGCGCCGACCACGCCCATCACATACAGGCCGAACATCACAACGCCCTGCAAGCCGATGAATGGCAGCACCGGGGTATTGGGGATCAGCGCGGCGATGATCAGCGTATAAACCGGCAATCGCGCCGAACAGGTCATCAGCGGTGCGATCAGGATCGTCGTCAGCCGGTCTTTCTCATCCTCGATCGTGCGGGTCGCCATGATGCCGGGCACCGCGCAGGCAAAGCTCGACAGCAGCGGGATAAAGGCGCGCCCCGACAAGCCGACGCTCGCCATTACCCGATCCATCAGGAAGGCAGCACGGACCATATATCCGCTCGCCTCGAGCAGCAGGATGAAGAAGAACAGGATCATGATCTGTGGCAGGAACACCAGCACCGCGCCCACGCCGGCGATTACCCCGTCGACGATCAGTGACGCGAAAAATCCGTCGCCGAACCGCGCAGTAATGGCGTTGCCGAGCGCGCTGAATGCGCCATCGATCAAATCGGCGGGCACCGTCGCCCAGCTAAACACGGCCTGGAACATCAGGAACAATATCGTCGCGAGGAGCATCATCCCCCACACCGGGTGCAACGCTACTTCATCCAGGGCATGCGTCCAGCGGCGGGTGGGGGTTTCGGAAATCGTCGCCGCCATCGCGATCGTCCGGGCGCGCCGTTGCAAGGTGACGATATCGTCCTGCACGCTGCCATCGCTCGCCCGCAACCGGGTGGCCGCACCAGTGCCGATCATGTCGCTGACCTGATCTTTCAGCACATCGAGGCCGCGTTTGCGGACCGCCACGGTCGGTACAACGGGAACGCCAAGTTCGGCCGATAGCCGTTCCGGATCGAGTAGCAGTCCGTCGCGCTCCGCCAGATCGATCATGTTGAGCGCCACCACCACCGGCAGCCCGAGCGCGATCAGCTGCAGGGTGAAGCGCAGGTGATTATCGAGATTGCTCGCATCGACGACGACGATCAGCGCGTCGGGCAGGCGCTCCCCCGCCTGGGTGCCGGTCAGCACATCGCGCGTCACGCGTTCGTCAGGGCTGCCGGGGTCAAGGCTGTACGCACCCGGCAAATCGACCAGTTCGACCGGGCGACCATCGGGCAGCGCAAGCCGCCCCGAATGTCGCTCCACCGTGACGCCGGGATAATTGCCGACCTTCTGCCGCGCGCCGGTGAGCGCGTTGAACAGCGCGCTCTTGCCGGCATTGGGATTGCCGACCAGCGCGATCAGCGGCTGGTGTCGGGTCATGCGGCGGGCTCCGGCGTGCGCAGCGTGATCGCGCGGGCATGGACGCGGCGGATCGCCACC
>CAZWAL010000286.1:0-2557 GCA_964631905.1 uncultured Stakelama sp.
CGATTAGCACCTCGGCGGCCGATGCATAATCGAACGGGCTTGGTGCCTCGAAATGCACGGCAGGTCGCGGTAAATGGAGTGCGCCTGTCCGTGCTTCGGCGACCGCCCAGCCTTCCTGACGATCGGCACCGCCGCCGGTCAGCGTGGCGGAGGTGACCAGTGCGCCCTGGGCCGGTTTCAGCACGATTTCGGCAAAGGGCCGGGTAGGGTCGAGCCAGCGGCGATGCACGCCGATATCATATTCGCGCCCTTCGACGCGTTCGACCGCCAGCCAGTCGACGAAATCGGGATCGGTTGGGCCGCCAATCCGCGCGAGTAGCGCCAGCCAGGCCCCCACCGTATCAACCCGCCAGCCGAGCGACGCGATTGCCCCTTCGATCCGCGCGCGGGCCGGGCCGTCCATCCAGTCGGGGGCATCCTCAAGCACCGCCTCGAGCCGTCGGCCGAGTGCCACCAGCGGGCGATACAGCGAATCGAGCGCCTGGGTCGCCTCCGCCGCTGCCTCGATCAGCGCGGCATCAGGCTCGGCGAGTTCGGTTTCCAGGCCATAGCCTGCATCCTCGGTGCTGTCGTCGCGCGCATAAACGAGCCCGCGCACCGCCGCGAGCAGCCCCTCGATCGCGCCGAAGGGTTGCCCTTCGTTCAGCCGCGCGATCCAGCCATCGGCGGGCAAAGCGCGCGCCGCATCGCCCGCCTCGGCAATCGCCCGCGCACCCGCCTCATCATAGCTCGCCACGTCCGACAGGCGCGCCGCCAGCCCCCGCCGCCGCCCGCGTCCGGTCGTTTCCGGGCCGATCACCCAACGACGAAGCTCGATCGTCTCCTGTCCTGTCAGCGCGGTGGCAAACATCGAATCGGCAGCGTCGAACAGATGATGGCCTTCGTCAAACACATAGCGGGTCGGCCGGGTCGCGGTTTCGCGGCCGCGCGCGGCATTCACCATAACCAGGGCGTGATTGGCGATCACGATATCGGCATCGGCACTCGCCCGCGCGGCGCGTTCGATGAAGCATTTTCGGTAATGGGGGCAGCCCGCATAAACGCACTCGCCGCGCCGGTCGGTCAGCGCGGTCGGGCCGTTCCGGCGAAACAGCGTCGGCAGCCACCCGGGCAGATCGCCGCCGATCATGTCGCCATCGACAGTATAGGCCGCCCAGCGCGCGATCAGTTGCGCCAGCACCGCCGCCCGCCCTTGAAACCCGCCTTGCAGCGCATCCTCCAGATTGAGCAGGCAGGCGTAATTCTCCCGCCCTTTTCGCGTTACCACCTTTGTCTTGCGCGTGGCCGCATCGGGGAACAGCCGCGCGCTTTCATGGCTAAGCTGGCGCTGCAGCGTCTTGGTGAAGGTGGACACCCACACCGCGCCCCCCGCTTGCTCCGCCCAGAGCGAGGCGGGCGCAAGATAACCGAGCGTCTTGCCGATCCCCGTCCCTGCCTCCGCCAGCACCAGATTGGGCGCGTCGCGCGCCATGCGCGGGGCAAAGGCATGGGCGGCGGCATCGGCAAAGGCGCGCTGGCCTGGACGTTGCTCCGCCGTACTGCCGGTCAGTGTTGCCAGCCGCGCTTGTGTATCGGCCGGATCGATCGTGATGCTCCGGGGGGTGGGGCGGGGCGCACCCTCGCTCCATTCGGGCAGTTTGGAAAACAACCAGCGCTCGGCCGCCTCCGGCTTGGCGATCTTGTCCGTCAGCAATGGCACCCACGGCCAGCGCAGCCGTGCCAGAGCCTGCAGCGCCGTCCACGCCCCTTCGCGCTCGGGCCACTCGCCCGCCGTCTGCGCAATGAGCGCCGCCGCCGCCGCCGCAAGGAAAGGTGCGATTTCGTCATCGCGCTCCGGTTCGTTCAGACCCGCTGCGCGCGCCAGCCCGCGCGGGGTGGGTACCATGAAGCGCGCCGGGTGCAGGAAAGCAAACAGCTCGAGCACATCGAGCCCCGACAATTCGGCATAGCCAAGCCGTTGCCCGACAAGGGCGGCGTTGAGCACGATCACCGGCGTATCCGCTGCAATCCGGATCGCCTCGCCCCGCCCGACCTGCCGCGTCTGGCCGTCACGGACGACCCAGATACCGCCATGACTTGCGTGGAGCGCGGGATAGGGCAAAGAGACGACCATTCCCCAACTCTGCCGATATGGGAACGAAAGGGCAACTTGTGACTGAACTGCGCGCCGCTGCACTCGCTTCAAAGGCCTGGCCTTATGAAGAGGCGCGCAAGCTGCTGAAACGCTATCCGGACGGCAAGCCAGACGGTGCGGCGATCATCTTTGAGACGGGCTATGGTCCGTCGGGGCTGCCGCATATCGGCACCTTCAACGAAGTGCTGCGCACCACGATGGTGCGCCACGCGTTTCGGGCGATGTCCGACGCGCCGACGCGCCTGATCGAGTTTTCGGACGATATGGACGGGCTGCGCAAGGTGCCGGACAATGTACCTAACCAGGCGATGCTGACCGCGCATCTCGGCAAGCCGCTCAGCCGCATCCCCGATCCGTTCGAGAGGTTCGAGAGCTTCGCCGCGCACAATAATGCGATGCTGCGCGATTTCCTCGACCGGTTCG
>CAZWAL010000287.1:0-2539 GCA_964631905.1 uncultured Stakelama sp.
AGGCCGGTGATGACGGTGAGCGTATCGCGCGGAATATCCACGGAGACGTTCTTCAAGTTGTGCTCGCGCGCGCCGCGGACGGAAATGTGAGTCAGCATGAGGGCATCTGTTCCATATTTGTTCGGAGCGGGCAAGCAGGGTCTGAACGTGGGTCGCATGCCGGGAAAGGACAAGCTGGCCCTTGTACTATTTCAGTGTATTACCTATTTCATACACCATGAGTTTAGGGCCCCACGCGGCAGGCCGGTGATTGGCGGATGGAGAGCAGAATGGCGAAGAAAGACAAGAAGGAGTCGAAAACGGCGAAACCGAAGAAGGGCAAATTGCCCAAGGAGATCGCCGGGATCAAGATTCCCAAGGAACTGCGCAAAACGGGCGAGGCACTGATCGCGACCGCCAATTCGCCGGCCGGGCGCAGCATGCTGATTAGCGGCGCGACCGCGATGATGGCGACGATGGCTGCCCGGATGCGCACCGCGAACCAGCCAGGCGGCACGCCGCATGCCGCGCCACCCGCCGCACCCCGCGCGCCCCAAACCAACGATAACGGTCGGCCGGGCTATGACCCGGAAGCTGCCGGCGCGCAGGTCGCGCGGCGGATCATCGAGGTGATCGGCATTGCCGCCAATGCCAGCAAGCGGCCACCGGATGGGGGGCGGTCTGGCGCATAGCGTAGCGCGCCGGTCAGGCCGGCCCCTGTTTGAAATTGTTGCAACAAATTGTTTCCCCCGCCGCGCTGTTGGCATTTCGCAACCTGTTCGCCTACATGATCGTTCACAGGGGTCCGCACGGTCCGCGATCGCTATCACGCGATCCGCAAGGCCGTCGGCAGGTTGAAGAGGCATGACGACGACGCAGGAGGTTCATCCGCCCGAACCCAGGATGCTCGCTTTGATCGAGCAGAGCCCCATCGCGTCGGTGATCAGCGATCCGCGCCATCCCGATAACCCCATTGTCGCGTGTAACGATGCGTTCTGCACGCTCACCGGCTACCCGCGCAACGAGGTGATCGGTCGCAACTGCCGCTTCCTCTCCGGACCCGGCACCGAGCCCTGGCTGTCCGAGCAAATCCGCAAAGGCGTGCGCGAGCACAAGCCCGTGCTGGTCGAGATTCTGAATTACAAGCGAGATGGCACCCCGTTCCGCAACGCTGTGCTGGTCGCGCCGATTTATGACGAGGGCGACGATCTGGTCTATTTCCTCGGCTCGCAGGTCGAGATCGACGACGATGCCCCTGCCCCCACCAGCCTGCGCCGCATCCGCGCGGCCGAACTGGTGAAAACGCTGTCGCAGCGGCAATGGCAGGTGCTGAAACTCGCCTCCAACGGCCTGCTCAACAAACAGATCGCAGCAGAGCTCGGCTTGTCGGAAAAAACCGTAAAAATGCACCGCGCGATCCTGATGGACCGGCTGGGCACCCCGACAACGGCCGACATGATCCGGGTGGCGGTAGAGGCAGGGCTGTAGACGTCATTCTCTCAACACTGAGCCGTGATTTCGAGCGCAGCGCAGCAATCCAGCGGGACGCGCTCGGCACCCCTCGATTGCTTCGCTTTGCTCGCAATGACAAATAAACTTGCCGGTCTCAAAGAGCGACCAAAAAGCCGTTACGGCGTTATAGCCCATTAGCCGTATCGCGCACCGGACAACCTAGCCGTAACAGGGTTGCGGACGTCACGAGCGGCTTCGCGAGCTCTCAGATTCAGCCCATCTGGCAGCGCACCGCGTACGGCTCTTCCCTCTGCCGAAAACGATCGTGGCGTCCAACCACCCGATCAAATATGAATCGCCTTGCCCGTCACCCCCATCGCCGCTTCCTTGAACGCTTCGGCGTGCGTGGGGTGGGCGTGGCAGGTATAGGCGATGTCCTCGCTGGTCGCGCCGAATTCCATCGCTTGCGCCGCCTGCGCGATCATCGATCCGGCGACTGAGGCGATCATCCAGACGCCCAGCACGCGGTCGGTCTTGGCATCGGCGATGACCTTCACGAAACCATCGGGTTCGTGGTTGGTCTTGGCGCGGCTGTTCGCCATCATCGGGAACTTGCCGACCTTTACCTCGCCCTTTTCCTTCGCCTGCTCCTCCGTCAGGCCAACGCCTGCGATTTCTGGCCAGGTGTAGACGACGCTGGGGATCACATCGTGATTCACGATACCGGTGAGGCCCGCGATATTCTCCGCGACCGCAATGCCTTCATCCTCGGCCTTGTGCGCGAGCATCGGCCCGGGGACGACATCGCCAATCGCCCAGATGCCGGCCACGCCCGTTTTGAAGCTGTGATCGATCTCGATCTGGCCGCGCTTGTTGGGGGTGATGCCGGCGGCTTCCAGGTTCAGCCCTTCGGTATTGGGGCGGCGGCCGATCGAGACGAGCACGCAGTCAGCGGTGATTGTCTCCGCCGCGCCGCCCGCAGCGGGCTCGACGGTGATCGTTGCGATGGAGCCGTCGACGGCCACACCGGTGACCTTGGTCGACAGGCGGAATTCGATGCCCTGCTTCTTGAAGATCTTGTTCGATTCCTTGCGGACTTCGCCGTCGA
>CAZWAL010000288.1:0-2534 GCA_964631905.1 uncultured Stakelama sp.
TTCCCCGCCGGTTCGGAAGAACTCGCCCGCCAGTGCGCGTTGCCGCAATATAGTCAGGCGTTGGTCTGCTCGAACGAAGCGCTGGCGCATGTGCTGCGTCAGATCGGTTTCGGCACGATCGGCAATCTGCTTGGTATCGCAGCCTTTATCGCCCTGCCTTCAGTGATCCTGATCCTGCTGTTCGGCCAGACGCGTATCTTCTTCGTAATGTCGCGTGACGGGTTGCTGCCCGAAGGCCTGTCGAAGATTCATCCGAAGTGGAAGACGCCTTATGTCGTGACGGCGCTCACGGGTGGTGCCGTGGCGTTTGCCGCTGCCTTCCTGCCAGTCGGCAAGCTCGCCGACATCGCCAATGCAGGCACGCTTTACGCGTTCATGATGGTCGCGATCGCAGTGATGATGCTGCGCAAGACCGAACCGAACCGCAAGCGCAGCTTCAAGACGCCCGCCTTGTGGCTGGTGGGACCAGCGACGATTGCCGGCTGCATCTTCCTGTTCTTCAACCTGCCGTTCGAGGCGATGCTGGTACTGCCGGCCTGGGGTGCAGTCGGAATGGTGATCTATTTCGCCTATAGCTACCGCGCGAGCCATGTCGGTAAGGGGATCGTCGAAGCACCGGCTGATCTGCCGCTCGCCTGATCGGCACGAAACGGAATAAAAAAGGGGCCGGGGATCATCTCCCCGGCCCCTTTTTTTAGGCAGAAACGCCTATCGGCCTAACCCAGCTTTTCCGCCATCAGCGCCTTCAGATCGACCATCGGCCGCGCACCGACATGGCTGATGATCTCCGCCGCGCAGATCGCGCCCATCCGCAGCGACGCCTCAAGCCCCAACCCCTGCGCCTGCCCGTGAAGGAAACCGGCCGCGAACAGATCACCCGCGCCCGTTGTGTCGACGACGGCGTCGATCGGTTCGGCGGGCACTTCGGCACGGTCGCCACCAGCCAGGGCGATCGCCCCCTTTTC
The DNA here is from genome assembly GCA_964631905.1 of uncultured Stakelama sp. Classification (GTDB taxonomy): domain Bacteria; phylum Pseudomonadota; class Alphaproteobacteria; order Sphingomonadales; family Sphingomonadaceae; genus Sphingomonas. The sequence goes on from CAZWAL010000288.1 coordinate 966, forward strand.
GCTGCGCGTCACCACCAGCACCGGCACCTGCGGCGCGATGAGCGCGAGTGCCGCTTCGAAGTCTTCCTTCTCGGCCAGCGCCGTCAGTTCGTTTTCGTTGGCGAACAGGATGTCGACCAGCCCGTCGGCCAGCAACTGACGGAAATCAGCGCCGTGGCGCGAGATGCAGAACACGTCGGACAGGGTGAACGCCACCCGCCGACCGGCCGAGCGCGCGGTATCGATCGCGGCGCGCATCGCAGCGCGAGGCTCTTCCGGATCCCAGAGATAGCCCTCCAGATAGAGGATCGCGCTGTCGGCGATCATCGCATGATCGAGTGCTGCGGCGGGCAGGAATTGCGACGCGCCAAGGAAAGTGTTCATCGTCCGCTGGCCATCGGGCGTCACGAAGATCAGGCAGCGCGCCGTGCTCGGCTCGCCGCTGCGCGTCGGCGTGTTGAAGGCAACGCCCATCGCGCGAATATCATGCGCGAACACCTGGCCCAACTGATCATCGGCCAGCTGACCGATGAAACCGCATTTGCCGCCCAATGCCGAGATACCGGCAACGGTGTTCGCCGCCGATCCGCCGCTTGCCTCGATGCCCGACGCCATTTTGGCATAAAGCGCATCGGCCTCGGCGGGTGAGAACATCAGCTGCATCGATCCCTTGACCATGCCTTCACTCGCGATGAACGCATCATCGGCCGGGGCAAGGACATCGACGATCGCATTGCCAATGGCGACGACATCATAACGGGGGTTGGTCACGCAGCTCTCCGAACGGTGGAATATTCGCGCTCGGTAGAAGCCAGCGCGGCGATGCGCAACCACTGCGCGACCGGTCGAGGCATGCAGGGCTTGCCGCGACGGCGTGATCATGGTTCGGCTGGCAGCAACAGTCGAAGGGGTGGGCGCGATGATGATGGGCAGCAAGCAGCGGAAACTGGCGGTAATCGTGACCGCGATGTCAACCGCGCTGACGGGCTGCACCACCAGCGGCAGCGTTGTCTCCGCCCGACCCGATACCACGCCAGTGCCAGTCGTCAGTCGCGGCGGCGCCGGCCTCGACCGCGTGCTGGGGCGCGACGCAAACGCGCTTGTGTCGCTGTTCGGTCAGCCTGATGCCGATGTGCGCGAAGGCAATGCGCGCAAGCTGCAATTCGCCAGCGCCGCCTGTGTGCTCGATGCCTATCTCTACCCGCGCGGCAGTGCAGCGCCTGTCGTGACGCATCTCGATTCGCGCCAACCCGACGGCAGCCCGATTGACCGGGCGTCATGCATCGCCGCGCTCACTCGGCGCGACGGGGGCAAATAGCCATTCGGCGATCACCGACGGGTCGCCCTCATCGCCAAGTCGCCGCGATCGTTCAACGTGCCAAATGGTCGGATCGAGCTGCCCCAGCGCCCAGACCGCCGCACCGCGCACGACCGGTGCCGCGTCATCGAGCAGCCGTATGACGGAAGTCAGCAAAACCGCAGAACCGCTATTGCCCGCCGCGATCAGGCAATTGCGCACCATTCGATCCCGCCCGATCCGCTTGATCGGCGATCCCGCGAACACCTGGCGAAACCCGGCATCGTCAAGCG
>CAZWAL010000289.1:0-1746 GCA_964631905.1 uncultured Stakelama sp.
TTCAACCCGCAAGAGGGGCGCGTCAATCTGGAGGGGAGAACACATCATGTCACGTCGCCATTCATCCGCCCGCACCCTGTTGCAGCTTGGGGTAGCCCTCAGCGCGCTGGTCGCGGCTCCCGCTTTCGCCCAGTCGGCAGACCCTGCCCCCGAGACGACTCAGGCTGATCGCCCGGCCGAGGACGACGGCGAAATTCTGGTCACCGCGCGCCGTCGTGAAGAAAGTGCGATCGACGTGCCGATCGCCATCACCACCTTTTCGGGCGCACAGCTCGATCAGTCGGGCGCGGCGGACATCACCGATATTGGCAATTACACCCCTAACGTGACGCTCGAAGTGTCGCGCGGCACCAGCTCAACGCTAACGGCCTTCATCCGCGGCATCGGCCAGCAGGATCCGGTCGCCGGTTTCGAAGCAGGCGTCGGCATCTATCTCGATGACGTCTATCTCAACCGCCCGCAGGCGGCCGTTCTCGACATCTATGAAGTCGAGCGGATCGAAGTGCTGCGCGGCCCGCAGGGTACGCTCTATGGCCGCAACACGATTGGCGGCGCGATCAAGTATGTCACCAAGCGGCTGTCCGACAACCCGACAGCGACGCTGCGCGGCGCTTATGGCAGCTATAATCAGGCCGACGGAATTTTCAGCGGCAGCGTGCCGTTGCTCGACGGCAAGGTGAAGGTGGGCGGCGCGGTCGCGCGGCTGAGCCGCGATGGCTTTGGCACCAACCTGACCACGCAAGAAGAAAACTATAACAAGGATATCTGGGCGGGCCGCGGCACGATCGAGATCGAACCGAGCAGCGAAGCCTTCTTCCGGATCACCGGCGATTACACCCGCGATCGCACCAATGCGCGCGGCGGCCACCGGCTGATCCCCGGGCTGGTATCGCGCATTCCGGTGCTGCCCAACGTGTTCGATACGCGCGGCGGGCTGAACAGCCCGGCACAGGATGTCGAGGCTTATGGCATCACCGGTTTCGGCGAAGTGCGCCCGACCGATTGGCTCACCTTCCGCAGCATCACCGCGTACCGTCAGGACGATAGCAGCACGCCGATCGATTTCGACGCACTGCCTGCCGTCGATGTCGATGTGCCCGCATTTCACAACAATTATCAGCTGAGCCAGGAAATCCAGTTCCTGGTGAACAGCGGCGGTTTCAACGGGTTGATCGGCGCTTATTTTCTCGACGCCGGATCGCGCACCACCTTCGACGTGCGCCTGCCCGGCACGGTGACCGCGCTGACCTTCGGCAATGTCCGTACTGACACGACGGCAATCTTCGGTGATTTCACGTATGATTTTAACGAGATGTTCAGCGTATCGGCGGGTGGTCGCTACACGTGGGACAATCGCCGGTCGCAGATCCAGCGCAATGTCTATCTCGGCGCTTCACCGTTCTTCGGCGGCACCACCAACCCGATCGTGCGGCAAACCGATTTCCGTGGTCGCCTGAGCTTCAAGCAGTTCACCCCGAAGGTGTCGGTCAGCTTCAAGCCGAACAGCAACAACACATTTTACGCAAGCTACGCCGAAGGCTTCAAGGGCGGTGGTTTCGACCCGCGCGGCGTTGGCACGGCGGCACCCGATCTGAACGGCAATGGCGTCAACGGTGCGGGCGGGGACCAACAGGATATCTTCAACTTCCTGTCGTTCGATCCCGAAGACGTGGTCACCTATGAAATCGGGTATAAGGCATCGCTGTTCGATCGCCGGTTCAACATCGCGCTGTCGGCCTTCCATTC
>CAZWAL010000289.1:1756-2522 GCA_964631905.1 uncultured Stakelama sp.
AGAATGTGCAGATTCCAGGGTCGATCGGTGTCGTCGTCAATGGCATTCAGACCTTTGCGGGCATCACCACCAACGCGGCCAAGGCGCAGATTCGCGGCATCGAACTGGAAGGCAATGCCATTCTGGCGCGTAACCTGGGCGTCAGTGGCGGCCAGCTGACACTCGCCTGGACGGCTGGCTATCTCGACGCAAAGTACAAGTCGTACATCGATGCGCGCGGTCTTCAGGTGGCAGATCGCCGCGCGGTACAGAATACGCCCGATTGGACCGCGAGCGGATCGATCAGCTATCTGGTGCCGATCAACGACGGATCGCTGAACCTGAGCGCCGCCGTTTCCTATCGCGGCGATTCGCAGCAATTCGAAGTGCCGACCGCGATGCTCGACCAGCCCGGTTTCGCGCTGTTCGATGCCAATGCGATTTGGACCGTGAACAAAACCTTCTCGATCGGGCTGCATGGCCGCAACCTGTTCGACAAGCGCTACATCGTGGCTGGCTATAACTTCCTGAGCCAGAACCCCGATACCGGCGTGTTCAATCGCAATGCGATGACGGGGAACTTCATCTCGACGCTAGGCGCAGAAGGCGTGCTAACCGCCTATTACGGCAACCCGCGCCAGGTGAACGTGACCGCGCAGATCAAGTTCTAACAGGGGGGATGGACGGCCCGGTTTCGGCCGGGTCGTCCATTGATCGCCTGATCAGCGCTCGCGCGTGGCGGCGAATTTCACCTTGGGATAGCGATCGACGATATAGCCGACTTCCC
>CAZWAL010000290.1:0-2501 GCA_964631905.1 uncultured Stakelama sp.
CCAGGCGTTAGCCCAGCGGCCGCAAGCTCCGCTTAGCGGACCCTTTACGGGTTGATCGTGGAAGGCCGAGGCCTGGACCAAGGATGCGGCTATGAGAGCGGGGTGCTCCCCGCAGTTGGGGCCGAGAGGCGTCAGGCTGATCCAGAGGGTTTTGGACGGATGCTCCCTTTGTCGTGCGCCAGCTCACATCAGGCGATGACAGTTTTCATCCACCAACTTAGACCGGGTGGGGAAGGCAGGGATTGATGACGGCGATTACGAGAAAAAGTCCGGATGCGAGCGCAGTGCTCAATGCGGTTTCGAGTGAGGTGTTGCAGGCCTTTTTCGACGCCAAAGAGCAGTTTTTCTACTATCGACAGTTCAACAACCCATCGCGGCGGCGGGACTTCGCGCCATCGTTCGTCAGCACGATCGAGCGGTTTTTAGTCGAGTCCGCAGGGGCGCTCGACGCTCTCTACGAACTCTATGTCCGGCCGCGTCCGAAACCTGCCCACGGTTCATCGCCGCTCGCGCTCCAACAAAGCGATTGGCCCCGGTTTTCCGATTCTTTTGATGCAAAGGCGATTGCGGATCTGGCTGCGGCAAAAGCCGCTTACCGCAGGGCTGCCATGCTTCTGCACCCAGATACCGGCGGCAATGCCGCTGACATGGTCGCCCTGAATGCGGCATTTGCGGACGTCCTCGATATTCTGATGCTTAGCGAGACAGAAGCAACGCTCCAGCCCGACGGGAACATCGACCGATCAAGCCAGGACGGAACTCGCGGGGGATCGAGCTTCGCCTGCGGTCCGGTGAGCCCAGGATTCTGGCTCGGGTCAGTTCTTCAATATCCACGTTCTGCGCACGAATTTGAAATCCTTCTACGAACTGAGGCTCTTCTCGCTGCGGCCGACATTTTCGATGAGGATCGACACGCGGGCCTTGCACTGGGGCTGACGTTCAATCCCGCCTGGGCGGTCGATGCGGACGCGAGCTGGGAAGCTTTCGACAAAGCGAACGCCTGCGAGCGTCTTGCCGATATCATTCGTATCGCGGTCGAGGCGACGAAGGACGCGGCGCTTCCCAATGGGCTGCAAGGGTTGGCGGCGTTGGGGCATGTCTGGATTGAGGCGGCGATAAAAGCTTGGATTGAGCATGGGAGACTTGCGGCGCGAGAGAGTGCATCGGCCAAGAAGGTGCAGGCACTTGAAGAAAAAGCGATTGCGGAGGGCCGCTACCCTTTCATAGATGAATGGCGAGAAACGCGGCTGCGCGCCCTGTCAAATAAGCTCGACCAGCCCGGAAGCCGGGCCGATGACAGGTTCCAGCTCAACCATACCCTCCAAGCGGAGAATGCTTTCAGGCGGCAATTGATCACCGCTACCCGCTACAAGACGGCGGTGGAGAGGCTGGAGGGAAAACGCGACGCGCTGGCGGTTGCCGCTGCGGGCATTGTAGATCTCGCGGCAAGCTCTGGCTTTATGCCGCTAGAGCATGATCCCGCTGAAGCCGACAAGGCGGTCTCTGTGCGTTTTGTACCCGAGAGCATAGCCGGATCTGCCTTTGGAAATTGGAAGCTCGACTCCAAGCAAGCCTGCCGTGCTTATGGCGAGGCCTATTATCGATCCGATACGGTCGACGGAAAACTCAAGTTCGTCCGCCAACGCCTGTGGATCGTGCTCAGCTCGCTCGTAGCCAATCCCGATCGTTGGGTCGCCGACCGGATCGGTGCTGCAGCGCGCGAAGTTGCGCTGCTGGAAAAGGCGGCGCGCGCTGGACGCGAGGGGCAAGCGGGCGACCACGCGGCAGACCTCCATAGCTTCCTGACCGCGTTGATCGGCGAAACGGAGATCGATCGCGGTGCTAGGTTGCGGCTGCTCGGCCGTTTTGCGCGGGAGGACTTCCGCGACGCCTTGCCTGATGGCGTCGATCCGGTTCACGATAGCAGTCGGGCGCGCGGTCGCAGTAGTGATGGTTCGCCGTTGAGCCGCGTCATTCCGGCTCCCGAATATTATCGCGCGGCGATGCGTCCGATCGGTGAGCTCAAGATATTCAGTGCGGGAAAAGCATGGTCTGACCCTGATGCGGATGCTCGGCAGGACGGGGTCAGCTATTATTATGACCATATGCAGAAGTTGTCGAACCGCATGTTTAAAGCGGTGGAAGCAGAGCCGGCCGTCAAGAAAATCGCCAAGCTTGGACCTCTTATCCGACAGGCGATCGACCAAGACGTGCCGCTGAACGCAGCCGGCGAATGGCAACTTGGCTATTATATGGACAAGCTGACCGGCGCGATGGTGCGTGCGCGGCAGTTCGCCGAGGCGGCGACGGCTCTAGCCGAGTATTTCGCCTTGCCAGATGCCTACCGCACACGGTCCGCCGCATCGGAGGAAAAGGTGCTGCGCGCTCGCCTCGTTCGCTGTCAGCGCGACGCGGTTGGTCGTTGATCGGTCAGCCTCCTTTCCGAAAATCGAACAGCGGGATGCCGAGTTTGCGAGCTTTGTCCGCAAGATTGTCGGAAA